>JBEIQZ010000274.1:0-8062 GCA_040376255.1 Alphaproteobacteria bacterium
GAAGCTCGACCCCTGGATGTCGTTCATGCGCGCCCCCACCGAGGACTTCAAGGCGCAGGTCTGGGACGAGCACTTCAGCCGCCAGGAATTGCGCCAGATGCTCAACTCCGCCTACCGGCGCTTCTACTGGCGCCCGAAGTTCGTCGCCCGCAACCTGATGCAGATCCGGGGGCCGCAGGACTTCTGGCGCAAGGCCAACGCCGGGCTGAGGATGCTGAAGCCGGATATACCGCGCGCGACCCCGGCGGAGACCGGGCATGCAGGAGGTGCGTGATGGTGGCAGATACCGACTGGCTCAGGCCGAAGAACCCCGAGCGCGGCCCCGACGGCAGCAAGCCGTTCACCGTCGTCCTCATGACCATCTACAGCGTCGAGAACGCGGGCATCCGCTACATCTCCTCCGCCCTCCAGCGCGCCGGGTTCCGCACCCACATCATCTTCCTGCGCGACTGGGTCCACAACCAGCTTGAGATGCCCTCCGACAAGGAGATCAACCTCGCGCTCGACCTGATCCGCGACAAGCAGGCCGATCTTGTCGGCATCGGCTTCATGTCCAGCCTCTACCCGATGGCGCAGGAGGTCACCCGCCGCATAAAGGCGCGCTTCCCCTCCACGCCCGTCCTCTGGGGCGGCATCCACCCGACCTCCTCGCCCGATGACTGCATCCCCCACGTCGACTACGTCTGCGTCGGCGAGGGCGAGCCCGCCGCCGTCGATCTCGCCACCGCGCTCTCCAAGGGCGAGGACACCACGAAGATCCCGAACATCTGGGCCAACAAGGGCGGCGAGATCCACAAGAACAGCCCCCGCCCGCTGATCCAGGATCTCGACTGGCTGCCCTACCCCGACGTCGAGGACGACAACAAGTTCTATATCGAGAAGGGGAAGGTCAAGAACGAGGAGCCCTGGAAGCGCACCGCTGAGTACCGCATCTACTTCTCGCGCGGCTGCCCCTACAACTGCTCCTACTGCTACGTCTCGATCCTGCGCGATGTGTACAACGAGAAGGGCAAGCAGTTCTACCGCGCCCGCTCCGTGCCGCACATCCTCGGCGAGCTGACCTACATGAAGCAGCGGTTCCCCCGCACCGCCCGCATCAAGATCGACGACGACACCTCCTTCGCCTTCGGCGAGGAGTGGATGGAGCAGTTCCTCCAGCAGTACCCCGCCCAGATCGGCCTGCCCTTCGAGTGCCTGCTGATCCCGCCGATGATGCGCCCGGAGATGCTGAAGCGCCTGATGGGCGCGGGCCTCGTGCGCGTCCAGACCGGGATCGAGTCCGGCTCCTCGAAGGAGAGCAAGGAGCTGCACAACCGCTCCCCCGGCAACAACGCGATCATGAAGTTCGCCGAGGCCAACCGGGAGATGAAGCTGGACGTGGTCTACGATGTCATCATCGACAACCCGTTCGCCACCGAGGAGATGAAGCTGGAGACCGCCGAGTTCCTGCTGGAATTGCCGCGCCCCTACTCCATCTACTTCTACTCGCTCAACTTCTTCCCCGGCACCGCCCTCACCAAGAAGATGCTGGCCGAAGGCACCATCGGGCTGGACGAGGTCGAGGGGACGAACAACAAGGCGTGGCACCAGTTCCGCGTGTCGATGGACTGGCCGCGCTCCGATGAGGATCGCTTCTACCTGGCCCTCTACTGCCTCGCCTCCAAGAACTCTGTCCCGCGCCCGCTGATCCGCCGCCTGATCGACGAGCGGGAGTTCTGGAAGCAGCACGTCGATGTCGTGTTCTACCTCGCCTGGGCCGCCAACTACGTCCGCATGTTCAAGGTGGCGCTGCGCTACTTCCAGCGCGGCGAGCTTAC
The DNA here is from genome assembly GCA_040376255.1 of Alphaproteobacteria bacterium. Lineage (GTDB taxonomy): Bacteria > Myxococcota_A > UBA796 > UBA796 > SXON01 > JBEIQZ01. The sequence goes on from JBEIQZ010000274.1 coordinate 1,818, forward strand.
ATGGTTCAAGGTGCGGCAGTACGGGTCGCTCACTAAGATGATCTCTCAGTGATCTCAGTAGGGCGCGGCGCCCTGCGCTGCAGGTATACTCTCCGCCATGCTGCTCCTGTTTGCCTGCGCTGACCCGGAAAAGAGCGACACCCTGACCGCAGATCTGGATGCCCCGTTCACCCTCGGGGATGTCCAGGCGTGTGACAGCCCGGTCGCGCCGTCCTGGCAGGACGAGGCGGAGGCGCGCGGCCTGACCGGGCGCTCCGTCCCCGGCGATCACCTGGAAGGCGGGGCGATGGTCTGGGCCGACTTCGACGGGGACGGCAGCGACGACCTGCTGATCTTCTTCAACGGCGATGGCGCGATGCTGTACCGGTGGCCGGAGGGGCAGCCAATGCAGCGCGTCCCGTTCGCGGCGGAGGCGTGGGCGCCGCTATGGATAGAGCGGGGGGATAGCTGGCAGCTCTGGCTGGGCGGTCCGATGGCTGCAATGCTGAACTGGAACGGGATGATCTTCAGCTATGAGGATCTGCCGTCGATGCCGGACTGGTATGTGATCGGTACGTCCTCGGCCAAGCAGTTCATCCCGATGTACATCAACGGTGACGCGCTGCTGGATCTGTTCGTCGTGCTCAACGGCGGCGCGGTGACGCTCAACGATCCCATCGTCGAGGACTTCGTGCTGCTCGGCACAGCGGACGGCGGCTGGGAGTTGGGCGCGCCGCTCGGCCTCCCGGCGCGGCGGCGGGGGTTCGACGGGATGTGGGTGCCGCCCTCTGCGGCGGCGGACGCCTCGGCGGAGGGGCTGCTGCACCGCGTCCACGTGACCAACGACATGGGGCCGGACTACGGCGGCGACATCATGTGGGCGGTGGAGGACGGGTACCTGCTGGAGCGCACCGGCAACTGCGCCTGCGGGGTCGTCCAGAGCTTCATGGCCGGTCAGACCGCCGACGTGGACGGGGACGGCACCTGGGATCTGCTGATCTCCGGCACCGGCACGAACCTGCTGCTCCAGGGCCAGCCGGACGGCAGCTTCGTGGACGTCACGACCAGCACCGGCTTCAACACCATCACCGACCGGCTGGGGATGGCGTGGGGGATGGCGGCGGAGGACATGGACAACGACGGGCAGCGGGAGATCGCGGTCCTGCAGGGAGACTTCTGGGGCGGCACCATCGAGAACCCGAACGTGGTGGACTGGCCGACCAACCTGCTGCGGCGCGAGGGCGAGAGCTGGGTGGACATCGGGGCGGAGTCGGGGATGCCGCAGGTCGGGTCGTACCGCAGCGTGCTGCCGAGGGACGTCAACGCGGACGGGGTGCTGGATCTGCTGATCTCCCAGGTGGACGGGCGCCCGGCGTGGCTGATCTCGGAGGGCTGCACGGAGGCGGGCTGGCTGGAGGTCGAGGGGCCGGAGGGGGCGTGGCTGGAGCTGGAGGCGGGCGGGCGGCTGCAGGTCGGGCGGCTCACCGCCGATGTGTCCTACGGCGTGACCGCGAAGCCGCTGGCCCACTTCGGCCTCGGGGCCGCGCAGACCGTGGATCGCCTCACCGTCCACCTGCCGGACGGGACGGTCATGGAGGGCGGCGGCTTTGAGGGGCGGCGGCGCGTGCGGGTGCCCTGAGCTGCGCGGTTGACAGGGCGGCCCGGATCGCCCATGATGCCGCGCAGAGGTGCGTATGCTGCTGCTGTTGATCGCGTGTACCGGAGACCCGAAGGAGAGCGCCGGAACCACCGGCAGCACCGACAGCGGCACCGGTGACACAGGTGACGACCCCTGCGATGTCGTAGACGGCGCCACCGGCACGATCTCTGTCTCCTTCCAGATGGAGGAGGACTACATCGCCGTCATGGACGAGCCGCCGGTCGGCACGTTCCGGGGATCGCTCTACCGCTGCCTCGACGCCACCGCCATCGGCCCGGTCGAGGGCGCGGTGTCCGTCGTCGATATCACCGTCGAGGGCGTCGACCTGAGCGGCGCCTCAGGCGACCCGGTCGGCGGCCCCACCGGCGCGCTGTGGACGTCGGACGCCCTCCCGGCTGAGAAGCTCTGGCTGCTGGGCTGCCTCGACTCGGACGGGAACGACTGCGACTACAACGACCCGATCACCCTCCCCAACGAGAACCGGGTCACCGTCACGCCGGACACCGAGACACCCTTCACCGTCGATATGGGGGCGCTGAACCCGTCATGATCTGGATGCTCCTCGCCTGCGCGCCGGAACCCGACAGCAAGGCCGCAGACACCGGCCCCGCCCCCGTCGACCTCCGCGTCAATCCCGATGATCTGCCTGCGCTCACCGCCGATCAGATGATGTGGCTCGGCCCCGAGACGGTGATCCCGGCGTACACCGACACGATGGTCTGCGTCTTCGGCACCTACACCGGCCCCGACATCGGCATGCACTCCTTCGAGACCTGGCAGGGCGCCGGGGGCCACCACATGGTGCTGATGGGGACCACCCTCGGGACGGACGTGTTCGCGGACGGCGACGTCGCGGACTGCACATCGACCGGCACCGTCGCGATGCAGGACATGGACCCGCTCATCCTGAACACGGCGGGCAACACCAACGACCTCGAATTGCCGCTCCCCGACGGCATGGCGGCGAAGCTCCGCAGCGGCCAGCGCTACGTCCTGCAGTCCCACTACCTCAACACCACCGATCAGGCGCTCCTTGTGCGCGACATCGGCGTCTCCGACACCATCCCGGAGGACGAGGTGGCGATCTGGACGGCGCCGCTGGTCTACAACTACGCAGACATGGAGATCCCGGCGCAGGGCGCGCTGGAGGTCAGCTTCGACTGCTCCTTCGACGACGATTTTTACTATCTCTATCTCCAGGGCCACATGCACGAGTGGGGGACCCGGATCAGCATCGATCAGGTCGATCAGGCTGATCAGGGCGGCGCGGGCGGCGAGGTGCTGACCAACCGCTACAGCATCGACCCCTGGATGCCGGAGATGCGCGATCTGCCGCCCACCAACATCTACGAGGAGGGCAGCTTCCTCGTCCCCGCCGGGACAGTGATGCGGACGACCTGCGCCTGGCAGAACGACACCGACGAGGCCATCCTCTTCCCGCATGAGATGTGCGACGGGGTGGCGATGGTCTACCCCAGTGAAGTCCCCCGGATCTGCGATGGAGTCGCCCGATGATCTCCCTGCTCTCCCTGCCCCTGCTCTCCCTGCCCGCCATGCTGGCCTGCTCCGCCGGGGTGAAAAACGCCGACAGCGCCGGGACCGCCGGGACCACCCCGCTCGATCTGCGCCTGACCGCCGATGACATCCCGGCCACCCCGGAGGGCGGCATGACCCTGTGGGGGCCGGAGGTGGTGATCCCGCCCTACAGCGACAAGATGTTCTGCTACTACGGGACCTACACCGGCCCCGACGTCGGCATCCACCAGTTCGATGTGTTCCAGGCGCAGTACGGCCACCACATCGTCCTGTTCGAGAGCACCATCGACGCGGACACCGCCCCCGACGGCATGGTCGAGGACTGCACCGACCTCGCCGGGCCGATCATGACCACCGTCGATCCCATCCTCTTCGCCCCGACCTTCGGCGCGGGCGAGAACCTGTTCACCATGCCGGAGGGCATGGCGGCGGCGCTCAACGAGGGTTCGCGCTGGATGATGCAGCTCCACTACGTCAACACCTCCGATCAGGCCGTCCTCATGCAGGACGCCATCAACCTCGGCCTGATCCCGGAGGACGACGTCCTGACCTGGACCGCCCCCTTCGCCTTCACCCGCACCGATCTCGTCCTGCCCCCCGGCCCGACCACCCAGTCCGTCGAGTGCAGCGTCCCCGACGCCTACAGCGTCATGTTCCTCCTCGGCCACATGCACGAGCTGGGCCGCCACATCGAGGTGGAGCGCGTCCTCACAGACGGCAGCGAGCTGCTCTACAGCGTCGATCCGTGGGACGCCAGCTACCGCGACGCCCCCCCGGTCAACGACTATATGAGCGCCCCGCTCACCTTCAACGCCGGGGACACCTTCCGCGTCACCTGCACCTGGGAGAACGACACCGGGGAGGACGTCGTGTTCCCGCACGAGATGTGCGCCTCCTCCGGGATGCTGTACCCCTCCAAGGTGCCGGTCATCTGCGACAACTGATCGTCCTGCTGATCGTCACGCGGGAACAGATTAAGCGTCGCCCATGACTCAGCCTGCCGACACCGCCCCCGCTGACGACCTCCGCCCCGCGCCGGAGGCGGGCAGCCCCGCTGACGCTGCCCCCGCCGCGACCGGAACCCCTGCCAGCCATGACAGCGGCGTACCGGACGCCCTCCGCGCCTTCCTGCTGACCGGCTGGCGCCCCTTCGATCCTGCTGCGCCCGCGCCGGTCGCTCACGCGGACGCCTTCTACGCCCGCCGCCGCGCCCTCTCCGCCCTGTTCCCCGGTGAGCGGCTGATCATCCCCACCGGCCACGAGAAGACCCGCTCCAACGACACGACGTTCCGCTTCCGCCCCGGCTCCGACTTCGCCTGGCTCACCGGCAACCACGAGCCGGACTGCGTGCTGGTGCTGGAGCCGCTGCCCGCCGGCCACCGCGACCTCCTGTTCGTGGAGCCGGTCAGCCGCGACGACATCTCCTTCTTCACCGACCGCAACAAGGGGGAGCTCTGGGTCGGCCGCCGCCTCGGCGTCCCCCACAGCGCCGCGCGCTTCGCCGTCCACGATGCCTGCCCGCTCGCGGCGTTGTACGCGCACGTGGGTCCGAAGCCCGTTCGCCCGCTCCGCAAGCTCCGGGCTGCGTCCCCCGCGCCCGTACAACGCCGCAAGGTTGTTTTTGGCTCCGCGCTGACGCGCTCCGCTGTGCCTGCTCTGCACCGGAGGGGGGGGACTCACGGCCCGAAGTCCCGCCTGCTGCGCGGCTTCTGCGACGATCTCGACCGGCTGCTGCCCGCCGATGAGGCGCAGCTCGCCGACGACAAGGCGCTCGCCGCCGCGCTCGCCGAATTGCGGCTCTGCAAGGACGCCGCTGAGGTGGAGGCGCTCACCGATGTCATCGCCTCCACGAAGCGCGGCTTCGAGGACGTGATCCGCGCCCTGCCGCGCCTCCGCTCGGAGCGGGAGGTGGAGGTCACCTTCTACGGGCGCGCCCGCACCGAGGGCAACGACGTCGGCTACGGCACCATCGCCGCCGCCGGGTGCAACGCCTGCATCCTGCACTGGACGCGGAACGACGCCCCGCTCCGCCCCGGCGAATTGCTGCTGCTCGACGCCGGCGTCGAGGGCCACACCCTCTACACCGCCGACATCACCCGCACCCTCCCCATCTCCGGCGCCTTCTCCCCTGCCCAGCGCGAGATCTACGACCTCGTCTACGCCGCCCAGCGCGCCGCCATCGCCGAGGTGCGCCCCGGCAACGACTTCATGTACCCCAACCGCGTCGCCATGCGCGTCCTCGCCGAAGGGCTCGAACGCCTCGGCATCCTCCCGGACGCCGCCACGGCGCTGATCGACACCAACCAGTTCTACCGCCGCTACAGCCTCCACAACATCTCGCACATGCTCGGCATCGACGTCCACGACTGCGCGAAGGCCCGCCAGGAGACCTACCGCTTCGGCAAGCTCCGCCCCGGCATGGTCCTCACCGTCGAGCCCGGCCTCTACTTCCAGCCCGACGACCTCACCGTCCCCGAGCGGTATCGCGGCATCGGCGTCCGCATCGAGGACGACATCCTGGTCACGGAGGACGGCTGCCTGAACCTGTCGGCGGACATCCCGGCGGAGGCGGAGGCGGTGGAGCGGTGGGTGCGGGAAGTCCAGTCCTGATTCTGTCGCAAGTGCAGACAACGCGACAGCAGGAGGCTGTTGACGCGGGGGGACCCCGGCTGCCACATCCGGGGCTGGCGCGGGGTTGGACGGAACACTGAAAACAAGAGGCCATCCCCGGCGTGCTGGCAGCCCCAACGCCCCCCGCTACGCGCCTCCAGCAGCCGCTTATTGGAACACCGGCAGCAGACGGGCAGGAGCCGTGATCCCTGATAATCAAAGCCACATCCTTCTCAGTGCAGATACCGCCGCAGCTGAGAGAACGCCCCCCGCGTCGCCTCCCACTCCGCCCGCTCCGCCGTCCCACACAATTCCACCGTGAACGCCCGCACCTCCCGCTCTGCCGAAGCCGACAGGTGGTTGCTGCGCTCCCGGTCGCCGGAGCGGCACCGGAAGGTGCAGCCATCGAGGAAGATCTGCCGCGCCCCAGGCTCCGGCGGGTCAGCCAGCCGATCCAGCC
>JBEIQZ010000860.1:0-1546 GCA_040376255.1 Alphaproteobacteria bacterium
CCGCCTGCCCCGCCTGCCCCTCTGCCGCCTGCCCCGCGCCCGCCTGCCCCTCCGCCGCCCGCTCCCGCTCCGCCCGCTCCCGCTCCGCCCGATCCCGCTGCCGGTACCAGCCGCCCGCCGCCTGCGCCTCCTCCCGCCGCCGCCGCCCCGACCGCTCCGCCTCCTCAGCGGCCTGCCTGCGCGCGGTCATCTCCGCGATCGCCGCCGCCGGCAGGAGCGCCTGCTGCATCTCCTGCTCGCGCCGCTCCAGGCTGTCCGCCTCCTCCTTCGCGCGCTTTGCCTGCTCGAACGCCAGCCGCGAGATGCGCGAGTAGATCCACTGGCCGGTGAGGTTCTCCAGCAATTGCGCCCGCTCGTTGTAGGAGGAGCGCAGGAACGCCGCGAACTCTCCCTGCGCCAGCAGCACCGCCCGCTGGAACTGCTCGAACGACAGCCCGATCCGATCCTCGATCAGCTCCTTCACCTCCTTGAAGCCGCCGCCGATGGGGACGCCCTGCCGCTCGTCGATGAGGAGCTGAGTGGCGGACTGCAGCGCCCCGTCCGGCTGATTCCCGGCGCGCCGCACCTCCCAGCGCGCCCGGTACACCGCGTCGTCCCGCCCGATGAACCGCACCTCCGCCCAGCCCCGCGCCGCCCCGCGCCGCAGGAGCCCGCGCGGATCGAGCGAAGAGGTCCAGTGCATCCCCTCGATCTCCCCCTCCCGCCCCACCGGCACACCGCCCTTCCCCCCCGGCGCGCGCGGCGTCCGCCCGTAGAGCGCGAGGCAGATCGCGTCCAGCAGCGTGCTCTTCCCCGCCCCCGTCTGTCCGGTGATCGCGAACACCCCCGCTGAGGCCAGCGGCCCGCGATCCAGATCGACCGAGAACGCCTCCAGGCTCGTGAGGTTCTCGCCCCGGACGCCGAGGATCCTCACGAACCCTCCCGCTCAGCCTGCTCCACCAGCCGGTGGAACGCCTCCAGCAGCTCCGGCGGCGGCGCACCCTCCGGGTGCTCCTGCCGCCACCGCCGCTTGAACACCTCCTCCGGGTTCAGCCGCTCCAGCACCTCCCCGCCCCCGCTCCGGCCCCGCGCGCCCCCGCTCCGGACGTCGTGCAGCCGCACCAGCCGGGGCGCCTTGTCCCGCAGACGGCGGCTGAGCCGCTCCCAGAGCGCGGGCGTGCGCGAGGCGTCCCGCACCCGCATCTCCAGGAACGGGCGGCACCACTCCGGCTGCTGCGGATCGCGGGGGGGCAGGCCCGCCGCCCACGCCTCCGCCTCCTCAGCCGTCCCGGCGCTGATCGCCCTGGCCCCCGCAGCCGACGCGGCGACCAGCGCGGCGCCCGGCGCGACCCCGATCCGATCCGGCCAGACCCACAGCCCCGCCCGGCGCGGCACCGGAACGCCCCGCAGCCCCAGCCGCGCCCTGCCCTCCTCCGCCGCAAAATCCACCACCACCACCCGGTGCGCGTAGTCCTCGTCCATCCCCAGCGGGTAGGGCGCGCCGCTGTAGACCAGCTCCGGCCGGCCGGCCTCCTGCGGGCAGTGCATATGCCCGAGCGCCACATAG
>JBEIQZ010000319.1:0-7234 GCA_040376255.1 Alphaproteobacteria bacterium
CTCGCCGCCGTCGCCCTCGGCGTCCGCCGTGACGATCAGCTCGCCCAGGCGGTCGCTGCTGCTGCCGGTGAGCAGGGTGGAGGCGGTCGAGGGGTCGTAGCTGCCGCGCACCTCGCCGGGGAGGATGGCGACGATGCGCGTGTTGCCGTCCTCCAGCCCGACGGCGATCTCGGAGCGCCCGTCGCCGGACTCGTCGATCAGCGCCACGGCCAGCGTCAATTCGCTGCCGGTGCTCATGAAGTCCGCGCCGCCCACCGGCTCCTGCCCGCTGTGCGGCCCGGCCCACATCCAGACGCCCTGGCCGAAGCTCCCCACCAGCACCTCGGCCACCCCGTCCCCGTCGGTGTCGCCGCCGTCGATGAAGTAGCCGATGTAGGCGCCCGCCCCTGTCCCGTCGTAGCGCGCCGCCGCGCCGGAGAGGCTCCCCGACCCCATCCCGCAGGCCAGCCCGTCGCAGTTGCCGTCGACGTTGTCCCCGCAGATCTCCTCAGCGCCGGGGTTCACCGCCGGATCGCCGTCGTCACAGTCCCCATCCGGCCCGATCCCCGCCTCATAGCCGTCCCCGTCCGCGTCCCCGCCCGGCACCCCGTCGAAACCGTCGCAGTCCTGATCCACCCCGTCCCCCGCCGGGTCGAGCGCCCCCGGATAGATGGCGGGGTCGGTGTCGTCGCAGTCGAAGCCCTGCGGCTGTCCGTCGCCGTCCTGATCGTCGTCGTTGCCGTCGCAGTCCTGATCCGCGCCGTCATACCAGACCTCTGTCGCGCCCGGACATGCCTCCGGGTCGCCGTCGTCGCAGTCCGTATCGTTGGCCGCCCCGCCTGTCGGGACCTCGCAGCCCGTGGCCCCGGTGCCGCTGCCGAAGCCGTCGCCGTCGCTGTCCAGGTAGAAGGTGACCGTGTCGCAGGGGGCGGAGTCGTCGACGGCGGACTCCTTCGGTTCGGGGCCGGCCAGGAACAGCAGGACGAGCATCAACACCTCCGGGGGTCTATAACGCCGGGCGGCATGGAATTCATATTCCGGATCTCTCCCACCTCCACCGACCGCACCCGCTCCATGAAGCGCCGCACCGCCCACCCCGCCGCTGCCGCCGCGAGCGCACGCGCCGCCTCTGTGACCGGAAGGTGGCAGAGGAGCGGCTGTGTCGAGGCGCGCGACGGGGTTGTCTCCAGCAGGGGAAGCACATGATCGGGCGCGAGGTCGGGCAGGTCGCAGGGGCAGAACACCGCTGAGATGAAGCCTGCCGCCGCTGCCTGTGACAGCCCCGCCGCGACGCCGTAGAGCGGGTGCCGGTCGGGTGCGTCCGGCTCCAGCAATTCAGGGATACCAGGATCAAAGTCAGGGCTGAGGGGCGCGCGAAGGACCAGCACCGGGGCGAGGCCGCAGGCGCGGAGGACGCGGGCGGTGCGGAGGGCGAGGGGTTCGCCGTCGACGATGAACCGCGCCTTGTCGCTCCCGAAGCGGCTGGAGCGGCCTCCGGCGAGGATGAAGGCCGGGAGGCGCTCCGGCGCGGGGCTCAGCAGCACTCCCCCTCATCGGGCGGGGGCGCCGCTGTCCAGGGGTAGCCCGATCCTGCAGCGGAGAGGAAGCCGGTGTCGAAGACCTGCACCGGGACGCTGCCGGACAATTCCGTGGCGTCGTGGGCGGCGAGCAGGAAGCCGTGGGCCGCCGCCATCCCGGCGAGGTTGCCGCTGCCCTGGTGGCCGATGACGTCGGCGCGGATGTCGCCGTCATGGACGTGGAGCCGGACGCGGACGAGCTCGGGGCGGTCGGGGCGCCGCCGCCAGGGTCTTGTGAGGGTCGCCCGGAGGATCGGCAGGAAGGGCGCGGGGTCGCCGAGCATCCGGCGGATCAGCGGGCGGACGAACTGGAAGAAGTTGACCATGCAGCTCACCGGGTTGCCGGGGAGGCCGAAGATCATGCGGTCATCGGCGGTCCGGGCGAAGGCGAGGGGCTTCCCGGGCTTCATCCAGACCTTCCAGAACCCGATCTCGACGCCGAGCAGCGCGAGCGCCTCCTTCACAAAATCGTGCTCCCCGACCGAGACCCCGCCCGTGGACACCACGATCCCGCAGCGCAGCGCGTCGGCGAAGGCGGCGCGCGTCAGCGGAAGGTCGTCAGGGACGGTGCCGATGTGGACGGGGACGGCCCCGGCCTGCTCGACGAGAGCGGCGAGGGCGAGGTCGTTGCTGGACCAGATCTGGCCCGGAGACAGCGCCTCGCCGGGGGCGCGCAATTCGCTGCCGGTGGAGAGGATGGCGACGCGGGGCCGCTGGGCGACGGTGACATGGGAGAGGCCGATGGCCGCGCAGAGGCCGATCGCGCCCGCGTTGAGCGCGCGGCCCGCCGGGAGGATCTCTGACCCGGCGCGGAGGTCGGCGCCCTGCGCGCGGACGTGCTGGCCGGGGCGGGCGGCGCTGCGGATCTCCACCGTGTCGGAGCCGTCGGCGCGGGTCGTGTCCTCCTGCATGACGACGGCGTCCGCGCCCTCAGGGATCGGGGCGCCGGTCATGATCCGGATCGCGGTGCCGGGCAGGACGGGGCAGCGGGGGGCCTCCCCGGCGAGGATGCGGTCGATCACCCGGAGCGGGCCGGGGGTGTCGGCGGCGCGGACGGCGTACCCGTCCATCGCGGAGTTGTCCCAGAGCGGGAGATCCAGCCGCGCGCAGATCGGCGCGGCGAGGACGCGCCCGTAGGCGAGCGCGAGGGGGAGGCGCTCCCGTCCGTTCGGGGGGATGCGGCTGAGGATGCGGGCGATGGCGTCTTCGATGCTGAGCATGCTGCTCTGTTAACGCCCTGTGTCGCTCCCGCCGCCGGTGTCGCCGCCGGTGTCGCTGCCGGTGTCGCCGCCGGTGTCGCCGCCGGTGTCGCTGCCGGTGTCGCCGCCGGTGTCGCCGCCGGTGTCCGTGTTGTTGCCGCCTGTGTCATCCTCATCGAACAGCACGGGGATCTCGACGTTCATGGAGAAGCTCCCGTCTTCCCCGCTGATGGTCCGCCCGAGGACAGTCTCGTCAACGGTCTTGATCTCGACGAGCGAGAACGCGACCGGCTCGCCTGCCGGATCGGTGAGGACGCCCTCGATGGGGGTGCCGGAGGAGAACGGGAGCACCGCGTCGGTGCTGGTGAACTGGTTGCGGCGGGTGATCGCCCAGGAGGAGCCTGCGGGCGGGGTGAGCTGGATGGCGTAGTTGCCGCCCGGGAGGTTGAGCGCGTAGCGGCCCTTGCTGTCGGTGGTGGTGGAGTAGCTGTAGTTGCCGAAGTCGGTGGCGGTGGCGGTGAGGAACACCCCGGCCTGCGGCTGGCCGTCGGCGGTGATGGTGCCGGAGAGCGGCTGCGGGGCGCTAAGGGCGAGGCTGCCGAGCTGGCTCAGCACCTCCCCGATGACGATGTCGCGCCGCACCGGGCTGTCCTGCCGCCCGTAGGGCGGGATGATCTCCAGGACGTAGCCGCCGGGGAGGGCTTCGAGGTAGAAGGTGCCTTCCGGGGAGGTCACGCTGTCCAGGTCGTAGCTGCCGGGGCAGCCGTCGAGCCGGGTGGAGCGGATCCGGACGCGGGCGTCTGCGATGGGCTGGCCGTCGTCGTCGACGACCTTGCCGATGATGCCGCTGCTGACCGGCGCGCCGATCTGGATGTCCGCCGCAGCGCCCTCCTCGCCGACGCTGACGTCGGTGGAGAGCGCAGGGATCAGCGTGGCGCCCGCCGGGCCTGCCACCGTCTCCAGCCGGTAGTCACCGGGGTCAGCGACCCAGGTGGTGAACCAGCCGGTGCTGTCCGTGAGGAACGCGGCGCTCCGGACGGAGGCGCCGCTGTTCCCGTCGTCGTAGACGAGGCGCATCGGCGCGCTGGGGACAGGGGCGCCGTCCGTGCCGGTGACGCGGCCGTAGACCGGGTAGCCGCCGGGGAGCTCCAGGGTGAGCGATTGGCTGACGCGCAGATCCAGCGCCTGCACATAGAGCGGCCCGGTCGCGCCGGTCGGTACGACGGCCAGCGTGTAGCCGGAGGCCGCCGGAGCGGACAGCGTCCAGGCAGTGCTGTCCGTCCCCTCCTCGCTGTCGACCAGCACCGTCACCGCCGGGACCTCCGCGTGGAGCGTCTGGATCGTGGCGTCGATGGCCTGGAGCTTCGTCGGGGCGTTGGCGCCCCAGGTGTAGGCGACATGCGCGCTGAGCGCGCCGGAGATCGTGACGGTGGGGGCGAGGTCGAAGGAGATGAACTGGCCGTACTCCATCGGCGTCAGGGTGCGGCGCTGCGGCAGCAGGCCGGTGGCTCCGGGGGGCTGGACGTCCAGCTGCAGCGAGGCGCGCGGATCGAAGCCTTCCAGCAGCCCGCCGGAGTCGAAGGCCCCGTCCGCGCTGTCGTTTGAGCAACCGGAGAGGCCCATGATCGCGAGTGTCAGCATGAGGGTCGTGTTCATGGTACCTCCAGGGGCCAGCTCAGAGTGACAGCGCCCGGCGCGCCAGGGTACAGATCCAGCACCGTGCAGAGGAGCTGCTCGCCGTCGAGGCTCTCCTCGTCCAGCTCCGCGCCCGGCACCAATTCGAGCAGCGACGCCCCCGCGTCGATCCGCTGCGCCTGCCCCAGCGAGGTGCCGTCCGAGAGGCGCCACAGGAATTCCAGCCCGTCCCCCTCCGGATCGGTGGCGATTACCACGATCTGGATCGGCTGATCCTTGATGATCAGGGTCTGGCCAGCGGAGGGGATTGCCTGTTCGATCACGGGTGGCTCGTTCTCATGGATGCGGGGGAGGGGGCCGAAGTAGAGGCAGCCGGTGAGTGGCAGGCTGCAGAGGGGCAGGTTGCTCAGGAGCAGACCGCCGACAGGGACAGAGCAATGCGGGTGCCAGCCGCGCCATATCTCCTTCAGAATAGAGGTAAAAGTTCCTGTTGTCGCTCTCAGCTCGCACGACAGCCCGGTCGGCCCGACCGGAGATCGGGACATCCGGATCGCAGGCATCCTCTCAGGCATCAGGGGCGCCCTCCGGCGGCGGGGATGCTGGTCGGGAGGATGAGCGTCTCGCCGCCGTCCGTGGGGCCGATGGTGCTGCGGAGGCGGCCGATGGGCGGGGGGCAGTCGAAGGTGATCTGGAGGTCGGGCGCGGGGGACTTCAGGCTGAGGCTGCCGTTGAAGTCGCGCACGCTGTCGTAGTGGGTGCTGCCGATGGTCACCGCGCAGTCGCGCGGCAGCATCGGGTTCACCGTCAGATGCACCGGCTTCCGCTCCAATTCCATCTGGATCAGCTTCTTCTGCCCCGGCTCGATGGTGAAATGCACCTCCTTGGGCTCCGAGTGATCGTTCCTGAGCATCAGCGTGTGCTCCCCCGCCTCCACCGCCAGCGGGTTCTGCGGGCTCGCCACCCACTCGCTGCTCGGCCCCTTCCGGTACGTCCCCAGCCGCCGCCCGTCCAGCCACACCTCCGCCCAGCTCGGGCTCGTCAGCGTCAGCCACCCCGGCCCGGTCGATGGCGCCGTCTCCGGCGAACGCGCCGTCAGCAGCGGCAGCGGGGGGCGCACCAAAGTCGGCGGCGTCGCCGCAATCCTGGGCGTCCCCTTCGGCGTCCCCGGACTCTCAGCCGCCCCTGTCGCCGGAGCCGCCGTCGCCGGAGCCGCCGCCGTCGCCGGAGCCGCTGCTGTCGGCGGAGTCGCCGGAGCCGCCCCCGCCGACGTCGCCGCCCCTGTCCCCCCCGCCTCCCGCACCGGCGCGTCCGGGTACATCCACCACGCGAGCGCAGCCATCGCGATCACCCCGAACGCCGCGCCCGCCGCCGCCTTCCAGGGGCGCGGGCGCGGCTCCGGCAACTGGTGGAGCGACTGGATCAGCGCGAGGACCTCCGGGTTCTCCTCGTTCTGCGCCTCTCCGATCGCCAGCAGCCGGTTGAGCAGCTGGAGCGCCCCGAGGTGGTCGTGCTCGTTGAGCCGCTCCCGCCCCTTCGCCAGCAGCACCGTCTTCAGGTGGTTCTGGAGCGCCAGCGTCGTCGCGTCCGGCTCCAGCAGGTAGTTCCGCAGGTTGATCAGCGGGTGCTCCGGGGTCAGCCCCACCTCAGCCAGACACCCCCCCAGCGCCTCCTGCGCCTCCTCCGCGCGCGGGTAGCGGTCGTCCGGCTGCGCCTGCATCAGCCGGTCGATCACCGCCACCAGCCCCGGCGCGGTGTCCGCCGCCAATTCCATCACCTCCGGCCGGTTCCCGTCGATGATGTTCCGCAGGATCACCGACGGGTTGCTCCCCGCGAACGGCACATGCCCCGTCACCGTGTGGAACAGCACCGTCCCCAGGCTGAACAGATCCGACCGCCCGTCCAGCGGCGCGTCCAGCGCCTGCTGCGGGCTCATGTACGCCGGAGAGCCCAGCAGCGACCCCTCCAGCGTGATCGTGCTCTCGTCCAGCACCCGCGCCACCCCGAAGTCCATCAGCTTCACCCGACCGTCCCGGCGGATCATGATGTTCTCCGGCTTCAGATCCCGGTGCACAACCCCCTGGCTGTGCGCGAACCCCAGCGCCGCCGCCAATTCCATCCCGATCAGCACCACGATCTCCGACGGCAGCCGCCCCCGCTGCTGCAACAAGCTCTGCAACGTCTGCCCGTCGATCAGCTCTGTAACAATATAACATTCTTCTGCATTTTGGCCGGAATAATCTAATATCGAAACAATGTTCTGATGCGACAACCGCCCGACCGCCTTCGCCTCCCGGTTGAACCGCTCCCGGTACCGGCTCGACGCCGACAGGTGCGGGTGCAGGATCTTGATCGCCACATCCTTCCCGATCGTGCTGTGACGCCCCCGGTACACGGTGGCCGTCGCGCCCTCCCCGAGCTTCTGCAGCACCTCATACTTATCCAAAACCATCAGCATTGTTTTTTGCGGGGGGAGAGGCCTCCCCCCGCACCGGCATGGGGCGTTGCCCATGCCTCCCCCCGCGCGCAGGGGCGCGCTGCGGCTGGCCCGAGCCCTTGGTGAATGCGGGGGACGGTAATATCTGTGATGTCGGGAACTCTTCCGGTTTTACGTCCCCCGCATCCACCGGGCCAGCCGGGGCGGGTCAGGGAACAGTCCCGACGAATGGACCGACAGTAAAAGTCCACTCCTCCCTGCATCCGAGCGGGAAGAAAGGATTGATAACCCCCGACCATCCAACAACTGAAGTCCATTCACCTCCCGCCTTTCGCCTTTCGCCGTGCCGCCGTGATCCCTACTTCCTGGCCGCCCCCCCCACCACATCCGCCGCCTGCTGCCGCCACGCC
>JBEIQZ010000504.1:0-4594 GCA_040376255.1 Alphaproteobacteria bacterium
ACGTTCGCTTGATTTCATCAAACGCGCACGATCCCCCCCGACACGATGCTGCGTGCTGCCTCCTCCTCGGCCCGCACCGCGTCGCGCGCGCTGACGACGGTGACTGCCGAGCGCGGCATCAAGGTGGCCGTTCTCGGCGCGGCTGGCGAGGACGCGGGCGAGCAGCAGGCGGGCCTGCAGGACGGAGGGGAGATCGGGCTGGCGGGCGATGAGATCGTTGAGCAGCCTGGCGGCGCCGAGCTCCATCCCGATCCCGGCCAGCCGCCGCACCGGCTCCATGTCCTGCGAGAACCGCGCGTCCAGCACCACGCGGGCGGCGGTGAGGGCGCGGCCCTGCTCCCCGACGGCGGCGTAGGCGCGGGTGAGCGCGGCGGCGAGGGCGACGGTGACCGGGGAGCTGCGGTCGCGCTCGCGCAGGGCCTCGAAGGCGCGGATCAGGTCGGCGGGATCGGAGGCCGCGCCAGGGGCCGCGCCGGGGGCGCCGGAGAAGGATGCCAGCGTCAGGCGATCCTTCAGCAATTGGAGGCGCTCGGCCTCGGACAGATCGGGGGCGCGCAATTCCTGTTCGAGCGCGTCGCGGACGGTGCGGTTTCCCTGGCGGGCGAGCAGGGCGATCAGCCAGCGGCGCTGCGCCGGATAGAAGGCGTCGGCGGGGGCGCTGCTGCGGGGGGTGGTGGCGGTGACGCTCAGGGAGGTGGCGGCGACGGTGGCGCCGAGCGGGTGGTGCAGCGAGAGGGAGAGGACGGCGGCGGTGTCGGGGGCGGCGAGCATCCGGTAGCGGCAGACGGCGAGCTGGCCCGTCGAAGTGGGCGGGAGCGCCTGCCAGGGCTCGGCGGGGATCGCGCCGTCGCCCTCGCAGCGCAGCCGGGCCGGGAGCGGGGAGGGCGGGATCTGGAAGCGGACGGTGAAGACGCGCCCGGTCGGCACGGGGACGGTCGGGACGAAGCCGGGGGTCCAGGCGGGCTCGTAGGGGAGCGGCGCGAGGACGCCCTGCCACTCAGCCAGCGGGGGTTCGGCCCAGGCGGGGAGGTCGGGGGGCTTCGGGAGCTTGATCGGCGCGGGGATCGGCGGCGGGCGGCGCGCGAGCTGGCGGAGGGCGAGCATGCGGTCGACGGGCTGGGCGCCGGGGCTGCCGGCGGTGTCCCACAGGCGGGGATAGGGCGGGACGCTGTCGGCGGCCCCCCCGGTGAGGACGCCCCGGACGAGCAGGACGGCCGCGTCGTCGCCGCTGAGGGCCGCGTCCACCTCGGCGGCGTCGGCGCCGCACAGGTCGAGGGTGAGGCCGACGCGCGCGCGCACCCAGGGCGGAAGCTCCTCGCGGGCGAGGCGGCGGGCGAGGGAGAGCGCCTGATCGGGGGCGTCCGGGGCGAGCTGCAGCGCGATCTCCGCCCGGCGGGCCACCTCGCTGTCCCCGATCCCGCTCAGCAGGCGGCCGGCGGCGGGGGCGCTGACGGCGGCGACGGGCTGACCGGCCCGGCGGCGCCACGCGCGGATCAGCGGGTGGCTGGCGCGGCTGGCCATCGCGGCGAGGATCGGATCACCGGCCAGCGACGGATCGCCGAGGAGGGCGGCGGCGATCAGATCGGGGTCCTGCGCTGCGTACAGCAGGGCGCGGAGGCTGTCGGCGGGGGAGGGGGCGGCGCCCGGCGCGGAGAGGGCGCGGGGGATCAGGAGCGGCGCGGGCGGGCGGGCGGCGCCGCTCAGGAGGTCGGGCTGGATCAGCGGCGGCGCGGCGTCGAGGGCCGGGAGGCCGGGGACGGCGATGGTGTGCTGATCGGCCTGCCAGCGGCCATCGGCGGTGCGGGTGAGGGTGTGGACGGCGATGCGCGTCACCGAGGGGGGCAGGGAGAGCGACAGGTCGCCGGCGCCCTCGCGCCAGCCGAGGCTGCGGCCGAGGTACTGGAGCCGCTGCGTCGCGGCGCTGAGGGTGATCGCGGAGCCGTACACGGAGCTGGAGCGCCCGCTGCCACGGGTGCCGAGCCCGCCCATACCGCTGCCATACCCGTCGCCGCTGAGACCCATCTCCTCGTTCGCGGCGTCGAAGTCGAAGGAGATGCGGCCGGCGTCCCGGCTCTCCCGCTGGCGCTCCTCCTCCTCCAGCAGCCCCGCCGCGAGCTGCTGGCCGATCTGATCGGCGGGCGCCCAGTCGTCCTGCCGCGCGGCGGCGACCGGGCCGGGGAGCCGGGGAAGGTCGAGGGGATCCAGCACCCACCAGTCTGAGGCGTCCTGCACCCAGACGCGCACATCGGCGCCGTCCGGCGCGCGGATCCCGATGACGGCGTCCGACCCGCCGCCCGGCGCGGCGCGGGTGGCTGCGCCCTCGATCAGGACCCGCAATTCCGGGTCGCGGAGCGGGGAGCCCGCGCTGTGGGTGTCGGCGGGATCGAGCGGGAGGGTGAGGCGGCCCGCAGTCAGCACGGAGGCAGGGGCGGGCAGGGGCAGCCGGTCGCCGGGGAGCAGGATGTGCGCCTCCCCGTCGATCTCCACAAGATCGGGGGGGCCGCGCCAGACGCCGTCCGGGGCGACGTCTGAGGTGACGTCTGAGGCGACGTCTGAGGCGCCTCCCGACGCGCCGTCCGGGCCGGAGACGAAGAAGCGGGTGGGCGCCGAGAGCCGCCCCGCCTGCCAGCGCTGCGCGGCGCAGGGGCCGGCGCGGAAGGCGCTGGCGGGGGCGCTGGCGGCCCCGGCCTCTGACCAGCGGCGCTCCCTGCCGCAGGTGACGAGGATCCAGCCGCCGGGATCCATTGATCCTGCCAGGGGCAGCGCGGCGTCGAGGGCGAGGAGCGGGGGGAGCTGCAGCGCAGGCGGCGGGTCTGCGGGCGGGGCGCCCACCTCGATACCCGCCTGCGGCAGCCCGCCGACGGTCGCGGTGCCACGGAGCGGCTGCGCCGGGTCGAGCGGGTCGGGCGTGAGGGAGAGCCGGAGCGGCCCGGACTGCGCCGCCGGCTCATCGGCGCGCTGCGCGCCGCGCCCTGGGAAGGCGAGCGCCATCGCCAGCCCCTCCGGCGGCACCGGCAGGGAGGTCAGCAGCGAGGCGTTGAGCCGTCCCGGCTGATCGGGGTCGGGCTCGACGCTGAGGGCGGCGGGGACGCGGAGGCGCGTCCGGCTGAGCGGCTGGCTGTCCAATTCCAGCGCCGGGGCGGCCTCCGCGCGGGCGCCTGCGCGCGGGGGAGGGGCGGGATCGGAGAGCAGGCGGAGCCGCCCGCCTGCCGAGGCGGGGATCTCCACCATCGGCAGCGCGTCCAGATCGACGGGGATCTCGCGCAGCAGGCTGCCGTCGGGGTTGATGCTCTGGAGGCGGGCGCGGCCCTGCCCGGCGAGCTGCACGCGGATCACGGCGGCGATCTGCTCCATCTCCCGGTCGAGCGGGAAGATGCGCCCCCACGCCGGGGGGGCGTCGGCGCCGCCCGGCTGGACGACGGCGAAGCCGAGGCCCGCGCCCTGCTGGAGCATCAGCCGCACCTCTCCGGTGACAGCGGCGCGGAAGATCCCGTCGGCGTCGGCCTTGACGGTGCGGACAGCCCCGACCGGGGCGTCGGCGCTGCCCGCGTCGATGAGGTGGAGCGTCCCGCCCCGGATCGGCTGGCCGTCCGCGCCGAACCCGGCGACGCTGATCCGTGAACCCTGGCGGCGCGCCTCCACCCGGATCGGCTGGCGCCGGACGAGGATCGACGCCTGCTGATCGCCGACCCGCACCGTCAGCACCGCCAGCGGCGCGCTGCCCGCGAGCGTCAGCCGGTCGCGCACGATCCGCCGGTCGGCGGGCATCGGCAATTCCCAGCGCTGCTGCGGCTCCAGCAGCGAGGCGTCAGGGAGCTGATCCAGCGGGTGGCCCTCCCCCGACTGCAGCAGCGCCAGCGGATCGACCGCCACCTGCGACACCTCCGCCGCCCCCGTCCGCAGCAGCGCCGCCCCGCCCGGCTCCGGCTGGAGCAGCAGCGCCTCCGCGCCCGTCGCCCCGGCGCGGAGCACCTGCGCGGTCGCGCTGTCCGCCGGGCAGAGCGCGTCGATCTCCGCCAGCCGCTCCGCCGCCCCGCTCAGGATCGCCGCCGCCTCCAGCTCCGCGCAGCCGTAGCCGTGATCGGGGAAGCGCCGCGCCAGATCGCGGAGCGAGGTAAGCCGGAGCTCCTGTTTGGCGGGATCTCCGCCGGTCACCTGCGGGATCAGGTGGTAGAGCAGCGCCGGCTGATCCGCCGCGAGCGGATCGGACTCCAGCCGGAGCGCCAGCGCATGCGGATCGGGATCTGCGGCGAACCAGCGATCCAGCGCGTCGAGCGCCTCCGCCCGCGCCCGCTGGCCGAGCATCGACGCCCCCGCCCGCGCGACCAGCCCCCGCCACTCCTCCCAGCCCGCCGCCGGGGTCGGCGCCAGCGTGGCCCGCGCCACGGCGGCCTCCATCGACCGCTCCGCGTCGGCGGTCGGCAGATCCACCAGCATCGCCAGCCCCGCCCGCGCGGTCGCCGGGTCGCTGTCGCATAGCTCCCACATCGCCGCCAAGACCTCCTACAACACCGCCGTCTACTGCGGGAACCGCCGCATCCCCGCACCGAACCCCTCCAGCACCAGCGGCCCCCGCACCACCACCCCCCCCGCC
>JBEIQZ010000835.1:0-1674 GCA_040376255.1 Alphaproteobacteria bacterium
GCAGGGCCGCCCCGACGAGGCCCCCGAGCACGGCATAGGCACGGAGGAACAGGAGGAGGACGGAGAGGACCTCCGTCGCGGCGCGGCTGATCTGCGCCTGAGGCAGCAGGCGGGCGACCAGGGGGGAGGCGGCCAGCGCGGCGGTGGGGGCGTCGGGTGCGGGGAGGCTGAGCAGCAGGGAGGCGTAGCGGTCGGGGAGGGCGGGGGGGAGGGCGAGGGCGGCGGGATCGACGAGGGCCACGTTGAGCAGGTAGTTGTTGAGCAGGCCGCTGATCGTGAGCTGGCGGGTGGCCTGCCCCTGGGTGAGGGCGACCGGATCGCCGGGGCGGAGATCCCACGCCTGGGCCTGCCGGAGGGTGATGGCGATCTCCTGCGGGGAGGCAGGCAGGCGGCCGGTGACCAGATCCTGATCGCCCCGGAGCCCCGGGGGCAGGCCGATCAGGGTGACCCACCGATGATCGGGGCCGAGGGCGGCGGGGGCGGCGGCCACCGGGGTCCAGGCGGTGGCGCCTGCGGCGTCGGCCAGCGCCTCCAGCTCGGCGCGGGGCTGCGGCGACCACAGATCGACCTGGAGATCCCAGCGCTGCGCCGCGACATAGCGGGCCATGCCGGTGTCGAGCCCGTCCGCGAACGTCCAGAGCGACAGGGCCATCACCTGCGTCCCGGCGATGCAGGCAGCGGCGGCGAGGAGGCGGCCGGGGCGGCGCAGCAGCAGGGTCAGCCCGAGGCGCCAGGGCAGCGGGAGCCAGCGCAGCCGGAGGGGCAGCCGCCACTGAGGCGCCTCAGGCAGGGCGCGGAGCAGGGCGGCGGGGTGCTGCCGGAGCAGGGTGCAGAGGGGGTAGAGGGTGGCCGGGATCAGGAGTATCGCGGCGGTGGCGGCGGCGGCGGCCAGGGGCCAGAGGGGGAAGGGGCTGCCGGAAATACTGTCGGAGACGGGGAAGCCGGTGCTCCCGGTGTAGGCGCGGTAGACCGATCCGGCCAGGAGCCACGCGCCCAGGGCTCCGGCGATGAGCCCCGGCAGCGCGATCACCTGGATCGCCCCCACCCAGGCGGCGGCGATGCGGGCAGGCGCGGTGCCGACGGCGAGCAGGGCGCCGATCTCCTGGCGGGCGCGGTGGGCGGCGGCGCGCACCAGGAGCGCGGCGGAGAGGGCGGCCAGGCCGTCGAAGAGGCCGATGACGGTGGGGAGGAAGTCGCGGAACCCGGTGAGGCGGTTCCAGTGGCAGTAGACGCTGTACAGCTCAGCCTGGGGCATGGCGCCCTGGACGGAGGCGCCGGCGGCGCTGAGCCGGTCGTGCAGGGCGGCGAGGACGGGGGCGGGATCGGCGCCGGGGAGGAGGGTGAGGGCGAGCTGGTTGACAAGATCGCGGTGCTGCGCGGCGATGATCCGCTGGCGGGGCAGCAGGATCATCCCGACCGTGCGCCGCAGCGGCATGGTGAAGCGGTCATCGACCGAGGCCATCAGGAATTCGGGGTGGATCATCGTCCCGGCGATCCGCACCTCGGCCCGGTTCGCCCCGATGCGGAGCGTCGCGGTGTCGCCCGCAGAGAGGGCGCGGTCCTGGCTGAAGGTGGCGTCGATCAGGCCGTCGTCCAGCGCGGCCAGCCAGCGCCCGGTCTGGATCAGGGGTCGGCTGACCGCGGGAGGTCGGCGCAGATCCACCGCCACCACCA
>JBEIQZ010000552.1:0-4118 GCA_040376255.1 Alphaproteobacteria bacterium
CGCAACGCCGTAGATCGCGCCGCCGCAGACGCCCTGCTCGCCGCCTTCGACGCCTTCGACGCCGATCCCGCCCTCTCCGTCGCCGTCCTCTGCGGCGCGGGCGCCGACTTCTGCGCGGGTGCCGACCTGAAGGCCATCGCCGCCGGACAGCCGAACCGGCTCGAACCGGACGGCCCCGCCCCGCTCGGCCCGACGCGCCGGGTGCTGTCCAAGCCCGTCATCGCCGCCATCCAGGGCCACGCCGTCGCGGGCGGGCTGGAATTGGCGCTGTGGTGCGACCTGCGCGTCGCTGAGGAGGGCGCGACGCTCGGCGTCTTCTGCCGCCGCTGGGGCGTCCCGCTGATCGACGGCGGCACGCAGCGGCTCCCCGCGATCATCGGGCTGGGGCGGGCGATGGATCTGATCCTGACCGGCCGCCCGGTCGACGCCCGCGAGGCGCTGTCCATCGGCCTGATCAACCGGCTCGTCGCCCCCGGCGCGGCCATCCCGGCGGCGCTCGCCCTCGCGCACGCCCTCGCCGCGCTCCCGCAGGCCGCGATGCGCGCGGATCGGCTGTCCGCGCTGGAGTGGGCGGGGGCTGACCTCGGCGCCGAGTTCCGGCGCGGGGTGGAGGCGGTCGCCGAGGGGGCGGCAGGGGCGCGGCGGTTCGGTGGGATTCCGGTTGAAAATACCGGGTAGCAACCGTCCTCCGGAGCCTCTCTCCTGCAGGACAGCCTCTTCAGCAGGCCGCTCCACAGGCAGAACGGCTGTAGAGACCCTGTGGAGGCGCCGCTCCACAGGCAAAACTCCTGTGCGGCTCGTCGGGGTATGCGCCGCTGCCAGGGGACGCCGTCCGCGATGCTGCGGTTGCCGCCTCATGCAGAGGCGGAGTAGATTGGGGGTATGAACCCAGCGACCCGTGCGCCTGCGCCGACCTTCGAGGAACTCTACCGGCGGCTCCGTGCCCTGCCTGAGGCGGTGTGCGGGGAGATCATCGACGGCAGCCTGATCACCAGCCCCCGGCCTGCCGTGCCGCATGCATCAGGGGCAGGGCAGATGGGCGCGGATCTGACCGTCCGCTTCGGGCGGAAGCCCGGCGGCGACGCGCCCGGCGGCTGGTGGATCCTGCCCGAGCCGGAATTACACCTTGTTCTGCCCGGTCACACGCACGTCCTGTCCCCCGACATCGCCGGATGGAGGCGCGAGACGTTGCCGCTGCTGCCCCGGACGGCCTCCATCAGCCTGCGGCCCGACTGGGTGTGCGAGCTCCTGTCCCCCTCCACCGCCCGCTATGACCGCAAGGGCAAGGCCCGCATCTACCACGAGGCCGGCGTCACCTGGCGCTGGCTCGTCGACCCGGAGGCGCGCACCGTAGAAGCGTACCGGCGCGAGGGCGCGTTCTGGACGCAGCTCGGCGTATGGGAGGATCAGGAGGTGGTACGCATCGAACCGTTTGACGCGGTGGAGCTGGATCTCAGCCTCTGGTGGGAGGGCTTCGATCCAGTGACGTGATGGACGCTGAGGCTCCGGCCCTATACCTGCACCTCTGCCGCCGCCTCGACAAACTCCCCGATCTGATCGAAGCTCATGTAGCGGTAGATCTCCGCCGCCTTCCGATCCACCACCTCGACCTCCTTGAGGTACTCCTCCCTGGTCGGGATGCGCCCGAGGAGCGCGCAGACCGCCGCCAGCTCTGCGGAGCCGAGGTAGACGCGGGTGTCGATGCCGAGCCGGTTGGGGAAGTTGCGCGTCGATGTGGAGATGGCGGTGGAGCCGCGCTTGATCTGGGCCTGGTTGCCCATGCAGAGCGAGCAGCCCGGCAATTCCATGCGCGCCCCGGACTTGCCGAGGACGCCATAATAGCCTTCTTCCATGAGGATCATGGCGTCCATGCGGGTGGGTGGCGCGATCCAGAGGCGGGTGGGGATGTCGCTGCGACCCTCCAGCACCTTCCCGGCGGCGCGGAAGTGGCCGATGTTGGTCATGCAGGAGCCGATGAACACCTCCTCGATCTTGTCACCGGCGACGGCGGAGAGGGGCTTGATGTCATCGGGGTCGTTGGGGCAGGCGAGCAGCGGCTCGGTGATCTCGGCGAGGTCGATGTCGATGACGGCGGCGTACTCGGCGTCGGGGTCGGGGGCGAGCAATTGCGGGTCGGCGAGCCACGCCTCCATCTTCTGGATGCGGCGGCGCAGGCTGCGGGCGTCCTCATAGCCGGAGGCGATCATCCACTTCATCAGGGTGATGTTGGAGCGCATGTACTCGCCGATCGGCTCCTTGTTGAGGTGGACGGTGCAGGCGGCGGCGGAGCGCTCGGCGGAGGCGTCGCTGAGCTCGAACGCCTGCTCCACCTTCAGGTCGGGCAGCCCCTCGATCTCCAGGATGCGTCCGGAGAACACGTTCTTCTTGCCCTTCTTCTCGACGGTGAGGAGGCCCTGCTTGATCGCGTAGTACGGGATCGCGTTGACGAGGTCGCGCAGGGTGACGCCGGGCTGCATCCGGCCCTTGAACCGC
Organism: Alphaproteobacteria bacterium; assembly: GCA_040376255.1. Lineage (GTDB taxonomy): Bacteria > Myxococcota_A > UBA796 > UBA796 > SXON01 > JBEIQZ01. Next base: position 2,494 of record JBEIQZ010000552.1, read on the forward strand.
ACCAGCACGGACTCGGGCATGTCGAGCGGCATGACCCCGGTGGCGGCGGCGAAGGCGACGAGGCCCGAGCCGGCGGGGACGGAGATGCCGATGGGGAAGCGGGTGTGGGAGTCGCCGCCGGTGCCGACGGTGTCGGGGAGCAGCAGGCGGTTGAGCCAGGAGTGGATGACGCCGTCGCCGGGGCGCAGAGAGATGCCGCCCCGGTTGGTGATGAAGGCGGGGAGGGTGCGGTGGAGCTTGACGTCCACCTGCTTCGGGTAGGCGGCGGTGTGGCAGAAGGACTGCATGACGAGATCGGCGGAGAAGCCGAGGCAGGCCAGATCCTTCAGCTCATCGCGGGTCATCGGGCCGGTGGTGTCCTGGGAGCCGACCGAGGCCATGCGCGGCTCGCACCAGGTGCCGGGGCGGACGCCCTTCCCCTCAGGGAGGCCGCAGGCGCGCCCGATCATCTTCTGGGCGAGGCTGAAGCCCCGGTCGCTGCCTGCGGGCGGGGCGGGGAGGCGGAAGACGGTCGAGGCGGGGAGGCCGAGCGACTCGCGGGCGCGGGCGGTGAGGGCGCGCCCGATGATCAGGTTGATGCGGCCCCCGGCGCGCACCTCGTCGAGCAGCACGTCGGACTTGTAGGCGAAGGTGGCGATCACCTCCTCCTGCCCGTCCGGCCCGTCCTTCCCGATCCGGCCCTCATAGGGGTAGATGTGGACGGTGTCGCCGGTCTGCATGCGGCTCACGTCGCACTCGATGGCGAGCGCGCCGGAGTCCTCCTGGGTGTTGAAGAAGATCGGGGCGATCTTGCTGCCGAGGCAGAAGCCGCCGAACCGCTTGTTGGGGACGTGGGGGATGTCCTCGCCGGTCCACCACAGCACCGAGTTGGTGGCCGACTTGCGGGAGGAGCCGGTGCCGACGACGTCGCCGACGTAGGCGACCGGGTGGCCGCGCCCGGAGAGCTCAGCGAGCAGGCGGATCGGGCCGCGCGCGCCGGGCTCGTCGGGGACGATGCCCTCGCGGGCGTTCTTCAGCATCGAGAGCGCGTGGAGCGGGATGTCGGGGCGGCTCCAGGCGTCGGGGGCGGGGGAGAGGTCGTCGGTGTTCGTCTCGCCGTTCACCTTGAACACGGTGATCGTTACCCGCTGCGGCAGCGCCTTCCGCGAGGTGAACCACTCGGCCACGGCCCAGGACTGCAGCACCTCCTGCGCGTACCCGTTCCCCGCCTTCGCCTTGCGGTCGACGTCGTGGAAGTAGTCGAACATCAGCAGCGTCCCCTTCAGCGCGGTCGCGGCGGCGGCGGCGACCTCGGCGGCCTCGCCGGAGCCGTCCGGATCGAGCAGCGCGATCAGCGGCCCGACGTTGTAGCCGCCCACCATCGTCCCCAGCAGCCGCGTCGCCTGCACGCGATCGATCAGCGCGCAGACCTCCTCCCCCCGCGCGAGCCTCGCGAGGAAGGCCGCCTTGACCTCAGCAGCCTCGTCCACCCCGGCGGGGACGCGCCACGTCAGCATCTCCACCAGCGCCGCCTCCTCCCCGGCGGGCGGCGCCATCAGCAGCCCGATCAGGGCGGTCGTCTGCGCGCGGGTGAGGGGGAGCGGGGGGATGCCGAGCGCGGCGCGTTCGGCGGTGTGGGTGCGGTA
>JBEIQZ010000397.1:0-5919 GCA_040376255.1 Alphaproteobacteria bacterium
CACCCCGACGAGTGGATAAACAGCAAAAGTCCATTCCTCCCTGCATCCATCCCGGTTGGCAACCTTGTCATCAATCTCTCCGCCTTTCCGCCTTTCGCCTTTCCGCCTTTCGCCTTTCGCCTTTCGCCTTTCGCCGTGCCGCCGTGCCGTCGTGATCCCGCCTTTTGCCTTTCCTAGCGCAGCGTGTGACCTCCGTGCCTCCGTGCCTCCCAGACCCTGTTCCCCCTCCCCCCTAACCCGCTCACAGATCCAGCACCCACTCCTGCACGCTCTCACCCGGCCCGCTGTCCCGCCGCGTCTCCAGCTTCAGCACCCCGCGCGGACAGACATGGGCGCACATCCCGCACCCCACGCAGGAGGCCCGCTGGATGTCCCGGTTGGCCATCGCGTACTGCCGCACATCGATCCCCATCTCGCAGTATGCCGAGCAATTCCCACAGGAGATGCACATGTCCTTCTTCACGGTGATCCGGAACTGCCCGAACTTCTGGATCAGCCCGAGCACCGCCGCCATCGGGCAGCCGAACCGGCACCACACCCGCGTCCCCATCAGCGGATAGAGGCCGACCCCCGCCGCTCCAGAGAACAGCGCGCCGATAAAGAAGGCATAGAACCCTTTGACCTTCGACGCGATCCCGCTCAGCGCCGGATAGGGCATGATCGCGTAGGCCGCCTGCTCCACCCGCCAGCCCGCCTCTTCCGGCTTCAGCGCCGCCGCGTCCACCTGCGCGCGCGCCTGCTCCAGCACCGGCATCATCACCTGGGAGAGCGCCGGAGTCAGGCCCGCTCCTGACCCGTCCGCCGCGAGCGTCGCCTGTAATTCTGCGATCGCGCGCGCACGCCCCGCCTCCGGCGCCGCCTTGATGTCTGCCGCCCGCGCCGCGAGGTACAGCCCGAGCCGCGCGCGCTCCCCGCCCACCGTCCCCGCCTCTCCCACCCGCGCCGAGGTGCTGGCCGCGCTGCCGATCATCAGGCCCGTCGTCAGCAGCACGAGGGCCAGCACTGAGTAGATGCTGATCTGCTCCACGCGCCACGCCTTCGCCGACTTGTCTGAGAGGTGCCGCCAGGGATCGCCGAACGTCTCTGCCAGCCCGCCGCAGCCGCAGATCCACGAGCAGTAGAACCGCTTCCCCTTGTAGAAGGCGATCAGCGGGAAGGCGATCAGCGACCCGCCGATGAACCACACCGCCGCCCACGCCGGGAGCGCCGCCAGCGTGTCGGGGAACAGCTTGTCATAGGAGAGCGGCCAGAAGTAGCTCAGGTACAATTCGGGCTGGTTCAGCACCTTCAGCACCAGCGGCAGCGAGAAGGCGAAGACGATCTGCACCGACACGAGGCTGTACGTCCGCAGGCGGTGGTAGCGGCTGTTCCCGTGCTTCTGGAGCATGAACCAGCCGCCGGTCAGCATCCCGGCGCTGTAGATCAGCCCGTAGAGGTTCCACTTGTTGAAGTGCGTGAAGCCGAGCCGGTCGTGGAGCAGCCGGTTCAGGTAGTCAGGGAAGTATCCATAATCCGGCAGATAGAGCAGGAAGTAGAACGCGAACAGCAGGATCGAGATGATCCATGCCAGCGCGCTCCGGTTCTGGATGGGCTTCTGATAGGTGTTGAGCAGACCGGCCTGCATGGCGGCTCCTGGAGGGGCGGGAGATCAGATGGTGGTCAGGGCAGCCGAGGGCAGGACGCGGAACGGCTGCATGAATTCTTCGTCGAAGCGGGCCTCCTCCATATGGGCCAGCACCCACTCCAGGCTGCGGCGCTCGCGGATCCAGCGGAGGAACACCGTGTGATCCCAGCGCGTGCCGAGGCAGTTGAAGCCGACGACGCGCCCGTCCTTGATGACGATCCGCTGCGTGATCGCGGCGCCCGGCGCCTGCTGGTACCACCTGCTCCAGATCGGGCCGGCGGCGCTGCCGGCGGCGGGGGTCAGCCGGTTGAGGTCGGGCGGGATGTACCCGGCGGTGGTGTACTCGACGTCGAAGAACTTGGCAGAGTTGTACCAGGCGGTGCGCCGGTAGGTGATCTCCTCGCCGGTCATCGCCGCGCCTGCCACGCGCCCCTGATCGCGGGCGGTGTACCAGAGCTGCTCCGGGCGCCGCGCCCCGTCGATCCACAGCACCTCGGCGCAGTCCCCGGCCGCCCATACGTCCGGCAGGTTCGTCCGCAGCCCGTCGTCCGCGACGATCGCCCCCCCGGCTGCGAGCGCGAGGCCCGACGCCCGCAAAAACTCAGTGTTCGGCACCACCCCGATGGCGCACACGACAAGATCCACCGGCAGCCGCTCCCCCGCCTGCCCCGCACCCTCCGTCTGCAGCGCGACCAGCCGCCCGGCGCTGTCCCGCTCCAGGGCCGTCACGTTCAGCCCTGTCCGCACATCGACCCCGTGGTGCCGCACATGCGCCGCCACCACCTCAGCCTCCGCCGCGTCGAGCGCCACCGGGAAGTACCACGGCTCCCGGATCAGAAAATGCACCTTCAGCCCCCGCAGGTGCAGCACCTCCGCCACCTCCACCCCGATCAGCCCCCCGCCGATCACCGCCACCGTCTTCCCCGCCGCCGCCTCCGCGTCGAGCGCCGCCAGATCCTGGAGCGTCACGAACGCATGCACCCCGCCGCCCGCCGCGCCCGCCCACGGCGCCGGGCGCGCCCGCGATCCCGCCGCCAGCAGCAGCCGGTCATACCGGAGCGTCCCCCCGCCCTCCAGCCGCAGCGCCTTCGCCGCAGCGTCGAGCCCCGTCACCCGCGCGCGCACCCGCTCGAACCGCATGCGCGCGTAGAGATCGCGCCCGTAGGGCTCCGTGTCCTGCAGCGAGAGCTGCCCGCACAGGATGTACATCAGCGCCGTGCGCGAGTAGAAGTGATCGTGCTCCATCGACACGACGCTGATCCGGGCCGACGGCTCGCGGTTCCGGACGGTGATCGCCGCCTCGATCCCGGCGACCCCGTTCCCGAGGATGACATAGTGGGTCTGCTGCATCACGCCCTCTTCCCAGGCTGAGATGCCGGCCGGGCCGGGACGTTACGCCCGATATGCGGCCCCGGAGCGCTCAGGATAGGCCCGCGCCATGCGCCTCCGCCCCGCCACCCTCGCCGATGTCCCCGATCTCGCCGATCTCGACGACCTGTGCTTCCCCGACGACCGCTGGGGCGCCGCCTCGCTCTCAGCCGAATTGTCCCGCCCCGGCGCGCTGCTGCTCGTCGCTGAGCAGGAGGCCCGCCCCCGCATCGCCGCCAGCGTCCTCGCCTGGCGCCTGTTCGATGAGCTGGAGATCCTGCGCGTCGCCACCCACCCGGCGGCGCGGCGGCAGGGGCTGGGGCGGCGGCTCCTCCAGATGGCCGAGTCCTCCCACCCGGAATTGCGCGCCGCCTTCCTGGAGGTGCGGGCCGACAACGCCGCCGCCATCCCGCTCTATGAGCGCGAAGGCTACGTCCGCTTCTACGTCCGCCGCCGCTACTACCACGACGGCTGTGACGCGCTGCTCTACCGCAAGGACTGGCGCTGATCCGGGAGGCTACCAGCCGTTCGGGCTGAGCCGGTAGGTCTTCGCCGCCTTGAAGTCGCTGTTGATCGACTGGAAGCGCCAGCCCTCCACCCGGCGCTTCATGCACGCCTCCATCCCGGCGTCCTGGGTGCTGCTGCCCGTCACCTTCACGTCGCGGGTGCTGCCGCCGGGGGTCACGATGAACGTCACCGTCCAGATGCCCTTCAGCTCAGGGTTGGCCTTGGTCGCGCTCTCATAGCAGGAGAGGATCGCGCCGTTGTAGCCCTTCGACACGCGGGTGACCATCGCCTCGATCGCCGCCTTGTCGGTCAACACCTGCCCGCCGCCGCCCGCGCTCACCGTCCCGGTGCCGCCCGTGCCGCCGGCGCCGAGGTTCGGGATGACCGGGGTGGGCGGGGCGCTGGCCGAGGCGACCTGCTCAGGCGTCTTCGGCGTCTTGCTGCTGGTCTTCGGCGGCTTCCCGTTGGTGGACGCCACCGTCTTCGGCGCGATCTCAGGCGGCAGGCTCACATCCACCGTCTTCGGTGTGGCAGGCGTGGCCGAGGCGACCGTCTCCGGCGGAGCGCTCCCCGTCGCGGGCGGAGCCTCCGGGGTGGCCTCCGCGACGCCGTCCTCGATGTTCAGATCCTCCACCGGCATCTGGAAGTACTCAGGCGGGATGTAGGTGCGCGCCTCGATCTGGCGCTGATACTCGAAGCCGCCCAGGCCGGTCAAAAACAGCAGCACCAGCATCCCGAGCCGCATGTAGTTGCGGCGCTTCTTCTCCTCGACCACCTTCTGGGCAGCCTCCTCCTCCTCCTGCTTCTTCTTCTGCTCCAGCCCCGGATCGGTGGGCGCGTCGTCGCCGGGGACTTCGAGCAGGCAGTGGGGACAGTTGCCGCCGTACCGCTCCAGATCCCGGGAGATGCTGCCCTTGCAGAAGGGACATACCGCCCCGGCCTTTCCAGATCCGCTCATGATTCCCCCTTCTGGATCGCCCCTGAGACCTTGGGGCCCTCCCACTGTGACATCCCGCCCGCGACATTGTAGATCCGCGCCGAGCCGATGCTCGTCATGAACTCGCCCGCCGCCGCGCTGCGCCCGCCGCCCGCGCACACGAAGATGATGTCCTCCGTCTGCTTCATCTCAAAGTACCGGTGCGGCACCTCGTCCACCGGGATGAAGTGCCGGGCCAGCGGAGAGCGCTCCCGCTCCACCTCCGCCTTCGTCCGCACATCCACCAGCACATACGGCGACCCCTCCCGCGTCAGCATCTCTATCGCCTGCTTCGCGTCGATGTCCTGCACCTCGGCCGACCGCTCAGGCCCCTTCGCCTCCGCCACCACCGGCGCGATCGGCGCCGGAACCGGCTTCCCCTCGACCTCCGCCACCGACGCCAGCAGCGACTCCACGTCCGGATAGCCCCGCTCCGCCCTCAGCACCTTCCCGTCCTTCCCCAGCAGCACCGTGTTCGCCCGGCAGAACGGACGCACCCGCCCCGACGCCCGGAACCCCCGCGACTCCCAGGCGAACGGATCATACAGCAGAAAAAAGTCCAGCCCCAGCTTCGCCCGGTATGCCCGCAGCCGATCCGTCCGGAACGTCGACACCCCGAAGACCGCCACCTCCAGCTCCTGAAAACGCGGCAGCGACGCCTGGACCGCCTTCAAAAATCCGTCTGTTTCCTCCTCTTCCGGCGCCCGGAAGAACACCAGCAGCACGTTCAGGTGCGTCCGGAAGTCCGCGAGCTTGATCCACGTCCCCTCATCTGCCGTGAGCGAAAGCAGCGGCGCCTCCTCCCCGACACGCATCGGTTCCCACCGCAGCAATCGCCCAGCCTTTCCAAGCATCCAGCCTCCGCCCGCTCCCCTAACTCTCTTTTTTGCGGGGGTCACCCCCGCATCGGGCAGGGGTTTCACCCTGCCCTCCCCCCCGCGCCAAAGATGGCGCGAACGGCTGGCCCGTGCCGGGGGTGAATGTAGAGGGCAGTCATATCTGTCGCGACGACTCTCTGTCGTTATTTTGCCCTCTACATCCACCGGGCCAGCCGGGGCGGGTCAGGGAACAGTCATGACGAGCATATAAACAGGAAAAGTCCACTTCCCCCTGCACCTGCCCAGGCTGGCCATCTCACAGACAACCCCGAAATCCACCCATCCAGGCGAAGCCCCCTGCTCCCTGCTCCCGCCTTTCGCCTTTCGCCTTTCGCCTTTCCTCCCTTCCTCTGTGTCTCTGTGCCTCCCAGACCGCCTTTCGCCTTTGCATTTTCCGTGTTCCTCCGTGCAGCGAAGCGTCCGTGCTTCCGTGGTTGCGTTTTCTCATCTTCCCGCCGCGATCACCCAATCCGCCCCCCCCACCCCCCCCCCCCCCCCCCCCCCCCCCCCCGGCCCACCCCCCCGCGGCCCCCCCCCCCCTGGGCCCCCCCCACGCGCCCCCCCCC
>JBEIQZ010000472.1:0-4941 GCA_040376255.1 Alphaproteobacteria bacterium
GCCCCCGGCGGCGCTCCTCCTCCCCCCGACCCGCCGCCCGCCCCGCTGCGCTGGCTCTCCCGCCAACAGACCGCCCTCACCGCCGCCTCCCCCGCCCTCCGCTGGCAGGGAAAACTTCTCAGTCAGGCCGATCTCCCCAAAACCCTCCCGCCAATCAAAGACCCCTGCACCGAGATCCTCGCCTCCACCGACGAGATCCAGGCAGCGTGGCTCTCCACATGGATCGGCTGCACCCTCCTCCTCGGGCCGCCTGCGATGCTGGCGACGGAACAATCAGACGGCTGGATCGCAGACGCGGAGATGGTGCAGGCGTCAGGGCTGCGGTCGGGGTGGGGGCGGTGGGGGAACAGGGCGGGGCGGTTGATGTGGGTGGCGGTGGGGGGGGAGGTGCGGGGAGTTTAAGAGAGGTGGCTTCGCCTGAGCAATAACGACCTTTGATTCTAAAATATGCATCCATGCGGATATAGGCATATTGCCACAACCGCCTCCCCTGCCTTTCGCCGTGATCCTCCCGCCTTTCGCCTTTCAGCGCAGCGTGTGTTCCTCCGTGCCTTCCGTGCTTCCGTGCTTCCGTGGTTGCGTTTTCATTCCCCCTCACACATACAACCTCTTATAGACCCCCCCCCGCTCCATCAGCTCCGCATGCGTCCCCTCCTCCACGATCCGCCCCCCCTCCATAACAAAGATCCGATCCGCGTTCTTAACAGTAGACAACCGATGAGCAATAACAATCGTCGTCCGCCCCTCCATCAGCTTCTCCAGCGCCTCATTGACGAGCGCCTCACTCTCTGAGTCAAGATTGGAAGTAGCCTCATCCAACAACAGAACAGGCGCATCCCGCAAGAGCGCCCGCGCGATGCAGAGCCGCTGGCGTTGCCCCCCGGAGAGGCGCATCCCGGCCTCATCGACGCGGGTCTGCCAGCCGAGGGGGAGGCTGTCGATGAAGCGGTCGGCCTGTGCGGCGCGGGCGGCGGTCTGGAGCTGATCGGGGGTGGCGGGGCGGCCGAAGGTGACGTTTGCCTCGACGGTGTCATCGAAGAGGAAGGGCTCCTGGGTGACGACGGCGATGCGGCTGCGGAGGCCGGCGAGGGAGAAGGCGCGGGCGTCGGCGCCGTCCCAGCAGATGCGACCGGCGGAGGGGTCGCGGAGGCGTCCGAGGAGGGTGAGGAGGGTGGTCTTGCCTGCGCCGCTGGGGCCGACGATGGCGACGCGCTCCCCGGCGCGGACGCGGAAGGAGACGCGGTCGAGGACGGGGGGGGCCGGGGGGGAGCCGGGAGGGGCGGGCCAGGAGAAGGAGAGGTCTTCGACGGAGATCTCGCGGGGGGGCGGGGGGGCGCCGGTGCCGGTGTCGGGGCGGGCGGAGGGGCGGTCGAGCAGGGCGAACAGCACCTCGGCGGAGGCGAGGGCGCGGGAGAGGAGGGTGCCGACCTGGGTGAGCCCCTTCAGGGGTTCGTTCATGAGGCCGAGGGCGACGAGGAAGGCGATGAGCTCGCCGGGGGCGAGGCGACCGGCGAAGACGTCCTGCCCGCCGACCCAGATGGCGAGGCCGACCCCGACGGCGGCGATGGCCTCGACGGCGGGGCCGGGGAGGAGCTGGGCGGCCATGGCGCGGAGCTGATCGCGGTGGTGGGCCTCGTTGCGCTCGCGGAAGCGCAGGGCGCGCCAGTCGGCGGCGTCGAAGCTGTGGACGACGCGGACGCCCTGGAAGGTCTCCTGGGCGGAGGCGGAGAGGCGGGCGCCGCTGTCGAGGCTGGCGCGGACGCCCTCCCGGACGCGGCGGCCGAAGCGGTGCATGGGCCAGGCGACGAGCGGGAGGACGAACAGGCCGACGAGGGCGAGCCGGGCGTTCATCCAGGCGGCTGAGCCGATGAGGATCATCAGCGTGAGCGGCTTCTGGAGGGCGGTGACGACGGCGGAGGTGGCGTACTGGAGGTTGTTGACGTCGCCGGTGAGGCGGCTGACGCGCTCGCCGGAGGGGGTCTGCTGGTGCCAGCCGATGTCGAGCGAGACCATCTTCTCGAACATCTGCTGGCGGAGCGCGGTGAGGACGCGCCAGGAGATCGAGCGGGTGAGCATCCCCCGGCTGAGCGTGAGCGCGCCGTTCGTCAGGTAGAGCAGCACGACCGCCGCCGGCATCAGCGCCAGCATCCGGCTGTCCTTCGCGATCAGCACATCGTCCAGCACCTTCTGGATCAGGAACACCAGCACGCCCGGGATCGCCGAGGCGGTGATGACCAGCAGCGCCGAGAGCGCGAGCGCGGCCCGGTGCGGGCGGAACAGCGCGAGCAGGCGGCGGGCGGTGGAGGGCGCGGCGGTGGAGGCGGGCGCGGGCGCGTCATGCGGGGCGGGCGGGGTCACTGCGGGCGCGGCTCCGGGCGGCACCCGCTGACCTCATAGACCTGCCAGCGGGCGTAGAGGGAGCCGTCTGCGTTGAACTGAGAGACGACGTTCGGGCCGCCGCGATCCGCGCAGAAGGCGTCGACTGAGACGGTGGAGGCGCCGCGCCAGGGGCGGACGAACAGCGCGGCGGGCGCCCAGCGGACAGGCCAGAGGTCGAACTGATCCATGCGGTCGACGGGCAGCGCGTAGGCCTCGACGCCATAGAAGCAGAGCAGGGCGGCCTCCTGGTAGCGGCTGGTGTAGACGGGGCTGACCTCCCAGGCGCGGACGCTCTGCGCCAGCACCTCCCCGACGCCGAGGCGGGCGGTGGGATCGCCCTCGACGTCGACGAGCGGGACATAGAGGTGGATCGCGGTGAGGCCGGACAGCACGAGGCCGACGCCCGCGCCCGCGTAGCTCATGCGCTGGAGCGATCCGGCGGCGCGGGAGAGGCCGAGGCAGGCGCCGAGCCAGGCCATGGCGGCCCAGTTGGCCTCGCCGGGGCTGCGGAGGCTGGCGAGGCAGAAGAACACCAGCGGCGGGAGCGAGAGCCAGAGCGCGAGCCGGTCGGGGGCCTCCCAGCGCACCGGGCGGCCGGACTGTTTTCCCGTCGCCCACTGCTCCTGGCCCGCGTCGCGGTAGAAGCTCCGGCGGCCCTCCCAGAACCAGCGGAGCATCGCGAGGAACAGCAGCGGCGAGACGAGCAGGAATTGCGCGCCGAGGAAGCCGGGGAGATCGCCGCCCCGCGCGGTGCCTGCGGCGGCTATGCCTGTCACTGCGGTCGTACCGGTGCGGAGGCCGTGATCGAGCTGGAACCGCACCGAGACCCAGTCGTGCAGATCGTTCCACAGCAGGTTCGGCGTCAGAATCAGCAGCGTCACCGCCACCCCGGCGGCCATCCCGCTCCAGGGGATGCGCACTGGCTGGCCGCGCCGCCGCTGGAGCCACGCCCCGTGCAATTCCGCCGCGATCAGCAGCGGCCAGACGCCCCAGCCGGTGTACTTGGACAGCCCCGCGATCCCCGCCCCGAACCCGGCCAGCCCCCACCCCCCTGAGAGCGCCCCGCGCATCGCCAGCGCCCAGCCGAACAGCAGCGGCACGTCCGGCGTCGCCAGCACCCCGCCGAGCGTGTACATCGGCATCGCCACCAGCAGGAGCGCCAGCAGCCGGGGATCGCGCGCCCACGGCAGCAGGATCAGCGGCGTCAGCGCCGAGAGCAGGATCGGCGCGACCCGCACCCCCGCGACCGTCCGACCGAAGACGAGATCTGAGGCCGCGATCAGCCAGGCGATCATCGGCGGGTGATCGTAGTAGCCCGCCGCGAGCCGCTGCGACCACAGCCAGTAATACGCCTCATCCTCCACCAGCCCCGTCGTCAGCCCGAGGATCAGCCGGATCAGCGCGGCGGCCACCAGCACGATCAGCCCCTGCTCCAGCAGCGGGAGCGCCGCCAGCCGCCGGATCGCGCCGATCACTGCGGGCTCCAGCCGGCCAGCCGAAGGCGCGGCACCGTCAGCGCCGCCTCGACCGCGATGGAGGTCCGCATCTTGGAGGCGCCCTCGCGCCGCTCGGTGAAGCAGATCGGCACCTCCACCACCCGCGCCCCGGCGCGGAGCGCGCGCCAGGTCGCCTCGATCTGGAAGCCGTAGCCGTCGCAGGCGAGCGAGGCCGGGTCAATGCGGGCCAGCGCCGCCGCGCGCCAGCACTTGAAGCCGCCGGTCAGATCGCGGATCGGCACGTCCAGGATCGTGCGGGCGTAGCGGCTGCCGAAGCGCGACAGCATCCGACGGTGCAGCGCCCAGTTCAACGTCGCCCCGCCCGCCACGTAGCGCGACCCGATCACCAGATCCGCACCCGCCCCGCCCGCGCTGTCTGCGTCTCTGAGCGCCGCCCGGAGCCGGGGCAGATCCGCCGGATCGTGCGAGAAGTCGGCGTCCATCTGGAAGATCGGATCGAAGCCCTCGCGGAGCGCCCGGCAGAAGCCCTCGCGGTAGGCCGGCCCCAGCCCCCGCGCCCCGGCCCGCCGCAGCACCGCCGCGCCCGCCGACGCCGCGAGATCCGCCGTCCCGTCCGGGGAGCCATCGTCCACCACCAGCACCGACGCCTCCGGCACCGCCGCCCGGATCGCATGCACGATCCTGCAGACGTTGGCCGCCTCCTGGTAGGTGGGCAGCACCACACAGGGCGCGGGAGTGGCAGGGGTCGGCGGCACGGGCGGCAGGGTAACCCGCGCGTTGGTATACTGCTTCTGTGGACACCATCACAGAGACGGCAGGGCTCGCGCTCCTCCCGGCGGGGGCGCTGCTCTGGGCGGACAGCCTGCGGCGGATCTGGCGGGCGGGCCGGACGTGGAACGATCACACCGTCGCGGCGGTGGCGTCGGCGGCCTTCGCCTGGTACCTGCTGCCGCCGTGGCCGACAGGGCTGTGGGTGAGCGGGCTGCGGCTGTGGGCGGCGGTGTCGATGTGGGCGATGTTCCGGGCGCTCGACACAAACCGGCAGACCGGCCCGTGGGCGCGCGCCCTGCTGCTCTGGCCCTCCCAGGTCGCCTTCGCCGCCGCC
>JBEIQZ010000803.1:0-1816 GCA_040376255.1 Alphaproteobacteria bacterium
ACCTCCCCCCGCAGGCATCGGTCAGCTACGGGCGGCGCTTCCAGACGGCGCGGCCGAGCCGGATCATGACGCTGCCGGTGGGCTACGCCGACGGCTACCCGCGCGCGCTCAGCGGCCGGGCGTCGGTGCTGGTGCAGGGACAGCGCTGCCCCGTCGTCGGGACGGTGTGCATGGATCTGATGATGGTGGACGTCACCGATCTCCCCCGGCCGGCGATGGCGGGCGAGGAGGTCGTGCTGCTGGGGCGGCAGGGCGATGAGGAGGTCAGCGCGGAGGAATTGGCGCGGCTGGCCGGGACGATCTCCTATGAGATCCTGTGCGGCTTCTCTGAGCGGGTGCCGCGCACAGCGGCGGGCGGGCAGGAACCGGAATAGAGGGCGGGGCATGGGAAAGGAAGGCACAGCCGGCGGCGGCACCGGGAAGGACACACCCGCGCCCGGCGCGGTGATCGGCGCGATCGAGCGGCTCGGCGGGGCGATCATCCGCTCAGTCGAACAGGCCGGGCTCTACAGCAGGTTCCTGCTGCGGGCGCTGCTGGCCATCCCGGCGCGCCCCTGGCGGCTGCGGATGCTGATCCGCCAGATGCAGTTCGTCGGCGTGCAGTCGCTGCTGATCGTGCTGATCACCGGCAGCTTCACCGGGGCGGTGTTCGCCTACCAGAGCAACTACGCCTTCTCCCGCTTCGGCGCCGAGACGATGATCGGCGCGACGGTGACGCTGGCGCTGTTCCGGGAGCTGGGGCCGGTGCTGTCCGCGCTGATGGTCAACGGGCGCGTCGGGAGCGCGATGGCCGCCGAGCTGGGGACCATGCGCGTCACCGAGCAGATCGACGCCCTGGAGAGCATGGCGATCGACCCGATGAACTACCTCGTCGCGCCGCGCGTGCTGGCCGCCACGCTGATCCTGCCCGCGCTGACCGCGCTGTTCGACCTGATCGGCGCCGCGTCGAGCTTCTGGGTAACGACCCGCGTGCTGGGCGTGAGCGCCGGGCCGTACATCGCGCGCACCGAGTGGTACGTGGACGTCGATGACCTCCTCGGCGGGCTGATCAAGTCCTCAGCCTTCGGGCTGATCCTCTCCTCAGTCGGCTGCTTCTACGGCTACTACACCCAGGGCGGCGCCGAGGGCGTCGGCCAGTCCACCACCCGCGCCGTCGTCAGCGCGGGCGTCGCCATCCTGATCGTCGACTACTTCATGACGCTGCTGATCGCGCCGCTGGGGGTCGGGTGAGCGGGGCGCCGGAGCGGGCCGCCGGGGCCGACAGCGCGGCGGGCGCGACCGGGGAGGCGACCGGGGAGGCGACCGGGGAGATCGCCATCGACCTCGTCGGTGTCCACAAGCGCTTCGGCGCCCAGACCATCCTCGACGGCCTCGACCTCCAGATCCCGCGCGGCGCCATCACCGTCGTCATCGGGCGCAGCGGCATGGGCAAGAGCGTGCTGCTGAAGCACATCATGGGCCTGATCCGCCCCGACAAGGGGAAGATCATCATCAACGGCGAGGACATCTGCGCCCTGCCCGACGCCCCGCTCCGCGCCCTCCGCAGCCGCTTCGGCATGGTGTTCCAGAACGCCGCCCTGTTCGACTCCATGAGCGTCTTCGAGAACATCGCCTTCCCCGTCCGCGAGCACAGCCCCGACCGCGAGCCGCAGATCCGCGAGCGCGTCGAGCGCGTCGCCTCCCAGGTCGGCCTCAGCGCCGCCCTCCACAAGCTCCCCTCCCAGCTCTCCGGCGGCATGCGCAAGCGCGCCGGCCTCGCCCGCGCCCTCGTCCGCGACCCCGAATTCCTCCTCTATGACGAGCCCACCACCGGCCT
>JBEIQZ010000869.1:0-1513 GCA_040376255.1 Alphaproteobacteria bacterium
ACAATGAAAAAAATTGTTCAAGGCTTTGAACGGATCATCATTGAGCCGTCGAACAGCGGCGGCGTCGGCTACCAGATCGCGATCCTGTTCGCCGGTCTCGGCAGAATCCCGGCGGCGCAGCTGAGCGAGGGGACGCTGCTCCTGCTGGCCATCATCACGCTGCTCCATTCCCCCACCTGCCCCCGGCTGCTGCTGATCGACGATCTGGATCGGGCGCTCCACCCCGGCGCGCAGGTGGAATTGGTCGATCTGCTCCGCAGGCTCGTCGCTGAGACCGGCGACCTCCAGATCATCGCTACAGCGCACTCCCCCGTCGTCATCAGCCGGTGCGCGAAGGAGGAGGTGGTGGTGCTGAGGCGCTGCGCGGACGGCAGCACCGACCTCGCCCACCCCGGCGACGCCCCCGGCCTGCTGAGTACCGGAGAGCTGTTGAGCAGGTACTTCTCCCTGCCGGATACGCTGGGTGCGGCGGGCTTGTTGCAGGAATATTCGATCTACGCTGAAGATCCACGCCGTACAGATGAAGAAGATAAGACGGTTCACGCGCTCGAACAGAAGCTCCGGGCGCTCGGCGTCGAACCCTTCCCCATCATCCCCCGGCAGCAGGGGTGATCCGCGTCCAGCGCAGCCTGCCGGAGCCGCCGGATCTGGCGGCCGCCCGCAGCAGGGAGCTCCCGCGCCTCCGCCTGCTCGCCCGGGTCACCGGAGAGGACATCGACGGCTATCGGGTCGCCCGCGACGCGCTGTATGCCTCCCAGCATGGAAAGTGCTGTTACTGTGAGCAGAAACTGGAGATGAAGCACCGCCCGGTCGAGCACTTCCGCCCGAAGTCGCTCTACTGGTGGCTCTCCTGGACATGGGAGAACCTGCTCTTCTGCTGCGAGAGCTGCAATGAGTCCAAGTCCGATCAGTTCCCCCTCCAGCGCGGGAGCAACCTCGTGCCGGAGCAGGCGCCGCCCGGCCGGGAACAGCCGTTCCTGATCGATCCAGCGCAGGAAGATCCAGTGGAACACATCCGGTTCCGCTCCGTCATGGGGCGATGGCTGGCGTTCCCCAGGGACGGGAGCAGGCGCGGCGCGGCGATGATCCAGGTCTGCCGCCTCAACCGTGGCGAGCTCGTCGCGATGTACAATGACGCCGCACACAGGCTCGAAGGCGCTGTCCTCCAGTTCAGGCTGCTCCTGGAGCCGCAGGCCGATCCGGCCCGGATACAGGCCGGTTGGGATCTCCTCGCCGGGCGCTGGCTCCAGCCCCGCGCCCCGTTCGCCGCCCTCTCCGCCGACGTGATCGATCACCACATACCGGCGGTTCTGCGGGTGAGATACGGTCTGGTGCTCCGGTAGTGATCAACATTATCGACCGCGCTGCTTCTTGTCTCCCGCCCTGTGCAGAGAAACATCATGACGCCCACCCCTGATCCGGCCCCCCCCTTCTACCACGGCACCCGCGCCGACCTGCGCCCCGGCGACCTCATCGGGGCCGGGCGCCCCTCCAACTACGGCAGCAGGAGGCC
>JBEIQZ010000447.1:0-5312 GCA_040376255.1 Alphaproteobacteria bacterium
CGGAGGCGGCGCGGAGGCGGAGGGCGTCCACGGCGGCGACGGCGACGAGCGCGGCGTCGAGGCCGAGCGCCGCCCAGAGCAGCCCCGGCGAGACGAGCGCGAGCAGCGTCAGCCCGAGCGGCACCAGCCCGGCCACGACGAGCGCCTGCGCCGGGACGAGGCCCGGGAGGAGCGCCGGGGGGGCGGGCGGGGCGCCTGCGGCGGGCGGGGCGCCTGCGGCGGGCGGGCCGGGCGGGGCGCTCACCGGGGAGCCGGGCGGTCGGCCCCGGCGGGGATCGGCGTCTGGAGGATCAGGTCGCGGATGACCTCCTCGACGGTGCTGCCCTCCATCTCGGCCTCGGGCTGGAGGACGAGGCGGTGGCGGAGGACGGGCGGGGCCAGCTCCTTTATGTCATCGGGCAGGATGAAGTCCCGGCCCTCGGCGGCGGCGAGCGCCTGCGCGGCGAGCAGCAGCCCGATGGAGGCGCGGGGCGAGGCGCCCAGGTAGATGGCGCGGTGCTCGCGGCTGCGCGCGACGAGATCGCAGGTGTAGGCAAGCACGGGCTTCGACGCCCGCACCCCCCGGAGCGCCTTCTGCCACGCGACGATCTCGGCAGCCTCCATCTGCGGAGCGATATCGGCGGCCTGGAGATCGGCGGAGTCGAAGCCGCGCAGGTGGCTCTCCAGGATCTCCATCTCGACGGCACGGGGCGGCGCAGACATCTGCACCTTGATCATGAACCGGTCGAGCTGCGCCTCGGGGAGCGCCCAGGTGCCCTCAGACTCGACGGGGTTCTGGGTGGCGATGGTGAAGAACGGGCGGTTCAGCGTGCGGGAGGTGCCGTCGATGGTGACCTGCCGGTCGGCCATCGCCTCCAGCAGCGCGGCCTGCGTGCGGGCGGGCGAGCGGTTGATCTCGTCGGCCAGCAGGACCTCGGTGAAGACCGGGCCGGGCATGAAGTCGAACCGGCTCTCCTTCTGGTTGAAGATGTTGCCGCCGGTGACGTCGGCGGGCATCAGATCGGGGGTGAACTGGATGCGGCGGAACCGGCAGCCCAGCACCCGCGCCAGCGAGCGGGCCAGCAGCGTCTTGCCCATGCCGGGCGCGCCCTCCAGCAGCACGTGGCCCCCGCAGAACAGCGCGAGCAGCACGTGGCGGATCGCGTCAGACTGCCCGTGGACGACCCGCCCTATCTCCGACTCCACCCGCCTGAGCCGGTCGGCGAAGCCGGAGAGGGCGACTCCGGGGAGGGTGTCGAGGGCCGCGCCTGCTCTGGCTGATCCGCCTGCTTCTGGCCCGCCTGCTTCTGGCCCGCCCGCTTCAGTCCGTCCATCAGTTCCCACAATTCCTCCTGCAGAAAGATATCCCCTTCGTCTCCCGGCTCATCCGGGCGGGCGATCGCCTGTCGCGCCCTCAACATCACACGCTCCACGCGCGCGCGCGGCTCCCCGCTCCGCGCTACCACCGCGTCCACCAGATCGCGATCCTCGACCCGCAGCCGCCGCCGCATCCAGCCGAGCGCCCACTGCGCGCTTGCGACCAGCACCTGCCGGTGCGCGCCGTGGCTGCGGTAGAAGCCGCCGACCGCCTGGAGGTGCTCGGTCATGTCGCGCCGCCGCTGCTCGGGGGGGTCCTGCGCGCCGTTGAAGCGCCGCCCCCGCCACCAGCAGGCCAGCAGGAACACAAAAAAGCCCTGGCCCGCCGCCGGGAGCAGCCCCGCCTTCAACAGCAGCGCCACCGGGGAGGGCGAGAGCATCTCCCCCTCAAAAACCCCCACGCTCCAGGCATCGGCGTGCTTCGCGATCCGGTACAGAAGCTCGGCGTTCCCCCTGTGCAGCACGGACACGTCAAGGATCAGCCCCGGCGCCCCCGCCACGATGAGCTGTCCCTGCCCGAGCGGGATCTGGCGCATCACCGCGCTGCCCGCCTCGTCCACCGCCAGGATCTCCCCCGCCCCGCCGACGCTCCAGATCGGCTCCACCAGCCGGATCGGCGACGCGACCGGCCCGATCCGGCTCTGGATCGCGCCGACCCCGATCTCCCCGACCGTGACCTCCGGCGGCAACCCCTCCATGCCCCCCCTCACGATGATCACCCCGTCCGCGCCGTCCTCCACCATCTTCAAAAATTCGCGGACTGAGTTCTCCTCGATCCCGACAGAGGCGTCGAAGAAGATCAGATCCGGCTTGTCGAAATACGAGGCCGGATCGCGGCGCGTGTAGCCCATCCCGGTGAGCAGCTCCACCACCAGCCCGTGCCCGGAGAGCGCCGCCTGCGCCGCCCCGATCAGCCCCGACACCAGCCCCGCCACCAGCAGCGCCGGGAGCGCCGCCGCCAGCAGCCGCCGCGCCGCCTCCATCGCCCCGGCGAACACCCCCGGCGCGACCGGCCGCCCCGCGTAGCGGTGCTGCTCGACGGCCTGCACCACCGCGCGGAGATCCGCCGCCACCTCCGGCTGCGCCGAGAGCGCGCGCACGTACTCCCGATCCGTCCGGCTCGGGTGCAGCACCACCCGGCTCTCCGCCGCCAGCCGCGTCAGCACCGCCCGCCGCAGGATCAGCAGCGCCCGCCCGATATCCCCGGCGCCCGCCGCCGCCTGCGCGTCCGCCAGCGGATCCTCTCCGGGCGGCGCCTCCTCGACCAGCCGCACCAAGGGCGCCGCCGCCGGCGCCTCCTCCGCCGCCTCCTCCGGCTCGCGCCCCAGCCACCACGCCCGGATCGCCGCCATCACCAGCAGGCTCGCCGCCGTGATCGCGAGCGCCTGCAGGATCTCATCCCACGGCAGGTTCGACACCGGGAGATCCAGATCGGGCAGCGGCTCCTCCTGGCAGCCGCGCGGCGGCGCCTCGGCGCAGCTCGCCTCCATCCCCGCGCAGCCCGGCGGGATCGCCGCGCACCACTCCTTCTCCCACGGGGAGAGCTGCCCCTTTATGGTGCACCACGCCGCCCCCGACCGCATGCTGGCCTGCACCCCGTCCAGCTCCGCCTGCTCGTCCGCGCTGATAAGCCCGGAGAGGACCACCGGCTCGCCCGCAACCGGATCGCCCGCAACCGGATCGCCCGCAACCGGATCGCCCGCAACCGGATCGCCCGCAACCGTCCCCGTGTCCGCCGCCCACGCGACCGCCAGCGCCAGGAGCCAAAGCCTCATCCATCCCTCCGTTCACTGGCCTGCCAGAGCGCAAAAAAGACATCGAGGCTCTCCGTCCGGGTGCGGAGATCGAGGTAGAACGCGAACCGGATCATCGCCCAGACCGGCCCGCACAGCAGGACGCCCGCCAGCACATAGGGGGTGATCTCGCCGTTCTGGAGGCGCCCCCACGGCGCCCCGAGCTGGAGCAATTCCCCGACCACGAGCTGCCCCATCCCCTCCGCCGCCGACACCCCGAACAGGTACAGCACCGCGCACCAGAACCGCGCCGCCATCAGGCGGCTCATCCCGAGGCGGCTCAATTCCCGCGCCCGCGTCACCGGGAGCGGCGCCTGTTCGACGAGGCAGATCTCCGGCAGGAAAGCCAGTACAGACCACAAATAAAAACCGATCGGCATGATGAGCGTCCCGGACACCGCGCAGAGCGGCCCCGCCCAGAGCGCCTGCCGCAGCAGCCTGAGCGCGTCCCCCAGATCGGCCCGGAGGTGCGCCAGGGCCGCTCCGCCGATCTCTCTGCCGGTTTCGTCCGTCCCGCCGGTCTCTGCCTGCCCGACCGCCCGCGCCATCGCCAGCCGCAGCGACGGCCCGCCGAGCGCCGGGGAGAGCAGCAGCGCCATCACCAGCCCGGCCTCCTGCCCCGCCAGCCACACCGTCCCTCCGGCCATCAGCGCCGCGATCACCCCCAGCGGCGCCGTGCGCCGCAGCAATGCAGGGCCGTCCTCGCGCAGCAGCGCCAGCCCCAGATCGACGCACTCCCCCGCCGTGCGCTGCCGCAACGCCAGCCCGCCGGTCAGCATGCTGCCCCCGGAGCGTCTGCACCGGGCGGGAGGATCACGCGCGCCTCTGGAAGATCAGCCAGCCCGCGACCACCAGCGCGTTCGCCGCCGCGAACACCGCCCGCGCCGCGTCCGGCAGATCCTGGCCTGACCAGAACCCCTCCACCGCCGCCGCCACCCCGAGCATCACCGCCGCCCCGCCCGCGATGATCGTCAGCGACGGCCCGACCGCCCGCAGCGACCCCATGCGCGTCCGGCCCCCGGTGTCGACGAGGCTCCAGCCCAGCCGCAGCCCCGCCGCGCCCGCGAGGACGAGCGCCGTCAATTCCCACGCCGAGTGGCCCGACACGAACCTGAGCAGGTTCCACCCCATCCCCTGCGCCGAGAGATGGCCCGCCACCGTCCCGATCAGGAGGCCGTTGTACACCAGCACCCAGGCCGTCCCGATCCCGAAGAAGAGGCCCGCGCCGATGCTGCGGAGCGCGATCCCGACGTTGTTGAACACGTAGAAGCCCGCCATCGCCGCGTTGTCCGAGGCCGAGCGACTGATGGGCTGCGAATAGGCCGCCTCCATCTGCACGCGCATCGACACCGGCAGCACCGCATCGACGAACTCCGATGACCCCGTCGCCATCAGCCCCGCGACCGCCATCGGCAGCAGAAACAGCCCGGCCGCCACCAGCACGAACGTCCGCTGGCGCCGCACCTCTGCGGGGAAGTCGAAGATCAGCACCTCTGCCACCTCCCGCAGCCGGGGCAGCATCCAGCGCGCCGACTGCCGGTAGAGCCGCGCGTGGCCCGCCGCCGCGATCTCCTCCAGCGGCGCCAATTGCTCCTGCACCAGCCGCCCGCGCAGCCGCCCGACCTCCGCGCAGATCGACCGGTAGGCCCGCACCAGCCGCCCCGCCTCCTCCGGCGCCAGCGTCCGCTGCCCGCGCAGATCCGCCAATTGCCGCGCCGAGGCCAGATCAGGCGCCTCCTGCGCCCCCTGCCGCCCCGACCACACCAGCAATTCCAGCAGCCGCACCGGATCGACCGCGCTCACCCGGTAGCGCGCGACAAACCCCGCGCGCAGCCGATCCGCCGTCGCGTACGCCCACACCGGCCCCAGCCGCTCCCGCGCCTGCAGCCAGCCCTCCAGCGCGCTCTGAGTCTGGATCGGCAGCCGGAGCCGGGACGGCACCGTCGCCAATTGCGCCTCCGGAAATTCCGGCAGCGCCAGCCGCTCCGGCACGACCGTCGCCCGCCCGGTGTGGACCACCACCGTCCCCGCCACCAGATCGCCAAGCCGGCGGAACCGCCGATCCATCGTCGCCACCACCGCCCCCACCGCGTAGCCGAACGGCAGCGCGTCCGCCGGGCGCAGCAGGTTCCGCAGGATCGCCTCGCGCCACCCCACCGGCCC
>JBEIQZ010000350.1:0-6714 GCA_040376255.1 Alphaproteobacteria bacterium
CGGTTGCTCATCCGTCAGCCTCCGGCTGCCACCTTCTCCCCGTCCCAGGGAGAAGGGACGGTATTCTTCTTCTCGATTCGGTATCAGTTAATATCCATCGAACATGAAGCCTGAACTCACCGCCCCACCCTGTCCGTTCTGTCGACAGCCTGCCCGCCCGGTGCCGGTGGTGATCCGCCATCGGCGCGGAGAGCGCGTGCTGCCGGTGGACACCTGGTCGTGGGAGTGTACCGGCGGCTGTGCTGATCCCGGGGACGGCGCATCGCCCTTCCAGTTCGCTGATCTGCCGCTGATGGAGTGGGACGGCGCGCATGCCGCTGCGGTGTGGCTCGCCCGCTTCGGTGAGCCGATGCCGCCCTCTGCCCGCCCCTGCCTGTCGACCTGATCGGGTTATCTGCCCGCGATGAACATCCTGATCACCGGGGCGTCGCGCGGCATCGGCGCGGCCATCGCGCGAGAGCTGGCGGCGCCGGGGCGGCGGCTGGTGCTGAACTACCTGCAGAACGAAGCGGCGGCGCGGGAGGTGGCGGCGGAGGTGGCGGCGCGGGGGGCTGAGGCGGAGGTGGTGCAGGGCGACGTGCGCTCGGAGCCGGATCTGAAGCGGCTGGCGGAGGCGGCGGGGGAGGTCTCAGTGCTGATCCACAACGCGGCGGTCGGGGCGTTGAAGCCGTACACAAAGATCCGGGCGTCGCAGTGGGATCTGACGCTGGAGTCGTCGCTGCGGCCGTTCTGGCTGTTGACAAAGATGTGCCGGTTCGCGCCGGGGGCGACGGTGATCGGGCTGTCGAGCCTGGGGAGCCGCCGCTACACGCCGGGCTACGCGGCGATGGGCGCAGCGAAGGCGGGGATGGAGGCGCTCACGCGGCAATTGGCGGTGGAGATGGCGCCGATCCGGGTGAACACGGTCTGCGCGGGCCTCGTGGACACCGACGCGCTGCGCTACCTGCCGGAGGCGGCGGAGATGGTGCGGGAGACGGCGGCGTTCACGCCGCTGGGGCGGATCGCGACCCCGGCGGACGTGGCGGCGGTGGTCGGGCTGCTGATCCTGCCGCAGTCCTACTGGATTAACGGGCAGGTGATCATCGCGGACGGCGGGTTCTCGGCGCGATGAGGGGAGGGCGTGCGGGATGCGGATCGCGCTGAGCGGGTCGGCGGGGACGGGCAAGAGCACGCTGGCGGCGCTGCTGGGGCGGCGGCTCGGGCTGCCGGTGATCGGGGAGGGGATGCGGGAGCATCTGGAGCGGACGGGCGTGGACCTGCACCGGCTGAGCCATGCGGAGTTCCGCGCGCTGGTGTTGTCGCTGTGGGAGGAGCGCCGGGAGGCGGAGGCGCGGGCGGAGCGGGAGGCGGGCGGCTTCGTCGCGGATCGGGCGGGCGTGGACTACGCGGCGTTCTGGATGTATTATCATTTCGCCAGGGAGGACGCCCAGACTGAGGCGCTGATGCGGGAGGCGCTCGCGCCGGGGCGGTATGATCGTCTGTTTCTGCTGCCCTGGGGCGCGATCCCGCTGGTGGCGGACGGGGTGCGGACGGCGGATCGGTATGTGCAGCTCCACGTCGATCTGCTGATCCGGGGGCTGCTGGAGCGGCACGGGCTGGAGGCGCGGACGCTGGCGGCGCTCACGGCGGAGGAGCGGGCGGCGGAGGTGCAGAGGTTTCTGTGAGTTCAGCCGACATACACCGGCAGCGTCACGCGGAAGCACGCGCCCGGCTGCGCTCCCTGGCTCAGCAGCTCCAACGAGCCCCCCGCCTGCGTGGCGATGTTGTGGGAGATGGCGAGGCCGAGGCCGGTGCCGTGGTCGCCCTTCGTCGTGAAGAACGGGGCGAAGATGCGGTCGCGGAGATCGGGGGGGACGCCGGGGCCGTTGTCCTGCACGTCGACGAGGACAGACTGGCCGTCCGCTGAGGCGCGGAGCCAGAGCCGGATGTGGCCGGAGCTGTCGGCGGGGATGGCGTCGAGGGCGTTGGTGACGAGGTTGGTGAACAGCTGCATGAGCTTCTGCTCGCTGCTCCAGGCCATCGGCGCCGGTTCGAGCAGCAGCTCGATGGCGGCGCCCTTCTCCTGGGCGGCGAGCTTCAGCATGCGCCGGACCCACTGCAGGATGACCGGCAGGGCGACGCCGCTCTGGGCGCGGGCCTCGCCGCGCGAGAACTGGCGGAGGTTGGTGACCAGCTCCTGCAATTGGTGGCTGGCGCGCTGGAGGGTGGGGAGGTTACGGACGGAGATCCCGGCCTTCTGGAGATCCATCTCCAGCAATTCCAGGTTCAGGCCGATCACAGAGAGCGGCGTGTTCAGCTCGTGGACGATGTCCGCCGCGAAGCGCCCGAGCGCCAGCAGCCGGTCGTTGAGGATCTGGCGGGCCTCGCTCTGGCGCAGCGCCTGCTCCATCTCCCAGCGGTCGGTGATGTCGATGGTTGCGCCGTAGAGGCGGACGGGCCGCCCGTCCTGGAGCAGGGTGTCTCCGCCGGTGATGACGCGGCGGGTGCCGAAGGAGGTCCGGATCTCGGCATCGAAGCTGTAGGGGCGACCCTCGGTCATCGACTGCGTGACCATCTCAAACATCTTGTGCCGGTCAGCATCGGAGAAGAAGGATGTGGCGAACGCCTGATCGAGCGGGACGCTGCGCGGCTCCAGACCGTGGATGCGCCACAGTTCGTCCGTCCAGTATAATTTACCAGTTTGAAGGTCGTACTCCCACCCACCGACCTTGGCGATCTTCTGGATCTGCTCCAGCATCAGGTCGGTGTGGGTCGCTGCGATAGGATCGTCGCTCATCCGGCGAATCGTAACCGGGACTCTATGGAGTGTACAGCATCTATCTTGTATTCTCCATGGGTCTGAGATCCATATTTTCCTATTGGACAGTCACCGAGGCGCTGCTGCTGTCGGGGGCCTGTACGTCCCAGTCCCCGGCGACGACGCCCGCGACGGTGTAGCTGAGGTCGTAGTGGCACATGCAGTCGCAGGGATCGCCGACCGGCGTATAGGTCAGATCGATAGTTCCGCCGTTCTCCTTGGCGGACACATCGAAGCTCAGGCAGCAGGAGGCGCTGTAGCCGGCGTGCGCGATCAGGATCTCGCCGGTGCCGCCGGTGGCGGTGAAGGTGGTGGGCGTGCTGGAGTCGCTGGCGCAGTCGGAGACGGTGAGGCCGTCGATGGCGTAGTCGCCTTTGGGAGCGGCGCCGCCGCCGTCGTCGCAGGAGAGCAGGGGGAGCAGGGAGAGCAGGGAGAGCAGGGGGAGCAGACGCATCGTCACCTCAGGGCCAGTCTAACCGGGGCGGTTTCCGGGGGACGCTATACATTGGGGCGATGTTGATGACGCTCCGCACTGTCCGCGCGCCGGCCACGGATCTTGGCTTCCTGCTGCGGAAGCACCCTGACCGGCTGCTGGAGTTCCCGCTCTCCTTCGGCGTCGCGCGCCACTTCTACCCGGAGGCGACGGCGGAGGGCTGCACGGCGGCGCTGTGGGTGGAGGTCGATCCGGTGGGGCTGGTGCGGGGGCGGGAGGACGACTTCGTGCTGCGGCCCTACGTCAACGACCGGCCCTACGTCGGCTCCTCGCTGCTGTCGGTGGCGATCGGGCAGGTCTACCGGTCGGCGATGGCGGGGAGCTGCCCGGATCGCCCGGAATTGCCGGGGGAGGCGTGGCCGATGGAGGTAGAATTGCCCGCCATCGCCTGTCACGGCGGGGCGGCGCTGCTGGAGCGGCTGTTCGGGCCGCTGGGCTATTCGGTGGAGGCGGAGGCGGTCGGGCAGGCGGGGCCGGATGGCGCGGCGGGGCCGGACGGGCCGGGCGCGCCGCGCCTCTGGCGGGTGCGGCTGCGGGCGGTGATCGCGGTGTCGGCGCTGCTGCGGCACCTGTACGTGCTGATCCCGGTGCTGGACGACGGGAAGCACTACTGGGTCGGGAAGGAGGAGTCTGAGAAGCTGCTGCGCCACGGGGAGGACTGGCTGGCCGCGCACCCTGAGCGGGAGCTGATCGCGCGGCGCTACCTCTCGCACCAGCGGAAGCTGTGGCGCCCGGCGCTGGAGCGGCTGGCGGCGGGGGAGGAGGGCAGCAGCGCGCAGATCGAGGATCGGGCCGACGCGGCGGGGGCCGCTGAGCAGGGGATGGAGGCGCCGATCCGGCTCGACGCAGCGCGCCGGGAGGCGATCGCGGCGCTCCTGGCCGCTGAGGGGGCGGCGACGGTGGTGGATCTCGGCTGCGGGGAGGGGAAGCTGATCCAGCGGCTGCTGCAGGATCGGCGCGTCACCTCGGTGATCGGGGTGGACGTCTCGCTGCGGGCGCTGGAGATCGCGGAGCGCCGCCTGGATCTGGACGGGATGGGGCCGAGGCAGCGGGCGCGCGTCAAGCTGCTCCAGGGGTCGATGATCGGGCGCGACCGGCGGCTGGAGGGCGCGGACGCGGTCTGCTGCGTCGAGGTGATCGAGCACCTCGAACCGCATGCGGTCCCGGCGTTCACCCGCGCCCTGCTCGGCGCGCACCGCCCGCGCGTCGCCGTCGTCACGACGCCGAACGTCGAGTACAACGCCCGCTTCACCGATATGCCCGCCGGGAAGTTCCGCCACTCCGACCACCGCTTCGAGTGGAGCCGCGCTGAGTTCCGCGCCTGGGCTGAGGCCGCCGCCGCCGCCCGGGGCTACGCGCTGGAGCTGCGGAGCGTCGGCGAAGAAGACCCGGCCCTCGGCCCCCCCACCCAGCTCGCCCTCTTCCGCCGCATCGACGCCCCCGCCGCGTCGGGCGCGCCCCCCGGATCGCCAGCATGAAGATCAGCGTCCCCGCGCTCTCCCTCGTCGTCCTCATCGGCCCCTCCGGCTCGGGCAAGTCCACCTTCGCCCGCCGCCACTTCCTGCCGACCGAGATCATCTCCTCCGACCACTGCCGCGCGCTCGTCTGCGACGACGAGAACGATCAGAGCGCCACCCAGGCCGCCTTCGAGATCGTCCACGCCATCGCGGATCGCCGCCTGTCCGCCGGGCGGCTGGCCGTCATCGACGCCACCAGCGTCGAGCCGGAGTCCCGCGCATCGCTGATCGCCCTCGCGAAGCGCCAGCACGTGTTCGCCGCCGCCATCGTCTTCGACGTCTCCACCCGCGAATGCATCGCGCGCAACGAGCAGCGCGCCGACCGCCGCCTGCCCGCCGGGGTCATCCAGCGCCAGCAGGCCGCCATGCGCCGGTCGATGTCGAAGCTCAAGGACGAGGGCTTCCGCTACGTCTACCGGCTGAGCGGGGACGTCCTCGGCGCGGACGGCGCGGAGGGCGGCGCAGACGGCGTCACGCTGGAGCGCGTCCGCCTCTGGACGGATCGGCGCGACGACTGCGGCCCCTTCGACATCATCGGCGACGTCCACGGCTGCGCGCAGGAATTGGAGTCGCTGCTCGACGCGCTCGGCTACACACCGGCAGATCCGGCCTCCGGCGCCGGTCGGCGCCACCCCGGAGGGCGCCGCGCGATCTTCGTCGGCGATCTGGTGGATCGCGGTCCCGACGCGCCGGGCGCGCTGCGCCGCGTCATGGAGATGACCGCCGCCGGGGCGGCGCTCTGCGTGCCGGGCAACCACGAGGTGCGGCTGGTGCGGCGGCTCTCCGGGCGCGACGTGAAGCTGACCCACGGGCTGAAGGAGACGATGGAGCAGCTCAGCGCGGAGCCGCCGGGGTTCTCCGCCGAGGTAAAAAACTTCCTTGACGGCCTCATCAGCCACATGGTCCTCGACGGCGGCAGGCTCGTCGTCGCCCACGCCGGTCTGCCCGAGGCGATGCACGGGCGCTCCTCCGCCGCCGTCCGCGAGTTCGCCCTCTACGGCGAGACCACCGGCGAGACCGATTCCTACGGCCTGCCCGTCCGCTACGCCTGGGCCGCCGACTACCGGGGCCGCGCCCTCGTCGTCTACGGCCACACCCCCGTCCGCGAGGCGCTCTGGGAGAACAACACCGTCTGCATCGACACCGGCTGCGTCTTCGGCGGCAAGCTCACCGCGCTGCGCTGGCCGGAAAAAGAGATCCTGTCCGTCCCCGCCGTCCGCGAGTGGTACGCGCCGATCCGCCCGCTCGCTGAGCCGGATCGCGGCGATCCTGAGTCCGGCGCAGAGCCCGGCGCGGACCCCGGGGCGATCTCCGGCCCGCCGATCTCCGGCCTTATCGACGTCGAGGAATTGCTGAGCCGGTTCCGCGTCCAGACCGAGGACGGCGCGGTCATCACCATCTCCGCCGAGAACGCCGCCGCCGCGCTGGAGGCGGGGATGCGCTTCGGCGTCGACCCGCGCTGGCTGATCTACCTGCCGCCCACGATGTCCCCCTGCGAGACGGTGCCGGGCGGGATCGGCCCGGACGGGGCGGGCTGGCTGGAGCGCCCGGAGCAGGCGATCGCGCACTACCGGGACGCCGGGGTGGAGCGGCTGGTCTGCGAGCAGAAGCACATGGGGAGCCGCGCGGTGGCCATCGTCTGCCGCGACGAGGCGGCGGCCCGCGCCCGCTTCGGCGTCCCGGCCCTGGGCTGCGTCTACACCCGCACCGGGCGCCCCTTCTTCTCCGACGCGGCGATGGAGCGCGCGCTGCTTTCGCGCCTGAGCATCGCCCTCACGCGGGCGGGGACCTGGGATCGGCTCCAGACGGGCTGGGTCTGCCTCGACGCTGAGCTGATGCCCTGGTCGGTCAAGGCGCAGTCGCTCATCCGCGAGCAGTACGCCCCGGTCGGCGCCGCCGCCGCCGCC
>JBEIQZ010000217.1:0-9196 GCA_040376255.1 Alphaproteobacteria bacterium
GTGGGGGAGCCGCAGGCAGCGTAAGCCGAAGGTGGCCCGAAGGGCCGGATGAGGGGCGTGTGGGCAAGGTTTTCCTCTCATCCGTCGGCTGCGCCGCCACCTTCGACCCGAAGCGGGTGGAAGGGTCGAGACAACCTCCTCCGTCCCTTCGCCCCCTGGGGGGGGCCGCAGGCAGCGTAAGCCGAAGGTGGCCCGAAGGGCCGGATGAGGGGCGTTCCGGCACGACTTTCCCCTCATCCGTCAGCCTGCGGCTGCCACCTTCGACCCGAAGCGGGTGGAAGGGTCGACCGCTGCACTGATGCAACGCTGCACTGGCCTGTCTGCCGTTGGCTGAGGCACTGATGTAACGCTGCACCGGCCTGTCTGCCGTCGGCTGAGGCACTGATGCAACGTTACATGGGCCTGTCTGCCGTCGGCTGAGGCACCGGTGCAACGCTGCACCGGCCTGTCTGCCGTCGGCTGAGGCACTGATGTAACGTTGCACCACCCTGTCTGCCGTTGGCTGAGGCACCGGTGCAACGCTGCACCGGCATGTCTGACAGCGTCGGAGGCACTGATGTAAAGCTGCACCGACCTGCCTGACAGCGTCAGAGGTATATCTGCCACGCAGCAGATGGGTACCTGACAGCGTCAGAGGTATGTCTGCCACGCAGCAGATGGGTACCTGACAGCGTCAGAGGCATATCTGCCGCGCAGCAGATGGGTGCCTGACAACGTCAGAGGCATATCTGCCACGCTGCACCGGTATGTCTGACAACGTCAGCAACATATCTGCCACGCTGCACCGGTATGTCTGACAGCGTCAGCGGCACCGGTGCGGCTGGCAGCGACCGGTTAAGCCAGCGGCATGAACAGAGCAGTGGTGTGGTCTTTCATCGGCGGGCTGGCGCTGGCGGGGGTTCTCTCTGCGGCGGTGCTGCCCAGGGCGCAGGCGAAGCGGCCTCCGGGCAGGGAGCAGCCCGCCCCGACGATCCCGGCGGCGCTGCCTGCGGCGACTCCTGCGACGCCCGCGACGCTCCCGGCCCCGCCGATCCCTGAGGTGCTCCCTGAGCCGCCCCCGCCCGATCCGGCGGCGCTGACGAGGCTGGCGCCGACGGCGCTGGCGGTGGCGCTGCCGCTGCCGCAGGCGGTGCAGGACGCGCTGACGGCGCGGGATCACGCGAAGGCGGCGGAGGGGCTGCTGCTGATGTCCCCCTCCTCGCTGTCGGGGCATCAGGTGGGGGATCACGCCTTCCTCACCGCGTGGAGCCTCCAGCGGGCGGGGCGGACGACGGAGGCGCTGAAGTACCGGGCGGCGCTGGAGAAGGCTGAGAACGCGCCCCCCTCCTATGTGCAGATGCTGAGCGGGGAGCTGCTGCTGGCGGAGGGGGATCGGCTGGGGGCGCTCGCGCACCTGGAGCAGGTGACGGACGGGGCGATCCGGGTGCGGGCGCGGCTGGCGATGGCGGAGGCGCTGAACAAGCTGGAGCGCACCTCAGAGGCGAAGGCGATCTACGAGGAGTTGGCGGCGCGGCCCGACCCGGCGACCGGCTCGGCGCAGGCGCTGCTGGCGCTCGTCAACCGCGCCACCCCGGAGGCCGGGATGGTGTACCGGCGGCGGCTGTACCGGTTCTACCCGGGGAGCGCTGAGAGCAACGCCGCGCCGCTCAGCAGCCCGACGCTGGAGGATCTGTCCTGGCGCGGCGACACGCTCCAGGGCAAGGGCCAGTGGGACGGCACAGTGGCGCTGCTCGGCCCCCGGCTGGCGGAGACGAAGACGACCGACGCCACCGGCTGCCGCTACCGGTACGCCTACGGGCGCGCGCTCCACAAGCAGAACGAGCTGACCTCGTCGATCCCGGTGCTGGAGCCGCTGGGGACGGGCTGCCAGAAGATCGAGGGGGACTCGGAGAACAGCTACGGGGCGCGGGCGCTCTACGTCGCGGGCAAGTCCTACGAGCGCAAGAAGGAGTGGGCGAACGCTGCGCGCGTCTACCGGCAGATCCCGACGCTCTACCCGTCGCACTCGATGGCGGACGACGGCTACGCGCTCGGCGGCATCGCGCTGCAGGAGTCGGGCGACCTCGCGGGGGCGCGGTCGCTGTGGTCGGAGGGGCTGAAGAAGCGCCCGGACGGCGACATGGCCGCTGAGAGCGCGTGGCGGCTCGCGTGGGGGGGCGGCGCTCGCCGGGGACACGAAGGAGGCGATCCGCATCGCGGATCTGGCCCGGCAGACCGTCCGCATGGAGGACGACCCGACCCACTGGCTCGCCTGCGCCTACTGGGCCGCCCGCTGGCGCGCGTGGCCGGACAACACCGCCCGGATCGACCCCGCCGGGAAGGCCGCCGCCGCCGATCAGCTCGAAGCCGTCGCTCAGCTCGCCCCCTGGCACTGGTACGGCCTGATGGCGGCCACCCGCCTGCGCGCCCTCGACCCCGCCCGCGCCGCCGCGCTGAAGCGCCCGCCGATGGACAGCGACAGCGCGCCCTGGCAGGTCCACGATCTCTGGCTGGCGGAGCCTGCGGTGCGGAACGCGCTGGGGCTGGCGCGGGTGGGGCTGCTCGCCGACGCGCTCTCGGAGCTGTCCACCCTCGACCCGGAGACGTTCAGCGGCGCGGAGATGGCCATCCAGACCGGCATCCAGGCCCGCACCGGCGCCTTCCTGTTCGCCCACGACCGGATGCGGAGCTGGCTGAAGAACCACCCGCCGACCGTCCTCGGCCCCAACACCTACAAGGTGCTGCGGCAGGCCTACCCGCCCGCCTACTGGGATCAGGTGCAGCTCGCGACGAAGAACTACGCCTGGGACGGGCGGCTGTTCCACGGGCTGGTCCGGGAGGAGTCCAACTTCAACCCTGAGATCAAGAGCCACGCGGGCGCCTGCGGCCTCTCCCAGCTCATGCCCGGCACCGCGTCCTCCTGCGCCAAGCGCATGGGGATCTCCTGGTCGTCGGCAAAGGTCTGGGACATCCAGACCAACCTCAACATCGGCGCCTGGTACCTCAACGGGCTGCACACCCGCTACAAGGGCAACTCCGCCATCTCGCTCTCCGCCTACAACGCCGGGGAGGGCAACGCCGACCGCTGGCTCTCCGAGCACCCCGACTGGCCAACCGACGCCTACGCCGAGAGCATCACCTTCCGTGAGACCCGGTTCTACGTCAAGCGCGTCAGCTCCACCTGGCTCACCTACCGCCTGATCTACGACAGCGGCGACCTGTACCCCGACTGGAGCACATGGCTGTACGACGCGGTACCTTGAGGCGGCCCCTGCCGGGCTGTGCCGCAGCCGCCGGACATGCTACCCTGCCCTGCCATGACCTCAGACCTGCCCGAACCTGTCCGCGCCTTTGACGACGCCCAGCGCCGCACCCTCGATCTGGCCCGCGACGTCGTGTCGCGCCTCCAGACCGGCATGTCCGCCCGCGACGTCGCCGCGCTGACTGTCCGGCAGGCCGCCGCCGCCGGCTTCACCGGCTGGTTCCATACGCCGGAGGTACACATCGGCGCGGACATCGGCGCCGGGGGGCTCTCCCGCCTGCGCAACGGCGCGCAGACCCTCGCCCCGGGGACGCTCCTCTCCCTCGACCTCGGCCCCGCTGTCGGCGACGCCTACGGCGATCTCGGCATCACCGTCGCCCTGCCCGCGCCGGGGACGCCGGAGCCGGAGATCCTTGCGGCGGGGCGCGACTGCGCGCGCGCTGCCTGCGGCTACAGCTCCCGGTGGAAGACGATGGGCGAGATCGTCATCTTCTCCCATGCCTGGGCGCGCAACCGCTCGATGGAGCTGCTCAACACCCAGGGCATCGGCCACCGCATCCTCCCGAAGGAGGGGCTCCTCCGCTACGGCTTCCCGCGCTCCGCCCACTGGGCCGCCCGCCTCGCCCGCAACCGGCTGCACCGGCTCAACCCCGTACGCATGGACGGGATGTTCGCGATCAACCCGGTGCTGCGCTGGGACGGGCTGACGGTGAGCTTCGAGGAGGTGATCTATATCCGCGAGGACGTGAAGCGGGTGCTGGGGCGCGGGGGGTTGAGCGAGGTCGGGACGCTCTGATCAGCTACGGCAGAGTCTCCGGCTGAGTCTCTGGCAGAGCCTCCTGCAGACGCCGGTTCAGCAGCGCGACGAGATCGCCCAGGGACGGCATCCGGCTGAGAATACAGTCGCGCAGCGCCCGGTTGGCCTCACGCGCCGCCTCCCGGAAGATCAGATCCCGGTTGAGCAATGCCTCCCGCCCCTTGTACAGCGCGAGCTGCATGCGATCGGGCAGGAGTCCAGGATTGCAGATCCGGATCGCCTCCAGCACCGACTCGATGTTCTCTACCAGAAACGCGACATCCAACAGATCGGGCTGTGCACACTTCTGCACGATGCTCTGTCGGCAGTCTTCCAGGCTGGCCCCGGCAGAGAGCTTCAGCGGGGCGCGGATCTGGTCGGCATCCAGCACTGCCAGCAGACGCCCGCCTCCGCTCACCAGCATCTGCATCTCCTCCCCTAAGCGCTTCAGCAGCTTTGTATTCCCGTTGCATGGCAGCGCCTCAGCCTGCTTACGCAGCTCCCAGAGCGTCCCCTGATCCGGCCCGCGCCCGTCCTGCACCAGCCGGATCAGGAAGTCATGGAAGGCAAAATCCCTCTGGCCGCTCCGGTGATCCTCATACAGCACAGTGATCATGCGGGCCTCCGCAGAACCCTTCGCTCCAGCCCCTCCCCCCGGATGCGCCCGTAGCCGCCGTACCGCTCCATCCCGCGGCTGAGCGCCTCCGGATCGGGGCGGTAAACGACGGTGCGATCCTCGGCATCCAGCTCACAGACATGGATGCTGGAGGCAGGATCGGCCAGCAGGTCGAGCAGCCGATCTGAGTGGGTGGCGATGACCACCGGGTGCCGCAGCGACAGATCCTCCAGCAGCGAGAGCGCCCGCACCAGCAGCGCCGGGTGCAGGTGCAATTCCGGCTCATCCATCGCCAGCAGAGAGCGGCCAGGATGGAGCCGGTAGAGCGCGACGAACGCCAGCCAGGAGAGCGTGCCGTCCGACAGGTTGCTGGCCGGGAGCTGCTGTTCGAGCGCCCGGCGCTTCAGCCAGAGCGCCGCCTGCCCGCCTCCCGGATCGGGGCGCACGTTGATGCCCTCCACGGCATCCCCCAGCCCCAGCCGGACGATGTCCATCGTCTCCGACCAGTGCGCTTCATTGAAGTCATTCTTAAGGCTCGCCCAGGCATTGGCAAGGTTCTGCGCCATCAGCTCCAGCCGATCCGCTGGCGTATAGAGCCGGGTCATCCGCGCGAGGGGCGGGCGCTGCAACGCCTGCCCCGCCCAGGAAGCGCCGACATCGAAGGCGAGGTGGACCTCGATCCCGCGCAGGCAGCGCAGCAGCCGCGCCATCGCAGGGTGCGGGAGGTTGTCCCCGTAGCTGGTGAGCGCGAGGCGGGGCGCGTTGAGGGCGCTGGGAGACACCTCTACCAGTTTCCCGTCCTGCAGGATGTGTCCGCTGCTCCGGTTCCGATCCAGAACAACCGCATCATCCTGCATCAGCACCTCCATGTCGATGACCGCCCCGCCCCCCTGCCTGGCGATGCGGACGGTATAGCGCAGGCTGCTTCCAGCATCGTCAGCGATGTCTACGCTCAACAACATGCTTTGACTGCCAGCCCGCAACAGTCCATACAGGCCGCGATGGATGCCATGAAAGTCGTCCCAGAAGCCCTGGCCCGCCATCCGCCGGAGCAGTTCCATCGCTTCGATAATGCTGCTCTTGCCGCTGCCGTTCTCTCCGATCAGGACGGTGAGTGGTTGGAGTTCAAGATCTAATGCAGAGATGGAACGACAATCTCGAATATGAACATGTGTGATCCGATCCATCTCTGTTCCTAACCATTCACCGCCCCCCCGCCCAGGCTCCGCCCGCCTCCGGCCCGAACCGCTCCCCGTCGAAGGCGTAGCGCGCGACATCGGTGATGCGCCCGCCCTCGGCGGTGTAGACGCAGAAGTGCGCGGTGCGGCGCTTCTCAGGGAGAAAGGCGTAGCCGCCCGCGCCGGGGTTGAAGCTCTGGACGGTGCGATCCCCGGCGGGGACGGGGACGGTGTAGCCGTGGTGCTCGTGGCCGTGGAAGACGGCGGCGGCGCGGGGGTGGGCGAGCAGGCGCTCGACGGCGTCGGCGTCGCGGAGGGCGCGCGTCCACGGGCCGTAGGGCTGCCCCCGGCGGTCGCGGAGCGGGTAGTGCAGCATCAGGCCGAGCGGCGCAGTGCCGCTGTCCAATTCCGCCGCCAGCCGCGCCAGCCCCGCGCCCGCGTACCCGCGCGAGGCCCAGTCCGCCGCGCACACGTCCAGCCCGACGACCCGCATCCCGCCGAGCGTGAGGCCGGGCAGCCCCGCCCCGCGATCCCCGCCCGCCCCGTCCCCGCTCCTGTCCCCGACAGCCCATGTCCCGAAGAATTCACCGAAGCGCCCGGCGCTCTCCGCCGTGTAGACGTCGTGGTTGCCGGGGATGACGAGGGAGGGCTGGCGGGAGAACAGCGGGCTGAGGAGATCGCGGGCGAGGCGGAATTCGGCGGGGGTGGCGAGGGCGGTGAGATCGCCGGAGCAGATCAGGGCGTCGGGGGAGAGCGCGCTGACCGCCCCGATCAGCGCCTCGGTGACGCCGCGCTGGAAGTGGCTCTGCCGACCGAACAGGTAGAGGTTGACCGCGCCGATCAGACGCTTGGACGCCAGCTCTGACAGATCCGGCTGAACCTGGAGGTGGAGATCGGTGATATGGGCGATGCGGCAGCGGTTCATGAGCCAGGGCGTCCGTTCTCAGGTTAGTGAGGTGGGGATGACCCCCGCCCCCGACCCCCGCCGTATCCTTCAGGACGCTGCAGAACAACGCTCCTCCTGCGATCTGTACAACCGGGGGGCGGCTGGTCGAAGGGCCGCATCGTCCGGGTCGAGCCGGGCGGCGTGGTGATGGTGGCGCCCGGGCTGCGGTCGGGGAGCGACATCCGGTGCTGGCTGTCGGTGAACGGGCTGGCCTACACGTTCTCGGCCTCGGTGCTGCGGACGGGGGTGCTGGTGCCGGATCGGTCGCAGGACGGCGTGATGCTCGGCTTCATCGACGACTTCAAGCGGGCGGAGCGGCAGGCGGGCAACCTGCTGCTGGAGGCGATCCCGGCGACGGGCGGGCCGGTCTCGCTGCTGAGCGGCGACGTGCGGATCGTCGACCTCACGCCGCAGGAGTGGACGGTCACCACCGCCAGCGCCTTCCCGCTGGTGTTCGTCGAGCAGGGCGGCCTGCGCCTGCGGATCGGGCTGCCGGAGGCGCCGCCGATGGATCTGAGCGCGCGCGTCCACGCGCTGAGCCGGGGGGACGGCCACCTGCTCTACGCGCTCCGGATCGAGCAGGTCGGCGATCCGGTGCGCTACCGCGAGATCATCGACGGGGTGCGCCGGGTGCTGGGGATCTAAACGCGCCGCTCAGATCCCGGCCCCTCAGAACTGCAGCCGCACCGCCCGCACCGCGCC
Organism: Alphaproteobacteria bacterium; assembly: GCA_040376255.1. Classification (GTDB taxonomy): domain Bacteria; phylum Myxococcota_A; class UBA796; order UBA796; family SXON01; genus JBEIQZ01. The sequence continues at coordinate 7,480 of JBEIQZ010000217.1, forward strand.
GTCCGCGCGCCGCACCGCCGCGATCCGGTGCGCGCCGGTGTCGGCCACCAGCACATGCTCAGCCAGCAGCGCCAGCCCCGACGGCTCGTGGAGCAGGCCAGGCCCGCCCGCGACCGTCTCCACGATCATGCGCTCCAGGTTGATGGCCTTGACCTTGTGGTTGTAGCTGTCCGCGATCAGCAATTCCCCGTCGCCCAGCGCGATCCCCATCGGGTGCTGCAGCCGCGCCTCCTCCGGCCCGCCGTCCACATCGCCCCAGTCAAAGAGGCTCTGCCCGCAGACCGTCCCCACCTTGTGCTCAGCCAGATCGAGCAGCCGCACGCTGCTGGTCTCGGCATCGACGAAGAACAGCCAGCGCCCGCCCAGCGCCAGCCCGGACGGCTGGGCGAGCGTCGCCTCCAGCGAGGGGCCGTCCGCGTGATTCTCGCGCCCGCTCCCCGCCAGCACGCCCATCCGCCCCTCTGAGATCACCCAGAGCTGGTGCGCCCCCGCCATCGCGATGAACAGCACCTCGCCCCCGTCCCCGTCCGGCGAGGCCACGATGTCCCAGGGCGACCGCAGCGCGCCCTCCCCGTCCTCCCCGCCGGCCTCTCCGCGCCCGAGCGCCCCCGTCCCCGCGAGCGTCATTACCTCGTGCGTCTCCAGATCGACGCGCCGGATCGCGTGGTTGCCGCTGTCCGCCACGTAGAGCGCCTGATCGAGCCGCCAGATCCCGCGCGGCTGCCGGAAGCGCGGCGCCGCCCCGTCCGCGAAGCCCGCCGTCCCGTCCCCGTAGATCCGCCGCACCAGCAGCACCGGCCACCGCGCCCCGTCGTCCTCTCCCGCTGCCCCCTCTGTCGACTGTCCCGGCTCCCCGCGCTCCCACCCGACATCGCAGGCGAGCAGCCGGTGGTTGCCGGTGTCCGCGATGTAGACCATGTGCTGCCCGTCGAGGTGCAGCACCGGCGCGGGCGACTGCAGCCCCCACACGTGGATCTTCTCCGGGAACCGCAGCCCGGCCAGCCCCGCGCCGCCCTCGCCCGCGCTGTCTGCTGCGCCCGTGCTGCCCGCCGCGCTGTCTGCCGCGCTGTCTGCCGCGCTGTCTGCCGCGCCATCCCGCCCGATCTCCGCGATCAGCCGCTCGCACACCGCCCTGAGCTCTTTGACAGAGACCTCGCCGGAGCGCTGCCAGGCGATGCGGCCCGCAGCGTCCAGCACGATGACGCTGGGCCAGGCCCGCACGCCGTACTGCTGCCAGAGCTCATGCGCCGGATCGAGGACGACCGGGTGGGCGATGTTGAGGCGCAGGCGGGCCGCCTCCACCGCTGCAGGCTCCTTCTCATAGTCGAACTTCGCGGAGTGGACGCCGATCACGGTCAGCGGCTCCCCGGCGAGCTGCTCCTCCAGCGCATGCAATTCCGGCAGGACGTGGACGCAGTTTATGCAGCAGAGCGTCCAGAAGTCCAGCACCACCACCCGCCCGCGCAGCGCCGCGAGCGCCTGCGGCGGCCCGCCCAGCCACCGGGCCGGATCGGTCGGCAATTCCGGGGCGCGGAGCCGCAGCCCGCCCGGATCGGCGGCAGGGCGCTCGCTGAGCTGCCGGAGCAATTCCGCCGGCTCGGCGGTGGGCATCAGGCAGGTCCCGCGCTCGCAGACCCACGCAGCACCCGGAGATCCCGCCGGGGCGATCTTCCCCGCCATCCACGGCAGCGCCGGATCGTCGGCCACCGCCGCGAAC
>JBEIQZ010000762.1:0-2108 GCA_040376255.1 Alphaproteobacteria bacterium
CCGACATCTACTTTGAGCGCAACTCCGGGGAGAACGCCGGAGCGGTCGGCGCCTACCTCTATAATGACAACCTGAGCTTCACCGGCGGCGGCTTCATCGATCCCATCGACGGCGGCGCGGAGACTGTCAGGGTGGCCGGCTCGGCAGGATCGGTCAACAACCTGGCGATGAGCAGGATCTACTATACGTATCCCAACGGGAACCCGCCTGGTTTTGTATACGCAGAGAACCTCAACGAGATTTTTGTTGAAGCCATGGACGCGGACGGCGGCATGGTGTCGATGAACCACTCGCTGTTCCATGTCTACAACAGTGCGCGCCTGACAGTCACCAACTCGCGCTTCTGCCAGACAAAGATCGACACCGGCACCACCGGCGCGCTGTTCCTGACGACCAACACCGAAGTCATCATGTCGCGCAACATGTTCCAGGACTTCCCGCTCGGCGACGATCTGATCGAGGCCAGCGACCAGAAGGTCAAGCTGTATAACAACACCTTCTGGAACGTCGATGCCCCCAGCGGGTTCGTCACCGGGACCCCATCGGAGCTGTTCTTTGTGAACAACCTCGTCGGGGATAGCGCGATGGCGCTGATGCTCCCGGCCATCAACAGCGGGTACGTCGGTTATAATATGTATTATAATCTCGCTACTGCCAATAATGTCAACTGGCTGAGCGACACGCCGTACGAGTACATGGCGTACCCGGAATTGCTCGACTATGCCTACACCGACTGCGATTGGCTGGCCCGCCCGGTCCCGGGCTCTGCGCTGGATGAGGGCGGCAGCCTGGAGGCGGTCTACGCCGATCAGGATGGATCTCCAGCGGAGATCGGCTGGATCGACGCGCTCGACGCCTCGGACGACACGGCCGCGCCCGACGACACGGCCGCGCCCGACGACACGGCCCGGCCCGACAGCGGCGCAGACACGGCCCGGCCCGACAGCGGCGCAGACACGGCGCCGGATCTGGATCGGGACGGGGACGGCTACCCGGTGGGCGCGGACTGCGACGATGCCGACCGCGCGATCCATCCGGGCGCGTCGGACACGCCCAACGACGGGCTGGATCAGGACTGCTCCGGCTACGAGGACAAGAGCGGCCTCGCAGGCGGGGAGTTCTGCGGCTGCGCGGGCGCGCCGGGGGCGGGCGGGTGGTGGATCATCGGGCTGGCGGGATTATTGCTGCGGCGGGATAAGAAGGAGACGGGGGTATGAGCGTGCTGTTGATGCTGCTTCCGGCCTGGGCGCTCGATGCCCACGGCCCGCCTGTCGCCACCCCGACCGGGGACAGCCCCGCCGATCCGGTGACGGTCTGGGTGCCGGATCTCACGAGGCAGGTGGTGATCGCGACGACGGTGGAGTACGCCAACGATCCGCTGATGCGGCAGATCGACACCGGCGTGGCGCTGCTGATCCAGCCGATCCTCGACGATGTGTGGCTCACCACGCTCTCTGCGCGCGTGCCGATCACGCGCGGGATCTCGGTCTCGCTCGGGCTGCCGTTCTTCTTCAACGCGGAGGGGGTGCTCAACGATCCGCCCGGCGAGCCCTACCGGGGGCTGGGCGACGTGCGGCTGGGGCTGCCGATCAGCTTCGGGAAGCGCGGCGGCCTGCAGTTCGGCGTGATGCCTGAGGTGGCGATCCCCACCGGGGGCAGCGCGGCCTTCGTCGGGAGCGAGGGGATGATCTCCGCGCTCGGCATGATCGGGCAGACAGCGGGCGCGTTCTCCTGGGGCGTCAACGCCGGGGTCAACGTCCAGCCCGGCGCGACGGTCGATGCGTCGGTGGACACCGATCTCGACCGCACCGCGCAGCTCCGGCTCGGCGCCTCGGTGGGCTGGCGCCCGCTGGGCTGGCTGGGCGTTGGCGCTGAGCTGTGGAGCGCGCCATCGGTGAGCGGCAGCTTCAGCGACGCCCCCACCGAGGGGCTGCTCCGCGCCGGGTTCGGCCTGCCGGCAGGCTTCAGCGTCGGCGTCGATGGCGGCACCACCCTGAGCGGCGCGCCGGGCTCGGCCTCGCAGCGGCTCCACCTCCGCCTCCAGTGGAACCAGCCGCTGGAGCCGGAGCCGGAGATCCTCATCGTCGACGCCCCGCCCCCGCCCCCGC
>JBEIQZ010000066.1:0-16243 GCA_040376255.1 Alphaproteobacteria bacterium
GAGAACCCGTAGGCCAGCGCCCGCGCGTACCGCCACCCCGACAGCGACCGCTGAAACCCTGCCCCGAACCCCACGACCGTCCCCGCCGCCGCGCACACCAGCGACGCCAGCACGAGCCCGTTCCCGATCCATGCCGCCAGCGGCATCACTGCCCCCCGCCTGCCTGACCGCCGCCCGCCTGACTGCCTGCGCCGCCTGCCCCGCCGCCTGCCCCGCCGCCTGCCCCGCCGCCTGCCCCGCCGCCTGCCCCGCCGCCTGCCCCGCCGCCTGCGTTGTCCACGAACATCTGCTCCATCTCCTGCTTCATCTTCGCCTGATCCACGACGTCCCCCGGCTTCGGCGCCCGGTACTCGTTGTCGTGCTTCACCATCATCCGGTTGCTGCTGAACGTCCCCGCCCTGTCCACCGTCCCCTCCACCACCACCCCGATCCCCTCGCGGAACATCGCAGGCGGGATCTCCGTCGTCTGTACCGCCACCTCCGTCGTCCCGTCCGTCACCTTGAACCGCAGCGGCGTGCCGGCCCCGCTCCCCGGCACGATGCTCCCCGGCACCACCTGCCCCCCGAGCCGGATCGTCGCGCCCACCGCCTCCGACCCGTGAGACCCCATCTCCGTCGGGCTCCAGTAATAGACAAGGTTTTCACCGAGATTCCCCATCGAGATGAACGCCAGCGCGCCCCCGGCTACCACCAGCGCGACGATCAGCCCCACCATCCGGTTCATCAGTCCTCCATCCGGCGGATGCGCTCCGCCTTGCGGTACCATATCTCTGTCAGCAGCGCGTATCCGATCAGCACCGCGAAGGTCAGCCCGTATGCGCCCCAGACGTACTCCCAGCCACCGGCCAGCATCGGGGCAGGGGAGGGGGGCACAGTCGTCGATGCCGCTGTCGTTGCCGGCGCGTCCGTCGTTGCCGGCGCGTCCGTTTTCGGTGTCGGTTCCATTACGCCGCCCCCGCCCGAAGCCCCGCCTCAGGCGGTTCCTCCGACACCTCCTCCGCCCGGTAGATGCTCAGGATGCGCCAGTGCCGGACGATGAACCAGATCCCGAGGAACAGGAAGGCGAAAGCGTTGATCCGCAGCGCCGTCACCATGTCCCCGTCCACCGTCTTCGGCGAAGACTGCATCTGGTGCAGCGAACGCCACCACTTCACCGAGAAGTACACCACCGGCACGTTCACATAGGCGATGATCGACGCCACCGCCACCCACGTCGCGCGCTGGACCGCGTCCTCCACAAAACTCCGCAGCGCCGAGATCCCCCCGAACGCCACCAGCATCACTACCACTGACGTCAGCCGGGGATCCCAGTCCCACCATACCCCCCACGTCGGTCGCGCCCAGATGCTCCCCAGCGCTGTCAGCAGCACCCCCAGCACCAGCCCCACCTTCGTCGCCGCCTCCCCGAGCACGTCCCAGCCCCACGTCCCCCGGATCAGCCACCCCACCGACGCCACGAACACCGCCGTGAAGCACAGCAGCGTCGCCCACGCCGCCGGGACATGCACGTACAGGATCCGCATAACGTCCCCCATGAACCGATCCGGCGGCAGCACGAACAGCCCCGTCCAGCTCCCCCACAGCAGCAGCCCCGCGCCGATCAACCCGATCAGGTGCTCCCAGTGGAAGCCCTTCGCGGCCCCCGCCCTGTTCTCCGCCGTCCCGCTCTCCGCCATCACTCCTCCAGCAGCCGCCCGAACAGCAGCGCGCACAGGCTCCAGAATATCAGATTGAACGCAGTCAACAACGACAGCCACGCCGGGAGCTGATCCATCGGATCCCCCGTCAGCACCAGCGTCGTCGCCCGCGTACACGCGAGCAGCGCAGGCACCTCCAGCGGGAACAACAGCAGCGGCAAAAGGACCTCCCCAGAACGGACGCGCGCGCTGAGCAGCCCGTACAGGATGCCCGGTGCCGACAGTCCTGCTGCGCCAAGTATCAACACGCCGATCAGCAGGGCTGTCCCCATCCGTACCGATATGTCATACAGCCCGACCATCACCGGGATCAGCAGGATCCCCATCCCGGTCAACAACAGCATCGTCGCCAGGCTCTTGCCGAAGAACACCGCCGCCGGCGGCACCGGCAGCAGCCGGATGCCTTCCATCGCCCGGTTCTGCATCTCGATCCGCCATGTGTCTGACAGATATAGCGTGCTGCTCAGCAGGATCGCCAGCCAGTAGTAGCCCGGTGCCTCAGTCTTCAGCCGGGAGGTGTCCGAGACCGCGAACGAGAACATCAGCAGGATCAGCACCGCGAACATCGCCACCGCGCTCAGCCGCCCCGGACTCCGCCAGGCCAGCCGCAGATCCTTGAGAAAAATCCACCCCGTCGTCACTGCCAGCCGTGAGAGCGCCTCTGCAAGCCCCTCGCCGCGCCTCTCTGCTGTGCCGCGCCCGGCGCCTGTGCCGCCCCCGGCGCCTGTGCCGCCTGTGCCGCCTGTGCCGCTTGTGCCGCCGTTGTCCCCGACTGCAGTCATTCCTGCATCCCTGGGTGGATCCGCGACGGACCCTCCGCCGACGGGCCTTCCCACCCGATCCGTCCCTCGTCCATCAGGATCGCCCGATCGCACATCGGCGCCACCCGATCCACCTGGTGCGTCGCTACCATCACCGTGACGCCGCTCTCCCGCAGCTCTTTGAACAGTCCGTCGACAAATGCCGCCCCCTGCGGATCGAGCTGGCTGTACGGTTCGTCCAGCAACAGCAGCTCCGGGCCCTTCATCATCACCCGCGCGAAGGACAGCCGCTTCCGCATCCCCGCCGAGAACGTGCGCACCGGATCGTCCCGCCGCTTCCACAGCCCCACCCGCGCCAGCGCCCCCTCCGCCGTCATCGTCAGGCGCCCCCGCTCGCCCCCGGGCGACCCGTTCCCTGCGCTCCCCGACACGCTTCCCGACGCCCCCCCGGCCGCGCCGGCGCGTCGCTCCTCTCTCATCAGCTTCCAGTGGATATCCAGGTTCTCCGCCGCGCTCAGATCGTCATAGTGGTGATCCGCATGGGACAACAGCGCGATCCGCTCCAGCGGCGCCTCCTGCCAGGTGCGCCCGAACAGCCGCACCTCCCCGCGCGTCGGAGTCCATGCACCCGCCAGCACCCGCAACAGCGTCGTCTTCCCCGAGCCGTTCGCCCCGATCACCATCGTGAAGCTGGACGGCTCTATCCGCAGCCCCACGCCGATCAGCGTCCACCTCCGCCCCTGGCGTCGGCTCAACCGCTCTGCCTCTACCACCGGTGCGGTCGCAGGTACAGGTTCAGCAGGGAGGAGAGGCGCTGCCACAGGGGGCCGCGTCTAACCGATCTGTGTCCTGTTGCAAGCTGAGGCGGACTCCGGCGCCTGTTGTCGGGCCCGTTGATGGAGCCGTACAGGACACCCCCTGCAGGATACACTCCGTCTGCCGTCATGTCGTCTGTCGTCTGTCGTCTGCTTCCTGTACCGGAGAGCCTGTGCCCGATCCGCTTCCCGATCCGCATCCGCATCTGCCCGATCCGCCGCTTCCCGATCCGCTGTTCCATATCGTCCTCATCGAGCCTGAGATCCCCCAGAACGCAGGAAATATCGGGAGGCTCTCCCTCGCTGTCGGCGCCCGTCTCCACCTCGTTCACCCGCTCGGCTTCCAGACGGACGAGAAGGCCGTCCGTCGCGCGGGTCTCGATTACTGGAAGCACGTCGATGTCGTTGAGCACCCGGACACAGACAGTTTCTTCCGCTGGGTCGCCGGCCGGCCGATCCGTCTCCTCTCCTCGCGTAGCGGGCCGGCATATACAAAAATCCCGTTCTGCCGTGGAGATATTTATGTGTTCGGCCGGGAGTCGAAAGGGCTGCCCCGCCCCCTCGTCGCGCAGCACGGCTCCTGGCATATCCCCATGGTCGGTCCGACGCGATCCATCAACCTCTCCAACGCTGTCTCAGTGGTCGCCTATGCTGCGCTCGCTGCTTTGCGGCCGGAGATGTTCTCTATGACAGAGTCGGGAACAGAGTCAGGAATAGAGTCAGGAACATAAGCAACCATGAACTTAGAAGAAAACAAATCAATAAATCTCTGGGTTCTGATCCTTGCCGGCGGTCGCGGCACCCGGTTCTGGCCCCTCTCCCGCCGCAGCCTCCCGAAGCAGTGCCTCTCCCTGGACGGCGGACCCACGCTCATCCAGCGCACCCTCCGTCGGCTCTCCTCCGTTCTCCCTCCGTCGCGTGTTCTTGTCGTCACCGGTCCGGATATGGCGGCGATCCTCTCTGAGCAGCTCCCGGAATTGCCTCCCGAAAACCTCCTCATCGAGCCATCAGGCCGCAACACCGCGCCTGCCATTGCCTGGGGAACCTGGGTCGCCGGACAGCGTGGCGCGGAGGTCGTCGCCGTCCTCCCGTCTGATCACCTCATCAAAGACGAGGCCGCCTTCTGTGCCGCCCTCCAGACCGCCGCTGTCGCCGCAGGCGCGCCCGGCGCCCTCCTCACCCTCGGCGTCGTCCCGACCCGTCCGGAGACCGGCTTCGGCTGGATCGCGCGCGGGGCGGTGCTGGACGATGCCTCAGGCCTCTCGCGCGTCAGCAGGTTCATCGAAAAACCCCCGCTCCTGCATGCAGAGCAGATGCTCAGCGGGGGCGGTTTCTTCTGGAACGCCGGGATGTTCCTCTGGCGTCCGGACTCCCTCCGCGCCGCCATCGCGCGCTGGCTCAGCGGTTGTGAGGAGATGCTCGCAGGGCTGGAACAGGGGAGGGGGATCACGGACGTGTGGTCTTGCGCAGAGGCAACGTCCATCGACTACGGCGTCATGGAGAGATCCCCGGACGTCATGGTCATCCCCGTCGACTTCGGCTGGTCTGATGTCGGGAGCTGGAGCGCGCTCCCGGACGTCCTCCCGAAACACCCCTGGGGCGTCGGCGTCTCAGCAGAGATCATCTCCTCCAACGCCTCCGGAAACGTCGTGCATGCTCCGGATCGCATCGTCGCCCTCCTCGATGTGGAGGGGCTCATGGTCATCGACACCGGAGACGTCCTGCTCGTCGGACGCCTCTCCGCAGCCCAGCAGGTGCGCGGTCTCCTCGAACAGGCTGTCCAGCGCGGGCTGGAGCGCCTCACGTAGGCAGCCGCGCGGCGTGACGGGCGGACGCGCACCGGTTAGCCGGAACCGATGATCCTCTCCATCTTCCCTGTGTTGACCGTCTTCCTGACCTCGCTGATGGGATGCTCTCCGGAGATCGGGCTCACTGCGGTCAATAACTACTGTACCGATGTCGATCTCGACAACCTCCCGGACGCCGAACTCATGGCGGAGGTCGACGGAGAGCAGGCCCGCGTCTGGTTGAGCCACGATCTCCAGCCTGCCGGGCTCACCTTCACCCCGCTCTTTGAGAGCAGCGGCAAGACCGTAGAGGTCTTCGCCCTCTGGGACGGCGCTGAGGGCGGCGCGGACTTCTGCTACGAACCCACCGTCGAGATTGACGGGGTCAAGGGCAAGCTGGAGATCCGCTGGTTCCTGTCCCCCGACGACGCGTCCCCCTACGACACCATCGAGATCAAAGGGGAGTAGCGCCTGACAATGTCTGATGACAATGTCTGACTGCCGCAATGTCTGACCGCCGCACCGGTCCTGCCCTCGTCACCGGTGCCGGTGGCTTCGCAGGAAGGCACCTGCTCAGACTCCTCCAGTCCGCCGCCCGGGAGCCCTCCGTCGGTCGGGAGCCCTCCGTACCGGGCGCTTCACGCGGCTCAGATCCTGCTCACGCAGTCATCGGTGCAGGTCACAACGCTCCGATCTATGCTGATTTCCGCGTACAGGCCCACATCGAAGCGCTCCTCGAACGCTTCCGTCCCGCTGTCGTCTATCACCTCGCGGGGATCAGCACCCCCGCCGAGATGCAGCGCGATCCTGTCAGTGGAAACGCCGGGATCGTCCAGCCCGCGATCCTGCTCATGGAGGCCATGCTGCGCATCGTCCCCGACGCGCGCCTCCTCCTCGTCAGCACGTATCAGGTCTATGGACGCCCCTCACGCCTGCCGCTCGATGAGGACGCCCCCCTCGCTCCCACAGATCTCTACGGGAGCGCCCGCGCCGCCGTGGAGTACATGGTCCGCAGCTACCGCGAACGCGGGCTCGACGTCGTCATCGCCAGAGCCTTCCCCCACACCGGCCCCGGTCGTGACCGCCGCTGCGTCACCGGGGACTGGGCGGCCCGCCTCGCCGCAGGGGAGCTGCGAATCCCTGTCCCGGATCTCTCCGTCCGCCGTGACTGGAGCGATGTCCGCGATGTCGTCGCCGGGTACCGCCTCCTCGCCAGCAGCGCCCCCCGCAACAGCACCATCCAACTCTGCTCAGGCGAGCCGCGCCCGCTCGCTGATCTGTTCTCCCTCCTGACCGCAGGGAGAGGCGGGGTCGTCTCAGAGCCGGGATCGTCGTCGCCGGGATCGTCGTCGCCGGGATCGTCGTCGCCCGCAGCACCGGCCCGCGAGATCCCGTCCATCTTCGGATCTCCTGCCCGCGCGCGCGACCTCGGTTGGAGTCCCCGCTACACACTCCAGCAGACAATCGGGGATCTGCGACAGTGGGCGCTTGATCCGGAATACACAGGTGAGGGTTGAAAGAATCTCTTCAAAGAATCTCTTCAACACCTCTCTTGTCCTCTCTTGTCCTGCATGGAGTCATATTGAACCGCCGATCCCCGCTGCTGCCCCTGCTTTCCCGCTCTCCGCTGCCGCTGCCTCCAGAGCCATCAGCCGTTGCCCCCCTCTGCCTCCTGCTCCTTCCGCTGCTCACGGCAGGCTGTGTCGGCCCTTCGAAGGAGACGGGCGGAACCCGGGGAGACTCTGCAGACGATACTGGCACCGACTCGACAGATACTGACGGAAACACAGACTCCACAGATTCGGACAGCGACTCAACCGGAACCGACTCTTCCGGCGGGGACTCCGACTCTTCTGTCCCGGCGCCGTCTCCCGGAGTGCTGGTCCTCGCGGGGGGAGGCTCAGAGGGAGAGCAGGACGATCCTTCTGCGTGGAGCTGGCGCGCCTACTCCGCGCTCCTGGAGGGTGGCGATGTCAACGGAGACGGGCAGATCCGCGTCCTCGTGCTGTCGGCCGCGGAGGAGACGGACTGGATCCCCACCTACTTCCAGATTCTCGGCGCAGATTCTTCTGATAATATGAACCTGGGTTCAAGAGCTGACGCGGATTCGCAGCTTACCTGCTCCCGTATCGCCGCGTCAGACGCTGTCTTTCTCAAAGGTGGTGACCAGGGCGAGTACTATGACCTCTGGCACAACACCTGCACCGAGCAGGCCATCCGCGACCTCCACGCGCGCGGCGGCGGGGTGGGCGGAACCAGCGCAGGCGCGATGTCCCAGAGCCTGTACGCGCTCGCCGGCGGTATGGACTACGTCAGCCTCGACGTGCTTCAGGACAGCCGCACCGGATACCTGGACGACCTCGACGGGGGGAGCGGGGTTCACGACGACTTCCTCGGTCTCCTGCCGTTCACCACCGTCGACACCCACTTCAGCCAGCGGCTCAGGCTCGGACGCATGGCGGGGACGATGGCGCGCATCGTCGATGATCACGCGCCGCCTGCCCTCGTCGGCATCGGTCTGGAGGAGGAGACCGCGATCGTCGTCCGGTACGAGGACGGTCGCCCCGTCGCCACCGTCGTCGGACGCGGCAGCGTGACCTTCCTCCAGCCTGGCACCGGACTCCTGCGCGAACCCGGCGAACCGCTCCGCTGGTACGCGATGCCCATGGATCGCCTCACCGACGGGTGGCGCTTCCTCCTCCCGCACACCGCCCAGGACGGCTCCATCCTGCACGGACAGGTCGACACCTCCGCTGTCCCGCCCGGCGCCGAGCCGGTCTCTCCTGCCAGCCCGCAGCCGCCCGGCGAAGGGGAGTGGTACGTCGATGGCGATCTCCCCGCCCATGAGGAGCGCTTCGCAACCGTCATCGGCATGTACCCCGACGTCTGGTCCGTCCGCAGCGGAACCGATCTGCCCGTCCTCCCGGACTCCCTCGGGGTCCTCGACGCCTGGGGCAGCCGCGACTTCACCGCAGAGGACTCCCTCTGCCGCACGCTCTATGCGCTGCCCGGCAGCGTCGGCTTCCTCGTCGCAGAGAACACCTCGCTCACGCGCCTCAGCGCCGCCCAGGGCGCCCCGCCCGACGCCATCCTCGCCGTCGACAACCCGGCCTCCGCCACAGACCCCGCAGCCGCACTCATCATCGACAGCAGCGCCGTCTCCTGGCGCAGCCTCAGCCCGGAAGCCTCTGTCTCAGCTGTCTCCGGGCTGGACCCCCTCAGATCCGCCGGTCTCGTCGGCCTCAGGCTCTCCATCCTCTACTCAGGCCGCAGCAGCGATACCGGCAACGGGGAGGCGTGGTTCATGTCGACAAGAGAGGCGGGGACGCTCCCTTAGCACAGCAACGCTGCTGCGACAGCACCGGCACCGCTGCGCTGCGCCGCACTTGCAGCGCGCAGGCAGCGAAGGAGCCACAACGCCCGCGCTCCCGCCTGCGAGACGACTTCCGATAAGACCTATTATGTCAAGTGCCACCGCAGGCGCTCTGCCACCACCGGCGTCGCCGGCGTCGCCGGCCTCTCTGCGACTCCCTCCCCCGACATCTCCCCCGACATCTCCCCTGCGCCCCGTCCTGCGCCCGTCCTGCGCAACCCATCACCCACCGGTCACTGCCCGACGTTCACCGGCTCTGCCGCCTGGACTCCATCCGCGCATCGCACCCTCTACAGCGCCGGTCGGACACCCTCGGAGACAAACCACAGGCTCCCGCCGCTGCCGGAGCCCTCCGGCTCCCACCCGATCGCCTCCCCCTGCTCCTCCACCGGCGCCGGAAGCGATCCCAGCACCGGCACCGCCCCATCCGCACCGGGCAGGCCGATCGCCAGCGCCGCCTCGTACGTCCGCAGCACAGCGTTATCGCCCGCCCACACGGCAGCGGTGACCCTCCACCGGACGCGCCCCTCCGTGACGGTCGGCGGCAGCCCGTCTGCGGTGATCCGCGCGCTCCCGGCTACGGCGGGGGTCACCACCCGATCAGTCTTGAGCTCTCCGGCTGTCACCCGGTAGACGGTGGAGGTGCCGTCGCGCAGCTTGCTCCAGAAGTACAGGCTCCCGTCCGGAGAGAACGCCATCGCCTCAGTGTCATGCGGCCCGTCCGGCCACACGAGCGGTATCCGGCCCGCCTTCACCGCGTCCTCTCTGGCCGGGCCTGTCCTTGAGCCGGGATCCTGCGGCTCGGGGATCTCCAGCAGCGCCGTGTCGGTGCGGACGCCGAGGTTGTCCCCGAACTCCCCCCCCCACAGGCACTCCCCTGCCGGCGCCGCGCGCTCTGCGCTGCTGCCGGGGCGGCAGGCGCCGAGCGCGCTCTCCTCCCAGTCCACGTTCACCGCCCCGCGCACGCGGAAGCGCCGCACGGTCTCTCCAGTGCTAAGCCGGATCGCGACGATCTCGGCCCGGTTGCCAGAGTCCTCGATCACCCAGGCGACATCAGGGTACCGGCGCGAGACGGCAAGTCCGGAGATCTCATCCAGCCACGGCGACTGGATGACAGACACCTGTTCGGGGGGGAGCCACTGATCACACATCATCCCCTGCTCTTACCCCTGCAGCGCCTGGATCACCAGCCCCGCCAGGTTCAGCAGCCCGGGGGCGGCCTCCTGCCGGGTGACCGCCTTCGTGAGCCCGGTGAGGTTCGCGTGTCCGGCGGCCCACAGCGGGTACGGGAAGATGCGGAACGGGGCGCGCAGGACGCTGTGATGGACCGGCTCGATCATGCAGCTGTTGTGGACAAAGCCGATGCCCGAGCGGATATCCTGAAGCGTATGGCCAGGATACGCGCCCCACGGCAGCGCCATCGAGCCGAAGATCACACCGGGCCACACGTTGATCCCGATGCCGCCGTACCGGAGGTTCGCGATCGCCTGATCGACGATCTGCGGGTGCTGCTTCTCGGTGGAGGGATGCACCAGCATGCAGCAGGAGAGCGTGCCCCAGATGTGTTCGTTGGCGAACGAGACCGCTCCCGGCAGGAAGTCTGCGGCGTCCTTCCCGGGGAGCGGCATGTCCGCCAGCACCCCGCAGAACGCCTCGTTGTTCAGCGCGTACTCTCCGGGGGTCGCCGGAACCTCAGGCAACAGCGTCCACGGCACGATCTCGCTGCCCGCCGGGGAGAGCGGACAGGCATCCGGATACCGGGACAGGAACGCCTGGTATCGGCCGTCCGCGCCGGGGTAATACGCGCGGCGGGACGGAACAGCGGCGAGGGCCTCCCGGAGCTTCTGGAGGAACGCCGCACGCTGAGGCCAGCCTGCAGCGGTGATCAGCACCTTCGCCGCGTTGCAATTGAAGCTGGCATTGTGGGTCACCATCCCGGCCACATGCCGGGCCTGGAAGGACAGATCGGCCTCCGACCACTCTCCGGGGACGACGATCACCGGGGTGACACAGCCGAGCTCAGACGTGATCGGCTTGTTCAGCACGGGACGGTTCTCGGCCTTGCGGAGCGCGCGATCCGGCCCGCTCCCCCACACGATGACGTCATGGGTCTGGTCAGAGCCGGTGATATGGATGGTATCGACCTGCGCGTGCTGACAGAGGAAGCTCCCGATCTCTGCTCCGCCGTTGACGATCCGCAGCACGCCGGCATCTATCAGCGGGCGGAAGGCGCGCTCCCAGTGCGGCGCGAGGTAGCTGTTCACCGGGTTCGTCTTCACGAGGACGACCTCATCCTCATAGAACAGCTTGCTGAGCACATCCGTCGGGCCGATCGAGGAGACGTTCCCCGCGCCGAGCACGAGCGACACCTTGCCGGGGTGCAGCTTCCCGGCCGCCTTCTCTGCGTAGAGCGCGCCCTGGGTCACCGTCTTGCCAGGCTCTATCCAGATCTCTCCGACGAAGCCGCTGTACATCGCGTTCTCATGGAACCCGCGCGGGAACACCTGGACGGTCTGCCACCCGTCCGGGCGCGTCTTGACTGCCGGGACGGGCGGCTTCCCGCCCGCATCCATCGCCTCAGCGAGCAGCCGCAGGCACCGCACCGTCACCATCGGCCCGGCGGCCCACTCCTCCCCTTCCATCTGAGGGGTCAGCCCCCGCGCCAGGGCTGCGTCTGCGACCCACCCGGGGGCCGCCTCCAGCGTCGTCGCGATGCAGGCCCGGAGGAGCCGCGCGCGCTCCTCCATCGGAGTGCGCACCCAGGCGTCTTTCTTTGAGGCGAGCGTCTGGATGTGCTGCTCAGCGTCGCTGAACGGGGTCGCGGGGACAGCGGCGGGCGGTTCTGGAAATGCGGGTGAGGCCATGATCGCTCCTGAGGCAGAGGATAACCTGATCGGCTACATTTCCCTCATGCGGACAGGTGTCTCCTATACCCTGGCAGCCATAGACCACCCGGACACCCGGCTGGCGCTCAGGCTGACCAGGCCGGCGGTGACGGTGCTGCCGGCGCTGCTGCTGTTTCTGCTGGTGATGATGAGCCCGTTCGATCCCCGGATGATGTCGGTCGGCCGCAACCAGGTGATCGTCGATGGGGAGCTGTGGCGCGTGCTCACGGCGCCGTTCTCTCATACGTCCTGGCGGCACCTGATCGGGAACCTGCCGGTCCTGATGTACTCCTGCTGGCGGGTGGAGCGGCTGTTCGGGAGCGGGGCGACGGCGCTGATCGGGGCGGCGGCGGTGGTCGGGAGCACCCTGTTTATCCTCGGTATGGGGGCCTGCGACGTGGTAGGCGCCTCCGCGCTCGCGTGGGGCTTCTGTGCGGCACAGGTGGTAGCGGGAATCCGGCTTGGCGAGAAGATCCCGGGAGCGTGGAGGCGATACTATGGCGCAGGAACGATGATACCTGCGGGCGCGCTGCTGTTGCTGGGGGTGAACGCAGAGCGGGTATCGCACCTGAGCCACATGGGGGCGATAATCGGGGGCGGGCTCGCGGCGCTGCTGATCCAGCCGGAGACGATGTGCCCTGCGCGGGAAGAGCGGCAGCAACGGCATCAATTATTGCTGATGGTGCCGGTGGTGCTGCTGTTGCCGATGCTGATCCCGCTGCTGCCGGAGGCGTCGCGGGAAGTGGAAGCGGTGGGGACGGGGATCCGGATGGAGATACCGGCGTGGATCGAGGGGCAGGAGATCGGAGGGATGACGCTGTGGAGGATCAACCCTGGGCAGAACGCCGGAACAGAGGGAGGAGCCGGAGAAAAAGACATGCAGGGGGTGTTCGGGACGCTGGAGGAGCGGGCAGGCGGGGAGGCAGGCGCGGGCGGGCGGGGGGAATGGGAGCAGCGGCTCGGGCCGGCGGCGACGGCGGCTCCCCTGCCCTCTCCAGCGCCACTGTTCCCGGGATGGGGGACGCAGGCGACGATGGTGAGCACAGGGGGGAAACCCCGGTGGATCGTGGTGGAACACAGGAAATATCTGGGACGATGGGTATACCGGCTGGGCTACATCACGACGGCGAACGCGCCGAGGGCGCGGCACAATTACCTGCGGCGCATCCTGCAGAGCGCGGAGATCAGGGAACCGCCGGATCTGAGCACGACACGGCGGGCATGGGAGCGGAACCCGTCGGATCCGGACATGGTGCGGGCGTACGCGCAGGAGCTCCAGCGGACAGGCGACCAGGCGTCTGCGCTGCGGCTGCTAAGCCGGCTACCGCAGACGGAGGGGCCGGGGGCGGAGTGATTCAGGAATTATCGCTGCTGTCACAATTGGAATCGACGCCATCATCGAGGGTCTCCGGGGCGCCGGGATAGATCGCAGAATCGGTGTCATCGCAATCGACACCGGAGACGAAGCCGTCTCCATCACCGTCTGTACCGGTATCGGAATCGGGCTTGTTGGTGCGTTCAACAGAGATGGAGTCACAGCCGGAGAAGAGAAGCGGGATCAGGAGAGAGAAAAAGAACACGATCGGCTCCCATGAGTCGGGGAGATTAACCTGTGTGTCCGGCGAGGAGGGAACCCCACGACCGGATCTGCTGAACCTTTTCAGAGAGAAGATCCCAGCGATCATGGGAGGAGACCTGCTGCCAGAGCTGCTCCACCTCGCCGATGAGGACGGAGCACAGGCGATCCTGCTGGAAGGCCGGGTGTCGGAGGGCGGCGGGGTTGGCAGGGACATAGTCGGAGAGGAGTCGGTAGAAGGCGGCGAACAGCGGGCCGGTATAGCGGCCGGCATCGGGACAGACAGCGGCGCGGGCCTCGCTGGCGGTGCCGCCATACCAGTCGAAGAAAGCCTGATCGAAGCCGATCGGAGCGGATGCGAGAAACCGGTAGAAGGCAGCAGCGAGGGCCTGATCAGCGGCGGAATCGCGGGGAAGCAGGCCGAGCCTCCAGACGGTGCGGGCGGCGAGCGCGCGGGCATAAGCCGGGCGGAACATCGCGAGGACAGCGGCGGCATCGGCGGCGGTACCAGGCGGTGCCGCGAGGCTGAGGGCGGCAGCGAGCTGATGGAGGTTCCACTCGACCATCCCGGGTTGGCGACCATAGGCGTACAGGCCGCCGTGGTCAAAATAAGCAGAAACGAAATCATTATCAAAATGAGGCAAAAACCTCCAAGGCCCATAGTCGAAACTTTCTCCTGTAATATTCATATTATCGGTGTTGAGAACACCATGAACAAAGCCTGCGACCATCCATGCCGCTGCGGTATCTGCCGCGCGGGCGACCGTCGTGGCGAGGAGACGCGCGACGGGCGTGTCGGCGACACCGGGCGGCAGGACGGGCGCGGGGAAGGAGGAGTGGAGGTGCTGGAGGACATAGTCGACGAGGCGCTCCATGCGGGGACGATCGCGGAGCGAGGCGAGCCGCTGGAAGGTGCCATAGCGGACGTGGCTGTGGGAGAGGCGAACCAGCACGCAGGCGCGGGTGGGCGACGGCTCATCGTGGCGATCCAGCTCCTCGCCGGTCTCGACGACGCTCAGGATGCGGCAGGTGGGGACGCCGAGGGCTTCAAGCATCTCGGCGGCGAGGATCTCGCGGAAGCCGCCCTTCAGGGTGAGGCGCCCGTCCCCTCCCCTCGACCACGGGGTCGTGCCGCTGCCCTTGGTGCCGAGATCGAGCAGGCGGAGCGCGCCGGGGACAGCAGAACCCTCCGGCGCACCGGCGATGACGGGCGCGGGCGGGACGGCAGCGCGGAACTGGGCATAGAGGAAGCCGCGACCGTCGCCGAGGTGAGGGTTGTAGTTGGTGAACTGGTGACCGTGGTAGCGGAGCGCGAGCGGCGACGGGAGGTTGTCCGGGAGCGGCTGGAACCGGGCCATCGCACGGAGCCACGCATCATCGGAGAGGCCATCCAGGCCGATCTCCGCCGCTGCGCGCTGGTTCCGGAAGCGGAGAACCTGCGCGGGGAACGTCGCGGGCGCGACCTCATCCCAGAAGCCGTCCCCGAGGGAGAGGACAGTGACAGCCGGAGCGGGCAGCGCGATCGGTGCGGGCAGCAGAGGAACAGGGTCAGCAGGCATGGGACACAGGTAACCGGGGATGCGGAGAGAAGGAGGGGGGGATAACAGCGGAGGGTGGAACCGGCAGCGCACATCCGCCAGACCGGCGACGAGGACAGGAGGGCCAGATGATCCCACCCGATTTTGCTTCTGAGTGTCTGTACACAGAAGAAACCTGGTATATCCGCGATATCCTGGAGCTGGAACCAGAAGGAAAGCGGGTGGTGGTGCAGATCGACACAGCGCGCATGACCCACCTCGTCGGCTCTCAGGTGGTGCGCCCCGGGCACCCCCGGCATGTACCGGCGGCGCTGATGGTGCAGCTCACCGGGACGCTCGGCAACCTGCATGCGGTGTACGGGATGGGCTGCCGCATGTCCGAGGGCTGGGTCGGATACGGAACGGGCATCCGGAACGCGCGGTTCCCGTCGATAGGGCTGATCGGACCGGACTTCATCGCGACGATGGACGTGACGCGGGTGCGGAAGCTGGGGGAACGGCGGTTTGTGGAGTACAGGTTCAACTACGATCAGGAGGGGCGGACGATCTACATGGCAGATCACACAGCGCTGTGGATCCCGGGACATCTCGTGCCGGGCCAGGGATCGCCGGAGAGCGGCGGATGAGCCACCGGCGGCGGGATCGCAGCCGGGCCATCGCGACGATCCGGGTGGACGGCTTCTCGGAGCACGGGACGGGGACGGGCCTGGACGAGCGCGGAAACCGCTGGAGCGTGCGGTACGCGGTCCCGGGGAGCCTGATCCGGGCCGGCGGGAAGCCGCAGGCGGGGACGCGGCTGGAGACGGTGGAGGAGGCGCCGGACGGACAGGAGGCGCCCTGCGGGGCGTTCGGCATCTGCGGCGGCTGTCAGTGGCAGACGATGACGCTGGCGCAGCAGCGGGCGGAGAAGCTGCGGATGCTGACCGGGCTCCTCGGCGGGATGGGGGGGACGTGCGGCGGGATCACCGGCGCGCCGGAGGAGCTGGGCTACCGGAACAAGATGGAATTCACCTACGGGGACATGCGCTTCCTGCCGCCGGCTGAGCACCGGGCTGAGAAGGCGGGCGACGGAACAGCGATGGAGCGGGAGGGCCGGTTCCTGGGCTTCCACGCGGCGGGACGCTTCGACCGGATCGTGGATCTGGAGGAATGCCCGCTGATGAGCGAAGCGATGAACCGGAGCTACCGGCTGATGCGCGCGGACACGCTGGCTTCAGGGTGGGAGGTATGGAACCCGCACCGGCAGATCGGCTTCTGGCGCCACCTCGTGCTGCGGGAAGGCAGCGGCGGCGGCGGCGGCAGCGGCGGCAGCAGCGACAGCGGAGCCTCTATCGTCGCGACGCTCCACACGATGCCCGCGACGCCGGAGCAGGTGGAGTGGATCCGGCGCCATGCGCCGGGCTGGGGGGTGAGCGGGCTGCGGCTGATCGCGGGCGGATCGCTGGCGGACGCGATCCAGGGGACGCCGGAATTGCTCTGGGGGAGCGACAACATCCGGGAGCGGCTGGGGAAGGTGGACTACCGGCTCAGCGCGGACGCCTTCTTCCAGGTGAACCGGGCGGGCGCGGAGCGGCTGATGGAGGAGGTCGCGCGGCTCGCCGGGACGGGAGAGCTGCTGATCGACCTGTACTGCGGCACCGGGGCTGTCGGGCTGTACCTCGCTGCAGCCGGGCAGTTCGGGCAGATCCTGGGCGTCGAGCTGAACAGCGCCGCTGTGGACTGCGCGCGGGAGAACGCTGCGGCCAACGGACTGAACGCGACGTTCCTCTGCGGGGCCGTGGAGGATCTGATCCGCGACGGGAGCCTTACAA
>JBEIQZ010000764.1:0-2075 GCA_040376255.1 Alphaproteobacteria bacterium
GCCGCGCGCAGGTGCTCGGCCCGGACGTGTCGCCCAAGGACCTCGACTACGTGGCGTGGCAGTGCGACCAGGACGCGTACGCGTGCGCGGGCCAGAAGTGCTCCGCGCAGAGCATCCTCTTTGCGCACCGGGCGTGGGTCAAGGCGGGGCAGCTCACCGGCCACCGCAAGGACAGCACACAGCCCAACGCGCCGATCTACCTGAGCCGCGCCGAGCTCCTGGCGTTTATGGCTGTATCGGGGAAGCCGACTGACCTCCCTCCTCGCCCTGAACCGGCGGTAGCAGAGGAGCAGTCGCGGCTGATCCAGGCGTTGCGGGCGCAGGTGTCGGATCGGGAGGCTGAGCTGGAGCGGCTGCGGGCAGAGCTGGCGGCGGCGCGGCAGGAGAAGGAGGCAGCGCAGGAGCTGGCAGCGACAGTCAGGATGCTGGCGGAGTCGCGGGAGCGGAACCTGCGCGACATCGACGGTCTGGTGGAGGCGGAGCGCGCGCTCAACGCGGGGCTGCGCGCCGAGAATGAGGCGCTGCGGGCGGCTGGCGTGATGCCGTGGTGGCGGCGCCTGCTCGGGTGAGTGTGAAAATTTCTCACATACGCCCCATCTAAATGCTCCACTGGTTGCTGTAGCCCATAGCCCGTGTGAACCTTTCGCAGATGCTCCTCTCCTTCACTGTCCGGGGATACCGCTCCTTCCATCAGGAGCAGGCCCTGTCTCTGGTCGCCAACAACCGGTACACCGATCATGCCGATCACCTGCGCGCGCTCCCCGGGGCAGAGGAGCGGCTGTTACCGGTCATCGCGCTCTACGGGGCGAACGGGGCAGGGAAGTCGAACCTCATCAAGGCGCTCGCCCACCTGCGGTTCCTCGTCGTCGGGAAGGCGCGGCCGCAGCTCGTCCCGTTCATGTTCCAGAGCGGCCTGGAGGTCTCGCTGGAGGTGCAATTCACGGCGCAGGGCTCGATCTTCCTGTACGGGATCAGCGGCACCAGCGAGCGGCTGCGGGAGGAGTGGCTGTACCTGCGTCAGGGGTCGCGCTGGGTGGCGGTGCTGGAGCGGGAGGAGGGCAAGGTCGAGTTCGGGGAGGCGTGTCCGGCCCCGTCGGAGCGGCTGCGGGCGTTGCGGACGCTCGGGGCCAAGCCCCACCAGACGTTCCTGAGCTTCGTCCGTGAAGAGCTCGACGGCGCGGACAGCGGGTCGGAGCTGCAGGCGGTGCTGGACTGGTTCAGGCGCCTGAAGATCATCCTCCCGTCCACGATGCACACGCTGCTGCCGCTGGCGCTCACCGATGATCCGGATCTCAGGGGAAGGATGGGGGAGGTGCTCTCCCGCGTCGCCACCGGCGTTTCGCGGCTGGAGGTGGCGGAGCGGGAGCTGGACGCCGCCGAGATCGAGGCGTTGCGCGTCCCTTGGGAGCGGCTCACGACGGAGGACGCTGCCGATCTCGTGCTGTCCAGGAACGGCCGGGTGTACCGCGCCATCGGCGGCCAGGGCAGGGTGGTGGAGTCGAGCCTTCACCTGCACCACCCGTTCGGGGAGGGCTCGATCCCGTTCACCCCTGACGATGAGTCGGACGGGACCTGCCGGCTGCTCCACCTGCTCCCGGCGCTGCTCCCCGAGCCTGGCGACGGTGCAGGCGGTGCGGTGATCGTGGTGGACGAGATCGACCGGAGCCTCCATCCGCAGCTCTCGAAGCACCTGTTGCGGCGGTTCATCTCGGACGGGGGCAACCGGCAGCTCATCTTCACCACCCACGATCTCAACCTGCTCGATCTGGACGTCCTGCGGCGGGATGAGATCTGGTTCGTCGAGAAGCGGGAGGGCGCCTCGGATCTCTACTCGCTGGCGGACTTCAAGATCCGGAAGGATCTCAGCATCGATCGCGCCTACCTTCAGGGACGCTTCGGCGCTGTCCCTCCAGTGGAGCAGGAGTGGCCCGAGTGGGTCAAGGCGATCCACCGGGAGTTGGAGCTGCGCCGATGAAGCGCCGCGCGCTCCCGGATCTTGGGCGTGCGGCACGGCACGAATGCGACGACCAGATCTTTGTCATCGTCACCGGGGACAGTTCCTGGCTGCCACGGAC
>JBEIQZ010000654.1:0-2966 GCA_040376255.1 Alphaproteobacteria bacterium
CGCGCGCAGAGCAGCAGGATGCGGAGCGCCTCCTGCTCCAGCCCGAGCGCCAGCAGCAGGTCGGTGATGCGGTCGGGGACGTCGGGGCGGTCGAGCTGCTTCTGGATGCTGCGGGCCAGCGCGATCCGGCCCGGCCGGGCGCGACCGGCGGCCTCGGCCTCGGCCAGCAGCCCCTCGCGGAGCAGCGGGTGGGCGAAGTGCAGCAGGCTGCGCCCGCCCTCGCTCCGGCGGCTGAGCAGGCGCTCCTGCAGCAGCGCCCCGATCAGCCCGGCCGGCTCAGGGTGCTGGAGCAGCCGGATGGCGTCGATCCAGTCCTGCTCGTCGAAGGGATCGCCGCAGAGCGCCGCGACGTCGAGCTGGAGCCGCGAGGTGTAAACGTCCAGCCCCGCCCCGATCAGCGCGCGATCCAGGCGGGCCGACCACAGCATCTGCTCGTCCTCCGGCATGGCGGGCGCGCTGCCCGACATCGCGGCGGTGGCGCGCAGCCCCTCGACCCCCGGCTTCAGCAGCCCGCTCTGCACCCAGTCGCGGATCGCCTGGAGCGCGAAGCCGGGGTTGCCCTTCGCCCGGTCGACCAGCGGCGCCGCCAGATCGGCGCCCAGCCGGAAGCCCGCCGTCAGCAGCGCGAGGATGTCGGCGTCCGGCAGCGGGCGGAGCGCCATCCAGGTAAGGCCGGGGAAATTCTCCAGCCGCGCCGCCTCCCGGGGCGCCGCCGCCAGCGTCCGCGTGCTGAGCGTCAGCACGATCAGCATCGGGATCGGCCCGGACGCTCCAGCGGGCGGGGAGCGCAGCCGCTCCAGCAGCGCCAGCAGCGCCGGGTGCAGCCCCTCCTCCATCCAGATCAGCAGCGGCGGCCCGCGCCCCAGACCCCCCGGCTGCCCCGCCTGCGCCGTCGCCAGGAACCGGCAGAGGGCGGCCGTGCGCTCCCCTTCGCCCGACTCCTGCCCGCTGAGCAGCCCCGCCAGCACCTGCCGCTCGTCGGGATCCATGTCGGGGAGCCGCTGCGCCAGCCGCCCCTCCATCTCCTCCGGCAGCAGCCCCTCGCACCGCAGCGACTGCCGGATCGCCGCGATCAGCCCCGCGCTCCCTCCGGGCGCCGCCGCCTCCGCCTTCAGCACCGTCGCCGATCCGGTCTCCGCCGCGCGCTCGCAGAACCACTCCATCAGCGCGCTCTTGCCGATCCCCGGCTCCCCCGACAGCACAACGAGCTCCCCGCGCTGCGCCCGCTCCGCCGCGATCAGCCGCTCCCACAGCCGGTCGCGCTCCTGGGCGCGGCCCTGGATCTGCGGCTTCCGCAGCCCGAAGCTCGACAGCGTCGCCACGCGCACGTCCCCCTGCTCCACGCCCTTCCACCCCCGGCTCACCCGGCCCGCCGGGGGCGGATCGCCGTCCGCCGACTGCAGCGCCAGCAGCGCCTCGCTCGCGCTCTGGAACCGCCGCGCCGGGTGCTTCTCCAGCAGCGTCCCCAGCCAGCGCTCCAGCCCCTCCGGCACCCCGAACCGCGCCTTCAGCCGGGGCGGCGGCAATTCCTCGTGCGCCATCATCAGCACCTCAGGCGGCCGCCCCAGCCCGAACGGCGGCTGGCCCGTCGCCAGCGCGTAGCCCACGCACCCCAGCGCGTACAGATCCGTCCACGGCCCGTAGTCGCGCCACTGCCGCCGGAACTGCTCCGGCGCCATCCACGCCGGCGTCCCCAGCACCGAGGCGTCGTCGTCGCTCTGCTCCGCAAAAGACAGCCCGAAGTCCGTCAGCTTCCGCCCCGGCCGCAGGTCGCCCGACGCGGCCACCAGCACGTTCTCCGGCTTCAGATCGAGGTGCAGCACCCCCCGCGCATGCGCCGACGACAGCGCCCCCAGCAGATCCATCAGGATCCGCCGCAGGCCGTTCCAGTTGGCCGGGATGAACCCGTCCAGCGTCCCCCCCGAGCAGTACTCCATCGCCAGCCACGGCGTCCCCGCCGCGAACCGCCCCCGGCTCGCCGCCTCCGCCTCCGCGCTCACCCGCCCGTGGCCGAACACCGCCACCACGTTCGGGTGCTCCAGCCGCGCCATCGCCCGCACCTCGCCCGCGAACGCCAGCCGCAAAAGCTCCGACTCCACCCGCAGGATCTTCACTGCCGCCGGCAGGCCCAGCTGGTGGTGGGTCGCCTGCCACACCTCGCTCATGCCGCCCCGCCCGGCAGGCTGCTCCAGGTGCCAGGGGCCGAGGAGGATGTCCATGCAGATCAGGATAACCCGAACCTCAGCATCTTCGGCAGGTGATCGCTCAGCCCGTCGAACCGCCCCTCTCCCGCCGCGTGGCTCGCCCCGATCCCGAGCGGGCGCACCCCCGCCGACACCAGCACGTGATCCAGGTGCAGCCGCCGCCCCCCGAGCGCCTGCGTCGTCCAGCCCCGGTACCGCGACGCCGGGATCGCCTCCGCGAAACCGTCCCGCAGCCCCGCCCGCCCGCACGCCCGCCTCACCGCCGTCCCCGGCGCGCTGTTCAGGTCGCCCGCCACGATCACCGCCTCCCCCTCCAGCCGCACCGCCCCCGCCGCCTCCGTCAGCGCCTCCGCCTCCCGCACCTGGTTCGCGCCCTCCCCCATCCGGTCGTGGATGTGCAGCAGATCCGGCGTCAGAAACGCGGGCAGCGACAGGTGCGTGTTCACCAGCAGCGCCGTCGCCCCGCCCGCCCCGCTCAGCTCCACCCGCGCGCACGCCGCGATCCGCGTCTGCTTCCACCGCGCGAACAGCGGGAACCGCCGGTGCGTGATGTCGGCAGGCGCGTCCGCGTTATGGGCGAGGATCGGGATGTCCTCCCGGATCAGCGTCGCCAGCCCCGTCGTGTACAGCGGCAGCCACGCCGGGCCGTACCGGTGCGCCGGGTAGTACAGGATCTGGTAGGCGCAGCCCCGCCGCCGCAGCGCCTCCGCCAGCCGCTCCACCTGCAGCCGCCCCGCCCGCCCCGCCCGCAGCGAGTCCTGC
>JBEIQZ010000067.1:0-16137 GCA_040376255.1 Alphaproteobacteria bacterium
CCATTAATAATTCTAACAATACCATCTTTCATCCACGCCGCACCGAAGTTGAGGAGCAGCCCGATCCGATAATCCAGGACGCGGAGGTAGGTGAGAACCTGGCGTCGATGGACGATGTGGATCTGCTCGACGGACTTCAGCTCTACCAAGAGGCAGTCCTCGACCAGCAGATCGATCCGAAACCCGATGTCCAGCTTTTCCCCCTTGTAGCTGATTGGAATCGGAATTTGCCGTCTCACCTTCAACCCCCGGCTCCGCAATTCCTGCATCAACGCCATCTCATAGACCGACTCCAGCAACCCAGGCCCCAGCGTCCGATGCACCTCAAACGCCCCATCCAGCACCTCATCCACCAACAGATCCACATCCATCCTCTCCTCCCTGCCCGCCCCCTCTTCACCGACCACCCACCCGTCAACCCCTTCCCCTTCCCCTTCCCCTTCGCCTTTCGCCTTTCGCCTTTCGCCTTTCGCCTTTCGCCTTTCGCCTTTCGCCTTTCGCCGTGCCGCCGTGTCGCCGTGATCCCCTGCCTTTCGCCTTTCCCTGCGTTAGATCCCATCCATGCTCTACGACGGCTTCGAAGCGATCATCGGCCTGGAGTGCCACGTCCAGCTCCGCACCCGCACCAAGATGTTCTGCCCCTGCCCGGTCGTCCCTGACGGCTCCCCCCCCAACACGGCCATCTGTCCGATCTGCATGGCGCATCCTGGCACGCTCCCGGCCCTCAACGCGCGCGCGATCCACCTTGCCTTACGCGCCGCCTCGGCCTTCGGCTGCACGATCCATCGCCAGAGCGTCTTCGCCCGCAAGAGCTATTTTTACCCGGATCTACCGAAGGGCTACCAGATCACTCAGTACGACCTCCCGATAGCGACCGGCGGCCTGCTCCACACTCCGCTCGGCGCGTTCGGGCTGACGCGGATCCATCTGGAGGAGGACGCGGGGAAGCAGCACCACCAGGAGGGGTACTCGGAGGTGGACTGGAACCGTGCGGGGACGCCGCTTATCGAGATCGTGAGCGAGCCGGAGATGCGGACGCCGGAGCAGGCGGAGGCGTACATGCGGGGGCTGCACCGGGTGCTGGTGGCGGGGGGGATCTCGGAGGGGAGCCTGGAGCGGGGGCAATTGCGGTGCGACGTGAACGTGTCGCTGCACCGTCCGGGGGAGCCGTGGGGGGTGCGGGTGGAGGTGAAGAACATCAACTCGTTCCGGTTCGCGGCGCGGGCGATCCGGAGCGAGATTGTGCGGCAGGCGGAGCTGTTGAAGGCGGGGGAGCGGGTGTACCAGGAGACGCGGACGTGGAGCGGGGGCGGGACGGTGCTGCTGCGGCGGAAGGAGGAGAGCGCGGACTACCGTTACTTCCCTGAGCCGGATCTGCCTGAGCTGCTGCTGTCGGAGGCGGAGGTGGCGGAGGCGGCGGGGGCGCTGCCGGGGGCGCCGCTGGATCTGTGGCTGGCGGCGCAGGATGCGGCGCGGCGGGCGGAGTGGACGGAGCGGTACGGGCTGTCGGCGCAGGACGTGGGGGTGCTGACGGGGGCGCCGGAGGCGGAGGCGTGTTTTGTGGCGGCGGTGGCGGCGGGGGGGGAGCCGAAGAAGATGGCGAACCTGGTGATGACGGAGTGGCTGCGGCGGTTCAACGCGGCGGAGGGGGCCGGAAAATGCACCGGGGAGACGCTGGTGGCGGTGCAGGCGCTGCTGGACGGGGGGGCGATCAACCGGGACGGGATGAAGAAGCTGCTGGACGTGCTGTGGGAGGAGGGCGGAGCGCCGGGGGAGCATGTGGCGCGGCTGGGGCTGGGGCAGGTGTCGGACGAGGGGGCGCTGCGGGCGGCGGTGCTGGAGGTGATCGGGCGGTTCCCGGCGGAGGCGGCGCGGTACCGGGCGGGGAACGCGGGGCTGGCGGGGTTCTTTGTCGGGGAGGTGATGAAGGCGACGGGGCGGAAGGCCGATCCGAAGCGGTGCCGGGAACTGGTGCTGGAGGGACTCAGTTGAGGATCGGGCGGGTCGGCGCGGGCGAGGCGGGGGCGGCGCGGTGGGGGGTGCTGGAGGGGGAGCGGCGCTGCGGCTGGCGGGAGGTCGCGGGATGGATGCAGGGAGCAGAGGCGGCGGCGGCGATGCGGGAGCGGCTGCTGGCGGAGGCGGGGACGGGAGCGATCTTCTGGGAGTGCCGGGAGGTACAGGCGGGAGCGGCGGAGTGGGTCTGCCTGCCTGCGCGGGGGCTCGGGGAGGTACCGGCGGATCACGGGCCGTTCGCGTCGCGGTTCGGCGGGCGGGAGGGCGGTGTCGCGGTGTTCGGGAACCTCAGCGGAGACGCGGTGCTGGTGGTGCCGGAGCCGGTGCGGGCGGATCGGGAAGGTTGGCTGGATTATGGTGATCTCACGCGCTTTCTGCGGCATGCGCCTGCGGAGCAGCAGCGGGCGCTCTGGACAGCGGCGGGCGGGGCGGTGGCAGATCGGCTGGGCGGGCCGCTGTGGATCAGCACGGCGGGGATGGGCGTGCCGTGGCTGCATGTGCGGCTGGATCGGCGCCCCAAATATTACCGGTGCGCAGCGTACCGGCAGGCGGGCTGAGCAGCGGGATAAACCTGCACAGGGGGATCCCGATGCGCGCATAGCGGCTCGCGGCTGTGTATGGCTGTACATGGCTGTGCATGGCTGTGCATGGCTGTGCATGGTTGTGCATGGCTGTGCAGGCGCTGCGGCCCGGATCGGCGCTGCGGGGGCGCAGGGGCGGGTGCCGGAGCGGGTGCCAGGTCTGGCACCGCCCTTGCTGTCTGTGAGGCATGAACACCGACGCACTCTCCCGCAGCTCTGCGCTCTCTCCTGAGTTCTCTCCTGAGCCTGACGCCGATCCCGCCGGAGGGTGGTCTCCGGCGATCGCCAGACCCCATCCGCCTGCGCGCCCGCCGCCGTCCGCGCTGCGGCTGTCCTTCCTCATCGGGGCGGGGCGGCTGGCGGAGGCGACCGCGATGTGCCGCGGGATGCTGGGGCAGGGGCCGGAGGGGCTGGAGCAGGCGCGGCTGCGGCTCTGCCTCTGTCAGCTCCTGCGCGAGCAGGGGCAGCGGGAGGCGGCGGAGCAGGAGGCGGACGCGGCGATCTGGCTGCTGGGGCTGGAGGAGCGGGCGGGGGCGGGGCTCCGGGCGCAGGCGCTCTACGAGAAGGGGCTGCTGCGGTGGCTGGCGGGGGACGGGGCGGGCGCGACGCCGCTGGTGCGGCAGGCGCTGAGCCGGTGCCGGACGCTGGAGGCGCCGCCGGAGGTGCCGGAGCTGCCGGCGCTGTGCACGGTGCTGCTGGCCCGGATCGCGCGGGCGGGCGGGCGCTACGACCGGGCGGCGCGGCAATTGCGGGAGGCGCTGCAGGAGGCGCTGCCGGGGGTGCAGGCGGGGGCGCAGGCGGGGGTGCGGGCGCTGCTGTGGCAGAACCTCGCGCTGGTGGAGTCGGAGCGGGGGCGGCGGGAGGTCGCTGTCGCGGCAGCGGAGGCGGCGATCTGCGAGGCCTCGCGCCCGGAGGCGGCGGAGGCGGGGTGGCGGACGGAGCCGCTGCGGGAATTGCTGGTGCGGCTCCTGGGGGGCTGAGCGGCTCCCTGAGCGGGTTCCTCAGCGGTATCGGGGCATGAATCTTAACAGACCCCTGGAAGATCACACCCTCATGCGATACTCTCTGGCCCCTTCTGGTGGATGATGCTGCTGAGCCTGTTCCTCTCCCTGATCCCGTTGAGCGCCGCCGCTGACAAGGCCGCCGGCCATGCCGAGATCTCCGGCCGGGTCGATGTGCCGCTCTACGGCGGCCTTGACGATATGGACCCGTTCTTCTACGTCGAGGTGACGGTCGGGGAGAAAAAGGGGCTGCTGGTGGTGGCGACCGGCCACGACGAGGTGCGGCTGACGGCGGAGGGCGCCGGGACGTTCGGTGTGAAGCTGAAGGGCGACAAGCCGGTGAAGATCGACGAGATGACCATCGGCGCCGTCAAGCTCACGGATGTGTCGGTGATCGAGCGGACGAAGTCCTCCATGGACATCCCGCGCCGCGCGCTGCCGCTGCTCGGAGAGATCGGGCTGGCGGGCTTCCCTGAGCTGGCGTTCGCGCTGCTGCCCTCGGCGGGCGTGCTGCGGCTGGCTCCGGCGGCGGAGGGCGCGGCGCTGGTCGCTGAGATCGGCTCCCCGGTCGCCTACACCGCCCGCGAGGAGGACAAGGTCCGCATCGGCACCTCCTCCACCGAGTTCCCGGCCTACCCGATCTGCCTCGACGTCACCGTGTCAGGCCAGAGCGTCAGCAGCTACCTCCGCACCGAGCGCGTCCGCAGCACCCTCGCCAGCGAGGTCGAGCAGCCGCCGATGTTCACCCTGAAGGATCACACGACCCCGCAGCTCACGCTCCCCGCCGCCCCCACCCGCGCGGTCGGGGACGTGCCGGTGCAGTGGCGCACGCTCGCGGTCGGCGGCGTCAGCCAGGACCTCTCGCTGCTGCGCCCCGGCCTCGGGACGAACATCCTCGTCACCCCGGCGGCCACAGTCGGCCAGGACTTCCTGCGCGGCGTCGATCTCGCGGTCGATCCGGTCAACGGCAAGCTCGCCTTGCGCGAGGCCGCCGCCGTCAAGCTGGCGAGCTGGGCGGAGACCGCCGAAGCAGACATGAAGAAGAAGCTGGAGCCCGCGCCCGTCCCTGAGGGCGGCGAGGCCCCCTCGGCTGAGGAGCAGAAGGATGCCCGGCTGGGCGCGCTCGGCAGCGTGGCGGGCTGGTACGACAACATGGGCTGGTACGACAAGGCCGTGCCGCTCTGGGAGGAGCTCGCCAACGGCAAGCCTGCGATCTGCACCAACTGGCTCAACTACGGCGAGAGCCTCGTCCGGGTCGGCAAGGGCGCCGAGGGCGCCGCCGCCGCGAAGAAGGCCGCTGAGCTCTACGACACCTGGGCCGCGCTGCCGCTCGATGAGCGCACCGACATCTCTGAGAAGTACGGCAAGGCCAAGGACAAGGACGCCTGGGAGGGCAAGATCCCCCAGGATCACGCCTGCCACACCGCCTGGAGCACCGTCTCGGCGGGGCTGCTCCTGAGCGGCGACTACGCGGGCGCGGCGGCGGTCTACCCGGCGCACCGCGATCTGGACGAGATGCTGGCGGTGGTCGCGGGCAACGCGCTGCTGCTCCTCGGGAAGAAGGAGGAGGCGCAGGCCGCCTACCTGCAGTCCTTCGCCATCGACCGCACAATCACCGCTGAGGCGCGCGTCGGCATGGCGCTCACGGCCCGCACGCTGGAGCAGGCGCTCAACCAGCTCCCCGCCGCGAAGGGCTGGATGATCGTCAACGATCCCGGCATGCTCCGCAGCTACCTCCAGTCCGTCCGGGCGCTCGGCGGGGACGGCGCCGCCGCCACCGAGATCGCCCGGCTGCTCTCCCAGGACCCGGCAAACCCGCTGCTGCTGACTGCAGAGGCCCAGGCGCTGAAGACCGCCGGGAAGTCCGCCGAAGCCGACGCGGCGCTCCAGAAGGCCGGCGCCCGCTTCGATCGGCTGCTGAAGCTCTACCCCGGCTCCGCGATGCTGCAGGCCGCCTACGCCGAGTACCTGCTGGCGAAGGGCGACACTGCCGCCGCCCGCGAGGCCGCCACCCGCGCCACCACCCTCGACGGGAAGCTGGCCTCCGGCTGGCTCCTGCTGGCCGACATCGAGGCCGCCGCCGGGGACGCCGTGAAGGCCGAGGCCGCCCGCCGCCGCGCCGGGGCGCTCGCGGTCGAGAACCCCGCCTACGCGATGCTGCTGAAGAAGGGTTGAGCGCGGGCTGCCGGCGCTCTGGGCCGACACGCTGAGGTTTTAGCCGATCTGCGCGCCTGAGTGTACACTGTGCCGATGCTGCTCATCGCCTTCGCCGCCGCCTCTCCCCACGCCGGGTTCACCTTCGGCGGGGTCGCCAGCCACGGGTATGACGCCGGGGTCGGCTATACAAGCCTCGCCCCGATGGGCGCGATCTCCTCCACCTGGCACCTCGGCCCGTTCGAGACCTCGCTCGGGGTGTCGGCGTCGGGGCTGGTGGTCTCGCGCCAGCGCACGGCCATGCCGGGCGTCCCGCTCCACGTCGAGGCGGCCTTCGGCCTGGGGGTGCCGGAATTGGCGGTCGGGGTCTACACCGGGGGCGGGATCGGGGACACGGCGGTCGGGGTCTACGGGCGCTGGCTGTTCGTGGAGGATCGGGATCGCGCCTGGGGCGTGGAGGCGCGGTACTTCGGGCTGTGGCCGTCGGGCGATCAGGGGGTCGCGCTGCTGGCCCGGATGGAGGTGGGGCGGTTCGGGCCGATCAGCCGCGCGCCGGCGCAGGAGGGGCTGCGGGTGACCGCGACGCCGCGCGAGGACGTGGAGATCCCGCCGGAGGCGCCGCAGGAGGCTTCGCCAGAGCCCGCGCCGGAGCCTGCGCCGGTCTTCCACGGCGATCCCTACGCAGATCCGGCGGACGCGCCGGAGGACGGAGAGTAGCGCTCCGGCGGGGCGCCGCTAAGGCTCCTCCTTCCCCTCCCCCTTCCCTGCCCCCTGCCAGGACAGCCCGACCGTGCCGATGAGCCACTGGCGGATCTGCCCGTCCTCGTCGGAGGGCGCGTCGTGCTGGTAGAGCGTCGTGCGGGCCTGCGCCTGGAGCGTGACCTGCGGCGAGAGCGTCCAGAAGGCGCCGAGCGCGGCCCCGAGCGCGGTCTTGCCGCCGGAGGGGGTGCCACCCCAGGACTCCGCGCCCTCGTAGAGCCCCTCCGCTGAGAGCGCCCACAGGAGCGTTTTACTGCTGCGGAAGGTCGGCCCGGCGGAGAGGTTGAGCGAGAACGGCGCCAGATAGCCCTTCCCGTTCGCGTAGAGCGGCACCCGCCCGGAGATCGCGCTCATCATGCCCCAGCGGCCCCGGCTGTACAGGAGATCCAGCCCGATCTGCGGGATGAACGCCCCGGCGCCGAGCTGCAGGTGCTGGTGGGTCAGCCCCTCCTCAGTGAGCGCGTAGGGATCCTCCTCCGTCCGGCCCAGCGGGAGCGTGCTGCCGAGGCCCGCACCCAGCAAAAACCTGCCGGCGCTGAAGTAGCGCCGCACCCACAGGCTGCCGTCCACCGGCCCGTACAGCACCTCATCGCGGTGGTGGATGTCGTCGTAGGGCGGATCGAACGGCGCGCCGTCCATCGTCGTGTAGTCCACGCGAACCTGCCGCACATCGACGGGCAATTCCAGCGACGCCTGCCAGCCCTCCCCCAGCCCGACCGTCAGCCCCGGCGAGAGCCGGAACCACGTGATCCGCTGATCGTGCATGTGCATCGGGATGTCGGTCGTCGCGCAGAGCAGCGGATCGACCTCCGGGCACATCGCCTCATGCTGGATGCGGACGCCGAGGCCGGTCAGCGACACGTCCGCCCGGACGGCGCCGGGTTCGAGGAACGGGTTGGTGCGTGAGCCGCCAGACTGGAGGCTCGGGTTGCTTCAGCCGGGTCAGGCACCGAGCGCGGGCGGCAGCCCCAGCAGCAGCGCGAGGGACAACATCGCTCCTGACAACAGGGGCCCGATCATGGCGCCGCTGCAGGCGCGGGCGGTGCCTTCCACCGCGCCTTCTTCGCGATCTTCTTCAGCGCCGCGTCCAGATCGCTTCCCTGGTACAGCGTCTTCCCCGCCGGATCGAGCACCACGAACCACGGCACGCCCTCCGCCCACGCCATGTGCTGCGCGACGACGGGCTGGGCGAAGCTCTCCTGCGGGGTCGCGCCCTCCAGGGTGATCGCGCGCACCGCGAGATCCGGGTGAGCGCGCAGCTCCCCCTTCAGCCGCTCCGCCGCCCCGATGCACGGCCCGCACCAGGGCGCGCCGAAGTCGAAGACCGTGTACGTCGCCGCCGCCCGCGCAGCAGGCAGGTCGAACACCTCCCCGCGCGAGACGATCGCCGCGTCCAGCCCGGCGGTGTCCTTCCAGGGATCGATCCGGGGCGCCGTCCCCTGCGGGCAGGCGGGCTCCCGGCGGATCTCCAGCACGGAGAATTCTGTTTTTGCCATCGCCGCCTGCACCGCCGCCTCGTCCACCGGCCCGTCCAGCGTCGCGCAGGCGATATCCATCTCGAAGGACATCCCCACCTCGCGCACGAACTCCAGCGTCCCGAGCGCCGCGATCACATCTCTGGCGCAGCAGTCGTCGTCGACGTCGGAGGTGCGGATCACCAGCACCTCTGCAGCGGCGGGCGGGGCGGTCAGCGCCGCCAACATCAGGAGGATCAGCGCGCGGCAGATCAGGGCCATGCCCTTCTGTACCCGATCCGCCGGACTCCTTCAACTGCGCCGCCAACCGGCGCGGCAGAGGCGGCGCGCCCCCCCGCCACCCGTTACCCTCTCCCCATGCCGACCGAACTGTCCCCCGAACCGTCCGTCCAGCAGGCCGAGCAGTATGGCGCCCACAACTACCACCCCCTGCCGGTGCTGATCACGCGCGCCGAGGGCTGCTATGTGTGGGGCCGCCCCGCCGACGGATCGGGCGGGGAGCGCCGCTACCTGGACATGCTCTCCAGCTACTCGGCGCTCAACCAGGGCCACCGGCACCCGGCGATCCTCGCGGCGGCCCGCGCCCAGATGGAGCGGGTGACGCTCACCTCGCGGGCGTTCCACAACGATCAGTCCGGCCCCTTCCTCGCCAGGCTCTCAGCGGTCAGCGGTTTTCCCAAGGCGCTGCTGATGAACTCCGGGGCCGAGGCGGTGGAGACGGGGCTGAAGGCGGTCCGCAAGTGGGGGTACACCGTCAAGGGCGTGGCGCCGGATCAGGCGGAGATCATCGTCGCCACCGACAACTTCCACGGGCGCACGATCAGCATCGTCAGCTTCTCCACCGAACCGCAGTACCGCGACGGCTTCGGGCCGTTCACGCCGGGCTTCCGGGTCGTCCCTTATGGCGACGCTGACGCCGTCGCTGCCGCCATCACCCCGCAGACCGTCGCCGTCTTCGTCGAGCCGATCCAGGGCGAGGCGGGCGTCCGGGTGCCGCCGGAGGGCTGGCTCCGGCAGCTCCGCCGGATCTGCGACGATCACCGGGCGCTGCTGTTCCTCGACGAGATCCAGACCGGCCTCGGCCGCACCGGGAAGATGTGGGCCTTCGAGCACGAGGGCGTCCGCCCCGACTGCATCAGCGTCGGCAAGGCGCTCGGCGGCGGGGTCTACCCGGTGAGCGCCTTCTGCGCGACGGAGGAGGTCATGGGCGTGTTCAGGCCCGGCGACCACGGCTCCACCTTCGGCGGGAACCCGCTGGCCTCGGCGGTCGGGCTGGCGGCGCTCGATGTGCTGATCGGGGAGCGGCTGGCCGACAACGCGGCGGAGATCGGGGCGCGCTTCGTGGAGCGGCTGCGCGCGATCCGGAGCCCGCATGTGCTGGAGATCCGGGGGCGCGGGCTGCTGATCGGCGTGGAGCTGAAGGAGAGCGCGGGCCCGGCCCGGCCCTTCTGCGAGCGGCTGATGGCGCGGGGCCTGCTCTGCAAGGACACCCACGGGCAGGTGATCCGCTTCGCGCCGCCGCTCGTCATCACGCAGGCCGACATCGACGCCGTGATGCCGGAGATCGCTGCCGTGCTCGGCGCGGCGCTATAGAAGATCCACCCACCGACCGGGCAGGCAGTGACAAAATGACAAAGATCCGCGAACGCATCCACTACGACTACCCGTACCGGCTCCGCCTCTACCACGACGGCGACGCCGGGATCCGGGTGGAGCGCCGGGGGCGCACCCTGCTGTTTGATCCGGTCGTCCGCCCCGACGCGGACGCCATCGTCCTCCTCACCTCGCCGCTGCCCGAACGCCTCGCCGCCACCCGCGAGGCCGCCGCCGCCGGGGTCAGGCCCACCGTCGTCGCCCCGGACGGCGTCATCGACTGGCTCAACGAGGCGGGCCGGGTCGAGGGCGGCAGCGCCCCGCGCGCCATCGACGGGCTCCAGATCGACGCCCTGAGCTGCGCCCCGCACCGCGAGCCGCCCAGCCTCTCCGCCCTGCTCCGCACCGGCCCCGCGACCGCGATCCGCAGCATCGCCGGACGGATGCGCCTCCCCTCCGCCGAGCCGCAGATCCTCTGCGTCACCTTCGAGGACGGCGCCCGCCTGCTCCACCTCGACCTCTCCCTCCACCGCGCCACCTCCCCCGACTGGATCGCCCGCGCCGCCGGGATGTTTGGCGCGCCGGAGTGGCTGCTCGTCGGCGTCCCCCACGGGGAGGGCGACGCCCTCGTCCAGTGGCTCCCACGGTTCAAGCCCCGCCGCGTGCTGCTCACCGACCTCGTGAACACCCGCCGCCGCCGCCTCGGCCAGCCCATCGAGCTGATCACCCCGCTCCGCGACCGGCTCGTGGCCGCCGGGCTGGAGACGCACGTTTTTGCCCCCCAGGCCAGCTACCGGTTTGAGTAAGAACGTCTCCTATTTTCTGCGCGCCCTCCGCCGCGCCCTCCGTCGCGGCGACCTGTTCCCCGCCGCCGGACGCCGCCCCGCAGCGGCCGCCCCCGGCGGCAGCCGCGTGCTGGAGGAGATCGGCGGCGGCCCCGAGCTGGATCGCCTCCAGATCACCGCCCACCGCGTCCCCCTCCCCCTCCGGCGCCCCGTCCGCATCCTCCACCTGAGCGACATCCACCTGCGCGGCGAGGACGCCCGCCTGGATCTGCTGATCCGCGCCCTCCAGCCCATGCGCCCCGATCTGCTCGTCCTCACCGGCGACGTCGTCGCCCACGGCTGGGAGCCGCCCGCCCTCCGCCGCCTCCTCAGCGCCCTCCCCCCCGCCCCCCTCGGCCGCTTCGCCGTCATCGGCAACTGGGAGTACTGGGGCGGCGCCCCCGTCCCGGTCTGGGCGCCCCTGCTCGCGCAGCACGGGATCGATCTGCTCCACAACCGGGGCGTCCAGATCCCGGAGGCCGGGATGAACCTCACCGGCACCGACGACGCCCTCGCCGGGACCCCCGACCTCGACGCTGCCTTCAGCGGGCTGGCCCCCGGCTGGCCCACCGTCGCCCTCACCCACTCGCCCTCCCTCTTCCCCGACCTCGCGCAGCGCGGCGCCGACCTCGTCCTCGCCGGCCACACCCACGGCGGCCAGATCCGCTTCCCCCTCGCCGGGCCATTCTTCCTGCCGCGCGGCAGCGGGAGCTACCCGTGGGGGTGGTACCGGGAGGGGACGTCGTGGCTGTTCGTCAGCCGGGGGATCGGGTGGTCGGTCGGGCCGATCCGGTGGGGGGCGCGGCCGGAGGTGGCGTGGATCAGTCTCCTTCCCTGGGGAATGCATCGCACGGCCATGACTGGTTGAGCGCGTGACAGCCCTGAATGTCCGCTATCGAAGCGGCCTGCTGCGAAGTGGGGAACGTCGAATAGTTCCCCAAGAGGCGTTGCAGCTCCCGCTGCGGCACGGTCACGTACCCGATGGTCTGGCTGCTCCGGGCGTCGATATGGATCACCCCCTCCAGGCTGAGGACATACCGGAAATCATCCGTTGTCTCCACGACAGCGGTCGGATGCTTAAATATCTCCTCGCGGGCAGCGGCGGGATCTGTCGCCATCAGCTGGAGGATCTGCTGATAGCGCCAGGAGCCGAGCGGGATCTCTTCCACCTTCAAGGAAGAGACCGGAGGAGGGACCGGCGGAACAGGCGCCTGCCTGCAGTCCGGCGACCCGGCGCACCCGCCGTCTGCACAGTCGAACGCGCCGTCCACATCGTTATCGGCGCCGTCCCGGCAGTCCCCGCTGACCGCGCCCTCCACCCGCTGCCCGGCCGGCTGCAGCAACCACAGCGCCGCCCCAGCGCTCAGCGCCGCGACCGCCGCGACGACCGCGCCCCCGATGAGCATCGGGAACAGATAGGCCGGCGCCCGTGCCGGTTCGGGCTTCGGAGGTGCGTCCGGCGCGGGAGCGGGAAACTTTATCCCGCCGGAGGCCCCGCCAGCAGGCGGCGGGGCAGCGGTCGGCAGGTCGGCGGAGAGCTTCGGCGAAAAGCTGTGATGGGGCCACGGGTCGCCGCAGACACATTCTTTTGAGAGGCGGCACTCCGGGTGATAGCTGCACCTGCACTTTCTGCAGGGGACAGCCTCTCCGCCGTTGGGGCCAGGCTCCTTGACAGAACCGCGACAGGTCGGACAAAGTTCCATATCAGCCCATACCACGCCCAGGGTCAGGCGGGCAAGCAGGGGCAGACAGGGAGCCTCCCGCCCTCCCCTTCCCATCGCCAACTACAATATCCGCGATCCCTCCCCTCCAACAGACACGCGCAAAAGCCTCCCGCCCCCTCCTTCTTATCGCCAACACGGATATCCGCGAATCCTCCCCTCCAACAGACAACGACTGGTGAGGAGTACAGCGGACAGGGAGGCTCCTGCCTCCCTATCCGCTGTACTCCTCGCCAGTCGCTAATCCCCGCGCCGCCGCCTCCTCCGGCCCGACCCAGGAGATGCAGGTGACCGGGCACTCGTCGATGGCGTCCTGGATGAGATCCATCGGGCCGGTCTGGGCGATGGGCGTGGCCTTGTCGCCGGAGGGCAGATAAAAAACCTTGTCGGTCTGTTCGACGCAGGTGCCGCAGGCGATGCACTCGAACTGGTCGATGGTGAGGAGGTGACCGGCGGCGCGGGCGCGCGAGGACTCGTTGTCGACCGGCCCCCAGTAGGGCGTGCCGTCCTCGGCGTGGTTGAGGCCCTCGCCGCCCCGGATGGTGTCGAGGCTGCGACCGGCGGCCTTGGCGCGGGCGATGTAGGCGGCGAGGTCGGTGGAGCCCATATCGGCGTGGATCATGCGGCCGCCGGCGAGGGCGAGCTTCACGGCGTCGTTGAGCGAGGGCTGCTCCTCGGCGGGGCGGGGGGCGTGGTGCGCGGCGGGCGCGGCGCGCTCGACCGGCGGGACAGCGGCAGCGACCGGGGCGGGAACCGGCACAGCTTCAGCGACCGGAGCGGTAACCGGCGCAGCTTCAGCGACCGGGGCAGCGACCGGCGCAGCCGCAGCGACCGGGGCAGCGACCGGCGCAGCGACCGGCACAACCGCAGCGACCGGCGCAGCGACCGGCACAGCCGCAGCGACCGGCGCAGCGACCGGGGCAGCGACCGGCACAGCCGCAGCGACCGGCGCAGCGACCGGCGCAGCGACCGGCGCAGGAGCGGCCTTCGCGGGCGCAGCCGGCGCGGGGGCGGGGCGGTGGAGGAGCGTGCGGACAGCGTTTTTGAGCCTGGAGAGCATCGGAACCTCAGTCTTTCAGCAGCAGACGTTCGACAGGGTGACCGTTCACGAGATGGGAGATGGCGATCTCTGCCGTGTCGGCGGGCTGGACGCCGCCATACCAGCAGCCCTCCGGGTAGACGACGACGGTGGGGCCCTGCTGGCAGGGGCCGAGGCAGCTCGCGGTGCTGAGCTTGACGGTGTCGTACAGCTCATGGCGCTCGATCTCCTCAGTGAGGGCGAGGAGCAGCTCCTGGCTGCCCCGCTCGGCGCAGGAGCCCTTCGGGTGGCCGGGAGGACGCCGGTTGTTGCAGACGAAAAGATGATGTTTCCAGGAAGGCATATCTCCTCTCTCCTGAGCAGCCGAGGCACCGCTATATAGCAGATCAGGTTAGGCGGGCGCTATGTCCTCTGACGTCCTGCATACACGAACCCGCGAGAGCCTGCGCCGGAGTGGCGAGGTCGTATTGCTCCCGACAGAACGGAGCGCGATGCTGCCGAGCGGCGGGGTGTTCTCTCCGATCAGGCGGGAGCCGGGCCGGGTGGATCTGGGACCGCCGCTGGTACACCGGCTGGCCGATCTGGAGCCGTCGCCCATCGTGACGCTCACGCTGG
This sequence comes from Alphaproteobacteria bacterium, assembly GCA_040376255.1. Taxonomy (GTDB): domain Bacteria; phylum Myxococcota_A; class UBA796; order UBA796; family SXON01; genus JBEIQZ01. Next base: position 13,776 of record JBEIQZ010000067.1, read on the forward strand.
CAGAGCGGGTGCTGCAGGATCTGGAGACGCTGCACCGGCAGGGCGGCGCGCACGGGGCGATGGATCTGGATGGCTGGGGGTTCGACGATGTCGGCTACTTCCGCGTCCGCCCGGTGTTCCGCGACAACGTAGAGCCGACCCAGGAGGGCGATCTCACCTCGATCAGCGCGACGATCCTGGGGCTGTGTACGCTGGAGGCGCTGGAGTTTGACGGCTTCAGCCACGCGAGCACCTGGATACGCGGGGTCGGGGTCGGGCGGCTGGCGGAGGCGCGGGGGGTGCGGCAGGCGCTGGTGGCGATGATCGGGCGGCGACCGGTGGCGGCGGCGATGACGGAATTCCTCGCCCGGATCGGCGGGCACCTCCCCCAGGTGGCCCGCAACTTCGATGTGCGCCCGGTCGCCTCGCCCCGGCTGGACGCGCGGCAGATCGAGCGGGATCGCGCCACGATGGACGCGCGCCTCTGGGTCGAGTCAGAGCGCCAGCGGCTCTCCTCGCAGCGGGAGGCCCGCCGCACGGAATTGCTCTCCAGGCCGGATCTGCAGAGCTGGTTTGAGGAGCAGCGCAAGCAGGCCGAGCAGGCCCGCTTCGTCACGGAGCGCTCTGTCGCCGAGGCCGAGGCCGAGCGCCGCCGCCTGCTGGAGCGTCGCCGCGAGGCGGAGCTTCAGCGCCGCGAGGCCGTCGAGGTCGAGGCCGAGGTCGATGACGAACCCCGCGCCGCGCCGGTCTTTGTCCCCGTAGAGAGCCCTGTCCGCATCCTGCTGGAGGAGGCCCCCCCCCTCCCTGTCGAGGAGGGGCTGAACCGCCCCGCCGATGACGCTGACGACGGCCCCATCCAGATCAAGGTCGACAACCGCCAGATCCTCACCACCACCCGCCTCAACACCCCCGGCCCAGGGGTGATCGTGCTCAACCGCCCCGCTGAGACCTGGAGCGGCCCCGCCCTCCAGATCCGCACCGGGCAGATCCCGCTCCCCGCCCAGCCCGCCGACGGGGCCGCCCTCCCCGGCGAGGCGATCCCGCCCAACGCCGCAGCGCGCGCGCCGGCGCAGGTCGCGCCCCCGCAGGTTGAGCCCCCGCAGGTCGCGCCCCCGCAGGTTGAGCCCCCGCAGGTTGAGCCCCCGCAGCGCGCACAGATCATACCGGATCGAGAAGAAGAAGGCCGTCCCTTCGCCCTGGAACGGGGAGAAGGTGGCAGCCTGCGGCTGACGGATGAGGGGAACGCTGTGCCGGAACGCCCCTCATCCGGCCCTCCGGGCCACCTTCTCCCCCAGGGGGGCGAAGGGACGGAGGGCGCTCCTCAGCAGTCTGTTTCCCGGTCCGGTATCACAGAGATCACACAGCTCACAGAGATCACAGAGATCGCAGAGATCGCAGAGATCGCAGAGATCGCAGAGATCGCGCCCGCGCAGGCCGCAGCGCCGGAGATCGCGCAACGCGCAGAGATCGCACCCGCCGCGCAGACGCGCGAAGTCTCTGATCCGGTCAGCCCCCCTCTCCCCGCCGTCGTCGCACCGGCCACGGTCGCCGACGCAGCCCCCCTGGCCGCTCCTGCTGCCGCGCCGATCACCCCGCCGCTCCCTCTGCCTGTCCCGCCCCGCGCGACGGCCCGCACCGTCCTCCCTCCCGATTTTTCTCCGGCTCCGCTCGATGTGACGCGCATCGATCTCCCGGTGGTGAACCTGTCCGGGGTGCAGCGCGCGGGCCATGCGCCGCTCCCGATCGGGGCGGAGCCGGACGGGCCGGTGGCGGAGGACGTTGTAGAGCTGGATCTGCAGATGGTGGAGGTGATTGACGCGCCCTCTGCGATGATCGTGGATCGCCGGGCGCAGCGCATCAGCGCCCGCATCGCGGATCCGCCTGATTCCCCCGAGGAGGAGAGCGAGCTGCGCCGCACAGAGGCGCTGCTGCGGGCGCGGGCCGAGGAGCGCCGGAAGGAGGCGTCCCGCCGCATGGCTGAGGTGCGGCAGGTGCAGGAGGAGCGCCGCCGGGAGCAGGAGGAGCGCCTGAAGGCCGAGGAGCAGCGCCGCCGCTCGGTGGAAGAGCGGGTGCGCGCGATGAGCGACTCCCGCCGCCAGGACACGCCCGCCCGCGCCGATCCGCCCGGCCGGCTGGAGACCCCCGACGAGATCCGGAAGCGCGTCGCTGAGGAGGCCGCCCGCCGTCAGGAGCCGCCCCCCGCCCGCCGCGTGGAGCGCCTCCGCCCCATGAGCGCGGACGAGGCCCGCGCGATCAGCTTCTCAGATCCGGAGCCCACCCTCGTCCCGATCCTCGCCCCCGCCGCCCCGGTGAAGAACCTCGCCGAGCCGCTGTTCATCCCGGAGGAGCCGCCCGCGCGCCCTGCCCCGCTGGCCGCCCCCGC
>JBEIQZ010000334.1:0-7014 GCA_040376255.1 Alphaproteobacteria bacterium
AGATCGCGCCGAAGACGCGGTGGCCGAAGTGGCAGATCTGCTCGCAGGCCTCAGGGGTCGGGAGCGCGGCCAATTCCCCGATGTCGGCCCCGGCGAGCGCGCCGCCGAAGCTGGTGAGGATGATACCGGTCACGGCGGGGTCGGCGCCGAGCTCCTGGACGGCGGACTCCAGCTCCAGCAGCAATTCGCGGTTGAGCGCGTTCTTCACCTCCGGGCGGCGCAGCGTGACGGTGGCGATGCCGTCTGTCGCGCGGTCGATCCGCACATGGCGGCGGAAGGCGGGCAGGGCGGCGTCGCGGACGCACTGCGGGACATGGAAGCCGGGATAGCGCGCCTCGAAGGCGAGGCAGAGGTCGCGGACGGCCAGAGCGCCGTACTCCCCGGCCAGGGAGAGCAGCCCGTCGCGGAAGCCGAGCGACATCTTTGTGAGCCAGTCCAGATCGGAGGGATCGCAGATGCCCTGCTCGGCCACAAAGTACGTCCGGGCGAACAGCACGGCGAGGATGCGATCCAGCACGGTCTTGCGGAGGGCGGCGTCGTAGGTCCGGACGCCGGGGTTCTTCGGGTCGTGCCAGAGGCCGTTGCCGACGGCGGAGAGGATGGCGGGCGGCGCGAACCAGGGGGAGCCGGTCGGGGCGTCGCGCATCAATTCCTGGCAGTGGACGGTCAGCAGGTTGCCCCGCGTGAGGTCCATGACGTTGAGCGGGCCGCCCCCGGCGACGGCGTCGTGGACGATGGCGTCGACCTGCGCGGCGGTGGCGACGCCCTCCTCGACGATGCGGGCGGCCTCGGAGACGTAGTTGCAGAAGATGTCGTCGGCGGCGAAGCAGGGCGCGTCGGCGGTCCAGACGGGGACCTTCCCGAGCGTCTCCATCATCGCCATCATCTGCGCGGTCAATTCTGCCGAGGCGGAGGGGACGACCTCGACGGGGAGGCTGCGCCAGGCCGGGTAGAACGGGTGGTTGACGAAGCAGCGGTCGGGGTGGACGGCGTCGACGGCGATCTGCGCGCGGGGGATGCCGGAGGTGGCGAAACCGATCAGGCAGTCGGGGCGGACGACGCGCTCCAGGTTGGCGAGGATGCGTTTTTTGACAGGCAGATCCTCGGTGGCGGCCTCCAGCACGTAGTCGCAGGGGGCGAGGTCGGCGGCGTTGAGCGTCGGGATCAGCGAGAGCTGCGCCGCCTTCGCCGCCTTCTCAGTGAGCTTGCCGCGCGCGAGCGCCTTGCCGATGTAGCCCCGGATGCGGGCCATCCCGGCGTCGAGCGCCTCCTGCCGGATGTCCTGGAGGTAGACCTTGCCGCCCTTCGCGGCGATAGCGGACACGAACCCATAGGCAAGATCCGGCCCGATGGAACCGGAGCCGATGACACCGACGATCATATCGTACCTCTCATGGAAGCGGGGGCGCCCTTTATTCTGCTCCCCCGGCGGGCGCCAGCGGCGCAGACCCGGGCAGCGCCGGAGATCAGGGAGCGGGGAGCGAGGCCCAGGCGGTGTCTGAGAGGCTCCCCAGGTAGAGCCGGCCGCCCCGCTCCTCGACGCTGGTGACGACGGCGATGGCGGTCGCCTGCGGATCATACAGATCGTGGACGGTCTTCCCGTCCGCGTCGAGCGCGATGGCGCGGGCGGTGCGCTCAGGGGCGGGCTGGAGCGCGGCGGGGAGCCGCACCATCATCCGGCGCAGCACCGGCCAGCCGGCGGCGGCGTCCAGCATCGGGTTGCGCGGCGAGGCGACGGCGATCCAGTAGCGGGCGCTGCCGTCGGGGCCGATCCCCGTGCTGATCCCGTCGGGGAAGCCGGGGAGGCTGTCAACAAAGACCTCCTGCTCCCCGGCGCGGGGGCCGCTGATCCACAGGCGCTGCACGCGGTAGCGCGAGGTCTCGTTCACCAGCACGAACTGTCCCCCCGGATCGACCGCCACCCCGTTGGCGAAGTACAGGCCGCTCAGCACCTCCCGCGTCGTCCCGGTGATCGGGTTCCAGACGCAGAGCCGCCCGTTGGGGCGGTTGTCGATGAGGTCGAGCTTCCAGTCGGGCTGGCGGAAGCGCACCGTCGCGTCGGTGAACCATATGCTCCCGTCCGGGGCGACCTCCGGGTCGTCGGTGAAGATCAGCTCCTTCCCGCCGCAGGTCGTCGTCAGCACCGTCAGCGTCCCGTCCGCCTCCAGCCGCAGGAGCCCCTTCCAGGCGTCCGCGATGATGATCCGCCCCTCCCGATCCCGATCCATCCCCAGCGGGCGCCCCCCGGTCTGCGCGACGACCTCGACATCGCCTCCTGCGCTCCCCTGCCCCGTCCGATCCGCCCCGACCGGCCAGCGCAATATCCGCCCGTCGTGCAGCCCGGTCACCACCCGGCCCTGCGCGTCCAGCTCCAGATCCTCCGGCCCATGCCCGTCCGGCAATTCCACCCGCTGCGCCCCCGCGAGCGTCCCGGTCGGGACCCAGGCGCGCGGCGCGGGCGGCGTCCACACCTCCGGATCGATGGGGACAGGCCAGAGCAGCAGGTACAGCACCGGCAGCAGCAGCAGCAGGAACAACAGGCGCGGGACGCGGCGGAGGGTCGGGGACATGCGGATCTGTTAAGCAGCCCGGATGAGAATGTCTGTATGGTTCTGGCTCTGCGGCTGCTTCTACACGACGACCGGCAAGGACGGGGCGGAGTCGGCGATGCTCGACGCCCACAACACCGCGCGGGCCGATCACGGGGTCGGGGCGATGGCCTGGGACGACACCGTGGCTGCGGCGGCGGCTGACTGGGCGCAGCACCTCGCCGATCAGGGCTGCCCGCTCGAACACAGCGACGGAGAATACGGCGAGAACCTCTACTGGACATCGGCGACGGCGACGGCAGAGGCTGCCGTCGCTTCCTGGATGGAGGAGGAGCAATTCTATGACTATGACGCCAACACCTGCGCGGACGGTGAGGTCTGCGGGCACTATACACAGGTGGTGTGGGCGGACAGCGTGCGGCTCGGCTGTGCGTCGGCGTCCTGCGGGGTGGGCGGGGAGGTGTGGGTGTGCGAGTACGATCCGCCGGGGAACTTTGTGGGGGAGCGGCCGTACTGATCGGGGCGCGTTGGACGGTTGTAGGGTGTGGGCAGACAGGTTATGGGTGTCGGCATGATACATCCGAACAGAGAGACGATGGGCGGGGCGGGCAGGGAGCGGGCGGCGTACGGGGCAGGAGGGGCAGAGATGCGGCAGCCGGTGTTCAGGCGGGCGGGCAAGGGCGGGGAGGGCCGGGACGCGGCGAAGCTCAGGATGCTGCTGCACGGGAACCCGGGGACGGGGAAGACGTGGACGTCGCTGATGCTGGGGTCGCGGCTGGGGTCGCGGGTGGCGGTGATCGACACGGAGAACGATGCGTCGCTGAAGTACGCAGACAGCTTCGATTTTGACACGCTGTCCATCTCAGGGACGTTCCAGCCGCGCCAGATCATCGCCGCGATCCAGGCGGCGGCAGAGCGGTACGATGTGATCATCATCGACAGCCTGAGCCCCTTCTGGAGCGGGCCGGGCGGGTTCGTGGAGCTGGCGGACACGGAGGCGCAGCGGCTGAGGGGGGCGGGGGCGGGGGGGCTGCCCGCGTGGGAGGCGGCGGCGCAGTCGTGGCGGGCGATCGAGCCGCTCTACAACGCGGTGATGGACACGATCTTCGACTGCCCGATGCACGTGCTGATGACGCTGCGCGCGCGGGCGGGCTTCGAGAAGACCGAGATGTCCGACCACATCCAGACCCGCCGGGTGCGGCGCGCGCCGTGGAGCCGGGACGGGCTGGTGTACGACGTGGACATCGAGGGCGTGATGGAGGCCGACCACACCCTGATCATGCAGAAGAGCCGCTGCAGCGCGCTGCACGACCGCAGCTTCGCGCGCCCCGGCGCCGACGTCGCGGAGATCCTTCGCGGCTGGCTCCGGCTGCCCGGCGCCGCCCCGCCGAAGCCGCTGACCGATCTGGAGCGGGCCAAGATCGCGGCGCGCGAGGCGCTGCGGCGGGGCGTGGCGCGGGGACGGATCGCGGGGCTGCTGCGGGAATTGGGGTGCACGCTCGACAACACCGGCATCGGCAGCGTGCCGCCGGGGGCCATCGGGGCGGTGCTGTGGGGGCTGAAGGAGATGGAGCCGGAGGCGGAGGGGCGATAAGGCGGGCGGAGCGGGTGGAGCGGGCGGGGCGGCGTGATAGGTTGGAGAGATGTTGCCGCTTATGATCAGCGTTGCCATCGGCTTCAACGGTATCCTCCTATGGCTCACCTGGCTGGGAGGAGAGTCAGGCGCGCCTGTCGGGTTGTTTGTCAGCGTGATCATGCTCGGCTTCACCCTGCTCGGGTTCGTCTTCCAGCGCAAGGCCGCGCCGGACAACCAGGCGGCGTCCAACGATCTCGCTGCCATCCTCGCCGCCGCCATCACCCTCGCGGCCATCTTCGGCCAGGTCTGCCGCCACCTCCACGCGCTGTCCGGCGGCTTCAGCGGCGGCTCCGGCGGATGGTGGCATTGGAGCCGCTTCGGGGTCGCCTGGCTCGTCGAGACGGCGGCCTTCGACATCCCGGTGATCTACGGATGGCAGATGAGCCCGATCTGGCCTGAGGCGATGTGGGCGAAGGGGCTGTTGTCTGTGTTCAACGTGCTGCTGGAGCTTCGGGTCGTCGTTTCGCTCTATGAGGCGTGGCAGATATGGCGGAAGACACCGCCGAAGCCGCTCGGGTGGGACGAATTCCAGCAGAGCGCGATGGGCTGGGCGACGCTGGTACCGCTGGCGATCATCTTCATCGGGGGGATGGCGCGCGGCGAGCAGAGTCCGGTGTACGCCTGGCAGGACGCCTGTACCTGGACGCCGCCCTGCCTCGTCCTCCTCGCGGTCTGGTACGGTGTCCGCTATGTCCTGGGCCTCTGGGTGACGGGGCTGCTGGCGGCGGCGGTCGGGGGCGGGGCAGTGATCGGGGTGGCGGAGGGGCTGATCCCGGCGTCAGCGGTGATCGCCTGGGCGCAGCAGACTGGTGCGTGGCTTAGCGGGACGGCGCTGAAGTTGGCCCCGGCGGAACAGCCAGCAGAGACCCCCTCGAAGCCCGCGCTGAAGCCGAAAAAACCTGTGAAGCAGCGCTCCGCAAAGAAGGAGACGCAGAGAGCGGAGCCTGCGCCGGAGAATCCACCCGCGCCGGAGAACCCACCCGCGCCGGAGCCTGTGTTGGAGAATTTGACCGTCCCGGAGCAACCGGAAGAGCACTGACACTGGCGCACGCTCCCGACGCTGTAAGATCGCCGCCGGGTTGCGGCGCCCGCCCGCCGGGCTACGCCCCTGCCCTGGAGCAAGCCCTATGACCCTCAACGATCTCCTCCTCCCCGGTATCACCCTCGCCGCGCTCGCCGTGTTCTACTACCGCTCCGGCTGGGGGAAGAACGTGACCGCCATCCAGGCCGCGAAGGCGCTCGATCCGGCGGCGCTGCAGGCCGGGCAGGAGGGGCGGCTGACCGGGACGGTGGAGATCGACGGGGCGGGCGGGATCGCCGGGCCGATCTCGGACGCGGTCTACGCGACGGTGGTGGCGACGGCGCGGACGACGATCGGGGAGATGGAGAAGATCCACGCGAAGGAGGAGGCGCGCGCCCCGTTCTTCCTGCGGGTCGGCGACCAGCGCGTGCGGATCGATCCGGCGGACGCCGAGATCTCAGTGAAGCTCTCAGAGCGCAGCTCGACATCGATCTTCGACGGCGCCAACGAGAAGGAGCGGGCGATGCTGGAGCGGCATGGGCTCGCGCCGAAGGACAGCATGGGCATCAACATCACCTGGCTGTTCTATGAGCAGGGCATCAAGGCCGGCGCGACCCTGACCGCCGCCGGGCGGCTGGAGGCGGGGCAGGCAGGTCAAGCGGGGCTGTCGCTGGTGGCGCCGCCGGGGGGCGGCTGCGGCTGATGGACGCATGAAAACTACTACTCAAAACCCTGTTCTGCGCACCACTGACCGATCCGCGCCCGCTCCTCCGGGGTCATCCCGGTGAGGTTGCCGAGCGGCATGACCCCGGCGACGACGACCTGCTGGTGGATCTTCGGCCCGGCGGCGAGGATCTGGGCGGGGGTCTCCAGGATCATGCCCTTCGGGGGGCTGACGAAGCCGGGCTGGATCGGGGCGGTGGCGTGGCAGCTCAGGCAGCGTGCGGCGACGATCTGCTGCACCTCGACCATCGGGACGGCGGGTGCGCCGTCGGCGGCGGCGGGCGCGGGGGCGGGGCGGAGCAGCAGGCCGAGGCCGAGGAAGGCGAGCAGGGCGGCGGCGGGGATCCAGGGCTTGTGGACGCCGCGCTCGTCGAGGTTGACCCAGTGGCGCCACGACGCCCCGACCAGCCCGAGCGCGATGAGGATCAGCCAGCCCTGCGGGTGGCCCCAGGTCTGGGGGAAGTGGCCGCTGATCATGGTGAACAGCACGGGCAAGGTCAGGTAGTTGTTGTGGAGCGAGCGCAGCGCCCCGGCCTTGCCGCGCTCCAGCGGCGGCGGCGCGCCGGAGATCATCGCCTCCACCATCGCCCGCTGCCCGGGGATGATGACGAACAGCACGTTGGCCGCCATCCACGTCCCGACCATCGCCCCGACATGGATGTACGCCGCCCGCGCGGAGAGCGCGTGGAACAGCCCCCAGGAGACCGCCGTGATGAAGGCCAGCAGGATCGCCGCCAGCAGCCCGCCCCGCTCCTTCAGCGATGTGCGGCACAGCCCGTCATAGAACAGCCAGCCGCCGATCAGCGTCCCCGCCCCCACCCCGACCGCCTGTGCCGGGGTCAGCGCCATCACGCCCGCATCGACCATCATCGTCCCGGCCTGCGACCAGAAGTGCAGCAGCAGCAACAAAAACCCGGTGATCCAGGTGAGGTACGCCTCCCACTTGAACCAGTGCAGCACCTCCGGCAGCTTCGCGGGCGCCCCGGCGTACTTGTGGACGTTGTAGAAGGCGCCCCCGTGGACGGCCCACAGCCCCCCGGCCACCCCCGCCGGGGCCGGCTCCCCGGCGGCGGGCGGGCGGACGG
>JBEIQZ010000947.1:0-1143 GCA_040376255.1 Alphaproteobacteria bacterium
CGGCGAGGGGCGCGGCGCGGTCCAGTACGCCCCGGGCATAGGCGATCACCTTGCCCCCGCGGGCCGGGTCATAGCCCTTGCCTCCCGTCGGGGGCTCCAGGGCGTCGGTGCCGTAGAGGGCGTCGTACAGGCTGCCCCAGCGGGCGTTTGCGGCGTTCAGAGCGTACCGGCCGTTCGAAACCGGGACCACCAGCTGGGGTCCGGCGGTGCTGGCGATCTCGGGATCGACGTTCCCGGTGCTGAGGGTGAAAGGGCTGGGCTCCGGCAGGAGATAGCCGATCCGGGTCAGGAACTCGGTCTGCCCGGCGAGATCGAAGGGCTGGCCCTGGCGATCCTTCCACCAGGCGTCGATCTGCGCCTGCAGGGCGTCGCGGCGCTCCAGCAGGGCGCGGTTGCGGGGCTGGAAGTCCTTCAGGAGGCGTTCCAGCGCCGTCCAGAAGGCGGCCGGGGAGACGGTGGTTCCGGGCAGGAGTTCCTGTTCGACGAAGGCGTGCAGGAGATCCGCAACAGCGAGGGATGTGCTGACCTTCATGACATTCCGACCTTTCAGATCGGGCCGCCGACGGGCGCCCGGGCGCGGCTGCAGAGCCTGCCGCAGCGGCGCCCCCATACTCTGCGCAGCGCGGGGCTTCAATGGGGCGCGGGCCCCTCAGGCCCTCGAATCAGGCATCCGAAAACCCGAAGGGTGCCAGGGTCCTGCGGTAGTCGTCCGGCAGGATCTGGCGGCCGATGGGCGGGGCTGAGCGGGCGGCGCAGTCTGCCCGGTGGCAGAGCCGGCAGGTCACCCCGATGGGCGTGGCCTGGTCCGGGCCCCCGTCCCGGTGGTCCTGGGCGTAGACCAGGCGGTGGGCGTGCTCTTCCGCGCAGCCCAGGGCGATGGCCCTCTCGATCCGCGGGGCGCCGAAGCCGCCGCCGCCGGCGGTCACCGTCCGGGCGATGGAGAAGAACTTCTGGCCATCCGGTAGCTCCAGCCACTGGGTGACGATCTGGCGCGGCGTGCGGAAGGCCTGGTGGACGCTCCAGAGGGGGCAGCCGCCGCCATGCCGGGCAAAGGGGAAGCCCGCCCCGTCCAGCCGCTTGGAAACATTGCCGGCCTCGTCGACCCGGATGAAGAAGAAAGGCGCACGCTCCTGGCCGGGCTTC
>JBEIQZ010000289.1:0-7800 GCA_040376255.1 Alphaproteobacteria bacterium
AAGGAGAACCCGCGCTCAGGGCGATCAATCTGCGGAGAAGACACACCGAGATCCAGCAACACCCCGTCAAAGCCGTCCGGGGTCTGCCCTGGCTCTGCCTCTGTTTTGAGGCGCTCTGCCAGCCCCGACGCGCACACGTGCAGCAGCCGGAGCCGGCCTGACGCCACCTGCGGGGTGAGCCGTTGACGGCTCGCCTCCAGCGCGTCGGGATCGCGATCCGCGCCCAGACGGTCGCCCCCGCCTCCAGCATCGCCTCGGTGTGGCCGCCCCAGCCGAGCGTGCCGTCCACCATGCGCCGCCCCGGCCCCGGCTGGAGCCAGCGCACCACCTCCTCCCGCAACACAGAGTGGTGCTGCGGGTGGTTGGCCACCGCCTGCGGTGTCGATCGGAGCGCGCGGCGCTCTGATGTGTTCCGTTCTCTCCCCATCCCCCCTGCCCCTCTTCCCGCACCCGGACGCGCCACGTATCATATCTGCCCGCGCGACGCCTGCAAGAGAGGACATGAAGAATGCCATGTAACTCATTGAAATCACTTTATTTTCCCCCATTCTTTCTTTCTTGCATTCTACTTTCCTCACGGACAGGGTGGAGCAGGACGGCGGGACGGGTTAAAGAGAAGGGGCTATGCCTATCAACCGCAGTCGCCAGGTCGTCAGCCAGAACCGGCGCGCACGCTTCGAATATGAGCTCTCCGACACCTGGGAGGCCGGTCTGATCCTCAGCGGTTCTGAGGTCATGAGCCTGCGGCGCCACGGGGCGAACCTCGACGACGCCTGGGTCGGGTTCGTCAACGACGGTCGTCTGCTCGTCAACAACGCCCATATCGCCCCGTTCACCGAGGCGAACCGCTACAACCATGAACCGACCCGCCCGCGCGAATTGCTGCTCCACAAGCTGGAGCTGCTGCGCCTGCGCCAGCGGGTGCGGGATCGCGGGATCACGCTGGTTCCGCTCTGCCTCTTTTTTCAGGGGCGCTGGTGCAAGCTGGAGTTCTCCATCGGGCGCGGCAAGAGGCTCCATGACAAGCGCGAGGCCACCCGCGAGGCTGAGGCGAAGCGCGACATCCAGCGGGCGCTGAGACAGGGCCGCTGAGGCAGGGCCGCTAAGTTGGGCCGCTGAGACAGGGCCGCTGAGACAAGAGAGTGCAAGCACGCTGAGAGCGGACGGGATAGCAGCGCGCAACGAGTCCCAGATGAAGACATCCTCTCTCTCCCGCTGGCTTTCTGCGCTCCTCCTCCTGACCGTCCCCCTCACCGCATCGGCTGCTGACGGGACAGCCGTGATGGGGGGGCTGGGTCTGCTGCTGCTCGTCGCGGCCGGGGCAGTCGCCTTCGCCCGCCCGCAGGGCCTCCTTCTCTCGGCGGCGGCGGGGGCGGCCCTGAGCCTCTACCTCGGGATGGAGCATGCGAGCGCCGGGCAGGCGATCTGCGACATCAGCGAGAAGATAAGCTGCACTGCGGTCAACAGCAGCGAGTACAGCAAGCTGCTCGGCGTGCCGGTCGCGCTCTACGGGTTCGGCTTCTACCTGGCGATGTCCTGGCTCGCCGGACGCCACGCGCTCTTCCAGCGCGGCGGCGCGCTGCTGCTGATGCAGATCGGCGGCGTGGTGGCGGTGGGGTTCGACGTCTACCTCGGCTGGGCGATGAGCCAGGTCGGCGCGCTCTGCCCGATGTGCGCGGCCACCTACGTCCTCAACCTCCTGCTCCTCATCGGCAGCACCCTGGAGCGCAACCGGCTCAGCCGGATCGCCGGGCCGGGCGCGGGCGACACGGTCTTCTCGGCGCTGCAGTCTGAGGGCGGCCCCGGCGTGGTGGCCGGGCTGGCCGGGCTGATCCTCGGCATCATGGTCACCGGGGCAGGCGGGAGCGCTGCGGCGTCCGCCAAGAGCGCCGGGCCGGTGACCGCCGATGATCTGCGCGGCACCTACGAGCTCGCCGCTGGAGATGTCACCTTTGAGCCGAACGATCCGATCAAGGGGAACCCCGAAGCCAAGTACGTCCTCGTCGAGTGGGCCGACTTCCAGTGTCCGCACTGCGCGCTGATGTTCCCCGAGCTGAAGCGGGTCGTCGAGGAGAACCCCGACGTCAGCGTCCGCTACAAGCACTACCCGATCAGCCAGACCTGCAACCACTTCGTCGAGTGGGAGGGCCACAAGGACGCCTGCCGCGCCGCCGCCGCCTCCGTCTGCGCCAACGCACAGAACGCCTTCTGGCCGCTCGCCGAGAAGATGTTCAAGAACCAGCAGTACCTGAGCAAGGACGACATCCGCTTCATGGTCGAGCAGTCCGGCATCGACACCGCCGCCTTCGAGACCTGCATGGCCGACCCCGCCACCGAGGCGGCGGTGCGTGAGGACGTGGAGGGCGGCGGGAAGGCCAACATCAACGGCACCCCCTCGATCTTCCTCAAGGGGCCGTTCGGGGATCGCTGGGTCAAGATCAACGGCGGCTACGAAGAGATCACCGCGATCCTGAAGGTCGCCCGCGCCGGCGGCAGCCTGCCGGAGCCCCCGCCCCCCTCTGCCCCCGCGCACTGATGATCTGGCAGGAATACCAGCTTCTCACCCACCGGAAGCAGGCGGCGGCGCTCTCGCGCGCGCTCATGCTGCTCGGCGCCGTCGGCGTGCAGGAGGACAACCCGCCCGGCCACACCCCGCGCTTCCGCCAGCCCTGGGACAGCGGCCCCGCTCCCCGGCGGCCGAAGGAGGTGCTGCTGCGGGCGTGGTTCCGTGAGCGCCCGTCCGACGCCCGCCTCGCCGCGATCGCGGAGCACGGATCGGCTGCGCCGGTCTGGCAGGAGATCGCGGAGCAGGACTGGGAGCAGGAGTGGAAGCAGAATTTCGACACCCTCCACATATCGGATCGGCTGATCATCACCCCGCCCTGGAAGCCCGTCCCCGGCACCATCGTGATCGAGCCGGGCAACGCCTTCGGGACCGGCGAGCACGCCACCACCCGCGCCTGCCTGCGCGCCATCGACCGCTATGCCGTCTCCGGCGGGCGCCTGCTGGACGTCGGCTGCGGCTCCGGCATCCTCGCCCTCGCCGGGGCGAAGCTCGGGATGATCGCCGAGGGCAACGACATCGACCCTGACGCGGTGATCGCCGCGCAGGCCGCCGCCGCCGCCAACGGGCTGAGCGTGGACTTCCACTGCCGCCCGCTCAGAGACGTCGCCGGGCCGTATGATCTCGTGGTCGCCAACCTCTTCGCCGAGGTGCTGGCCGATCTCTCCGCCGATCTCTGCCGGGTGGCCGCCGGGCCGATGTGCTTCGCGGGCGTCCTCGCCGAGCGCGCCGACAAGGTGCGGACCGCCTTCAAAGCCTGCGAGGCGCTCTACGAGGAGACGGACGGCGACTGGGTCTCGCTCGGCTACCGGAACCGGGCGGCCTGATGCGGCAGGTGGTCGTCCCGGCGATCCCCGACGGCGGCCTGCTGGCGCTCAGCCCGGAGGAGAGCCACCACCTGCTCCGCGTGCTGCGGCTGCCGCGCGGGAGCCTGCTCCGGCTGTCGGACGGGCGGGGACGGCAGGCGGAGGCCCGGCTGGAGCGCGTGGAGGAGGGGCGCGCCGGGGTGGAGATCCTGAGCTGGACGGAGCTGCCCGCGCTGCCCGCGCGCCTGCTGCTGCTCGGCCTCCCGCGCGCCGCGCTGCTGGAGGAGGCGCTGACCCTCGCGACTGAGGCGGGACTCACCGAATTGCGCATGATCCGCGCCCGCTACAGCCCGCCCGGCGATCCGCGCATGGATCGGCTCGATCGCGTCCTGCACGCCGCCGCCACCCAGTGCCGCCGCGTCCACCTGCCGGAGATCCGCCCCGCCTGCCCGCTCGCCGCCGCGCTGGAGGGGCTGCCGGAGGCCCGCTGGATCGCCCAACCGGAGGCCCCTCCGCTCATCGGGAGCGCCGGGGCCGCCGCGCTGGCGGTCGGGCCGGAGGGGGGCTGGGCGCCGGAGGAGCTCGCGCTGCTGGAGGCGAACGGGTTCCGGCGCGCCGGGCTCGGGGCCCACATCCTGCGGACCCCCACCGCAGTCGCCGTGGGGCTGGGCCGCCTGTTCGCCTGACCCTCAGAGACTGCCCCTTCAGGCCGACCGGCGGCGCCGCACCAGCGCCGAGACCGCGCTCAGCAGCAGCAGGCCGGAGGCCGCGCCGACCGTGCTGCAGCCGCCGCTCTGGGTGATGGTGGTCTTGGTGTAGGGCTCGTAGAGCTCGTAGTCGGCGGGGTAGACCGTGATGTTGCCGAAGGACCACACCGACTGGCCGTCCGGATCAGCGCCGACCGCGTAGATGTTGTACTGGCGGCCGGCGCTGCCCTCCACGAGCTCAGGGCATGTCCAGTTGACCGACTGGGCGAAGGGGTTGTCGAAGCTCGCCACCCCGTTCCCGCCGTCGTCCGACCAGCTGTAGGAGGTGACCTGCCCGTCTGCGTCGTAGACCATGATGTCGAGCGTGACGCGCTCGCCGGAGAGGCAGGCGTTCTGAGAGGGGTGGACCTCGCCGATGATGATCGGGGCAGAGGTGGGCTTCACACAGTTGTCGGCGACGTCCTGCAGGCCGTCGCAGTCGTTGTCGATGCCGTCGTCGCAGATCTCGGTGGCGGAGGGGGCGAGCGTGGGATCGTTGTCGTCGCAGTCGTTGTTGACCTCGGCGTAGCCGTCGCCATCGTCGTCATAGAGCGAGGTGCTCTCATCGACGAGCCCGTCGCAGTCGTTGTCCACCGCGTCGCCGCGCTCGGGGCCGCGCGGGTAGGCCTGCCGGTTGAAGTCGTTGCAGTCGCCGTCGACCTCGCTGAAGGCGTCGCCGTCATCATCGTAGCCGATGGTGTCCTCGTCGACGAGGCCGTTGCAGTTGTTGTCCTGCCCGTCGTAGATCTCGGCGGCCTCGGGGTAGGTGTTCCGGTTCCCGTCGTCGCAGTCGGGGGGGCTGGTGCTGTCGTCGAAGCCGTCGCCGTCGTCGTCGCCCTCCGGGTACTCGGTGGCGACGAGGATGGAGGTGGAGGCGTAGGCGGTGGTCTCGCTGGAGTCGGTGACGGTGACGAGCAGGGTGTCCACGCCGGGGAGGTCGAGGATGTCCGCCGGGATGTCCACAAACACATGGCCGGAGTCATCGCCGGGCGTGCAGGTGGCGACCGACACCTGCTGGAGCAGGGCGCTCTTGACCTTGCAGATCAGCGTGGTGGCGGGCTGGTTCACGTCGAAGACGTTGAGCTCCATGCGGAGATCGCCGATGCCGCTGTAGCGGTAGCCGGGATCGGGGCTGCGCACGGAGACGCGCGGCGGCTCGTTCGCCGGGTCGGTGCCGGCGTTGCCCTTCATCGAGATGTCGACGTCGGGGGTGTTGAGATCGTCGGAGAGGACGTGGATGTCGCAGAAGGCGGGATCGGTGTCCATCGGGGTGAAGGTCACCTCGATGAGGCCGGTCTCCTGCGGCTTCAGGACGCGGCCCGCGTTGTAGGAGTAGGTGATGTCAAAGTAGGGGCTGCAGGTGTCCTCGACGGTGATCTCGCCGAGGACGATGTCGCCATCGCCGTAGTTGGTGACATCGATCTGCCGGACGTTCCCATAGATCTCGCCGGGGTTGATCGAGCCGAAGTCGATCTGACGCGGGCGCACGACGAGGATGCCGCGCTCCTCGTCCGTCTCGCCGTGCAGGTAGAGCTGCTGGCGCCAGCGGATCGGATCGCGCAGGTAGTCCGGCAGCTCGTTGGCCTTGTCCTGCTCCTCGGTGAGCGTCGCCTGGACGGCTTCGATGAGGACGCTGCCGTAGATCTGGCCGATGTTGACCGGGCTGAAGGAGGCGATGACCGGGATGCTGCAGCCGGGCGGGAGCGTGAACAGCACGCCCTCTGCGACAGGCGGATCGTCTTCGCCGCCGTTGTTGGTGGCGGTGTCCCCGCTGTCGGCGGCCTTGCCGCTGGCCTTCGCGGTGGCGTCGGCCTCGGTGGCGGTGTCACCGGTGCCTTCCGGGCAGATCATGCGCTCGATGTCGTAGGAGAGCGTGAAATTGGGCTCCCCGTTCCCGCCGATCATGCCCTTGCCGATCTCCAGGGTGCCGATGCCGAGGACCATGTCGCCTTCGTTGCGGATCTCGAAGGAGCGATCTGCGCTCTGGCCGGGATCGATGTTGCCAAACTCCAGGTTGGTCTCAGAGATCACCAGCACCGGGTAGGCGATATCTTCGTACTCAGGCTCTGCGGTAGCGCAGGAGAGCTGGAAGAGGAGCGGGCTGAGCAGAAGAGCAAGCAGAGAGGTCGCGCGCATGTGACACCATCCGACAACGGGAAGGGTAGCTGTGTGACAGCCATCTTGTCAACAAGCGGTCAGAAGATCCCCGATCTCTAGAGCAGATGGCCGCTCTTTGCCCGCTTTGTCTGAAGATAGCGCTCATTGTGCATGTTCGGCGTCATCTGGAGCGGCTGCTGGCGGACCACGTCGATCCCGGCGCTCCGGAGCGCCTGGATCTTGGAGGGGTTGTTGGTGAGCAGCACCAGCGAGCGGATCTGCAGGTGTTCGAGGATGGCGGCGGCGACATCATAGCGGCGCAGATCGTCGGGGAAGCCGAGCGCGATGTTCGCCTCGACGGTGTCGAGGCCCTGATCCTGGAGGGCATAGGCCCGGATCTTGTTCGCCAACCCGATCCCCCTCCCCTCCTGAGGCAGATAGACGATCACCCCCCGCTCAGCCCCGGCCACCCAGGTGAGCGCGGCCTCCAGCTGATCGCGGCAGTCACAGCGGAGGCTGCCCATCACGTCCCCGGTGAAGCACTCCGAGTGGAGCCGCACCGGGACCTCCTCCTGATCCGCCACATCCCCCCGGATCAGCACCCCGTACTCCTTGCCGTCTGCTCCCTCGTAGGCGCGGACGCGGAAATCACCCCAGCGTGTGGGGAGACTGGCATCGGCGGCCATCGAGGTGAGGGTGGCGCGCGGCTGCCCCTCCTTGTCCTGACCCCTCGCAGAAACCGGTTGCACAGATCCTTCCATTCCTGCCTCCGGCCACAAGATTATCCCGGCCGGGTCGGGGTCAACCCTGGAGCGAAGATCCGGCCCATCTGCGTCGTGCGAGTGTAATTCTCAGCACATGGGAGCGACAACCTTCAAAACGGCGACAGGCGGCGGGGACACCCCGCCGCCTGCCCTGTCACCGGCCGGGAGGCCGACGACCGTCAACCTCAGCTGCCGCTGACGTTGAGGGCTTCCTTGAGGCCCTTGCCGGCGCGGAAGACCGGGATGCGGCGGGAGGGGACCTGGATCTCGGCGCCGTTCTTCGGGTTGTGGCCCTTGAACTGGCGGCGCTGCGACACGGTGAAGGTGCCGAAGTCGCTGATGGTCACCTTGTCACCCTTGGTGAGGGCTTCCTGGATGGTGTCCATGAGGGTGTTGACGTACAGCGCGGCGCGGATCTTGGGGAGACCCGTCTTGGCGGCAAGCTGCTCGGTGAGGTCGGCCTTGTTCATGTCTGCTCCTGTGACTGGTGTAGCGGCTGCTTGGATAAAATCCAACAATCCAAAAAATCCAAAACTCTCCGTTCTGGCTTCTTCATGCTGTGGGATGTTGAGAACTCCGATCTCCTTGAGAGAGAAAGGGTGGAACCCCCTCACTTTCGGAAACCGCTATATAGCAGATATCCTCAGAGATGCCAACGGTGCAACCCCATTTTTTGGACTTGCCGATAGACGGAAAAAACGAAAATTCCCAAAACGGGCCGTCCATCACGAATAATCAAGCAAGAACGGTGCTTTTTGAGAAAGCACCTTCATCCCTGACTTCCTCACGCCCTCTGGCGACGCCCTCTGGCGGGCGTCTTCAGG
>JBEIQZ010000080.1:0-15092 GCA_040376255.1 Alphaproteobacteria bacterium
GCGTGGTCGGCGCGCGATGGGAGGGGACACGCGTGCTCCTGTCCTTCGCTGGGGTCCGCGCCCTGAACCCCGCCCCCGCCGCCGCCGCCGCCGCCGCCCCCGCCGTAGCCGCCGCCATTCCGGTCGAAGCGGTTGTTGTCACGGCGATCCCGGCTGAAGCCGCCGGGACGATCTCCGCGCGGCTCCAGCGGGCGCGCCTCGTTCACGACCAGCGCGCGGCCGCCGACCCGGAAGCCGTTGAGCTCGTTGATCGCGCGCTGCGCCTCAGCGTTGTCCACCATGTCCACAAACCCGAAGCCGCGCGACCGACCGCTGTCCCGATCCGCTGCCACCTTAGCCGAACTCACCTCTCCGCAGGAGGAGAAAATCTCACGCAGCTCGTCATCACCGGTGTTGAAGGGGAGGTTACCCACATAGATCCGCATCTCTCTGTCCATCCTGCCCAGGTCTCTGGCTGCAGAATCCCTATCCGTCACCCGGGCACCGTCCGGCAGGGTTCCGTCCTGTGTACATCCTTCTGTGTGCACAGACGGACGTGCGGTTTTCATCTAACCCATATCAACTTCATTCGCCAATAGAATAGCGGTGAGGCGTCCGCCGCCAGTATACCGGTCGGGTTATCGGGTGACATGGATGTGATCTTCCTCTCTCCTGGCTACCCCCCTGAGCAGCCGCACTTCACCCGTGGCCTCGCTGAGGTCGGCGCCCGCGTCTTCGGAGTGGGCGACAGCCCAGCCGAATCGCTCGATCCAGCGCTGCGCGATCACCTGCATGCCTGGCTGCAGGTGCCGTCGATCATGGACGAGGACGATGTGATCCAGCGCGTCCAGCGCTGGCTGTCCGGCCGGAACATCGACCGCGTGCTGTGCAACTGGGAGCCGCTGGTGCTGCTCGCCGCCCGCATGCGCGACCGCTGGGGCATCCCGGGCATGTCGGAGGACACCGTACGCGGCTTCCGCGACAAGCAGATCATGAAGGAGCGCGTCCGGGCCGCCGGGCTGCGCGTCCCGCACTCCGCCCGCGTCCGCAGCCAGCAGGAGGCGTGGGAGGCCGCCCGCGCCATCGGGTACCCGCTGATCATCAAGCCCATCGCCGGGGCGGGCTCCGCCGACACCTTCCGGGCGGAGAACGATCGGGAATTCGGCAGCGCCCTGGCTCAGATGCGGCACGTCACTGAGGCCAGCGTCGAGGAGTTCATTGACGGAGAAGAATTCACCTGGGACACCGTCTGCATCGGCGGCGTCCCCGTCTATGAGAACGTCGTCCAGTACATGCCGCGCCCGCTGATCATGCGCTCTGAGGAGTGGATCAGCCCCGCTCAGATCACCGTCCGGGATCTCGACCGCCCCGATCTGCGGGCCGGGCGCGCGCTCGGCGCCGGGGTGCTGGAGGCGCTCGGCATGGGCGACGGCTTCGCCCACATGGAGTGGTACCTGACCGCCAGCGGCGAGGCGGTGTTCGGCGAGATCGGCTGCCGGAACGGCGGGGCCTGCCTCGTCGATCAGATGAACTACACCTCGGACATCGACCTGTTCCGCGAGTGGGCGCGCGCCGTCTGCCACGGCAGGTTCGAGGCCGACGCCGCCCGCCGCTACAACGTCGCCTGCGTCTTCAAGCGGGCGCGCGGGCAGGGCACCATCCACCGGGTCGATGGACTCGACGCCTTCCTCCAGCGGCACGGCCCGCACGTGGTAAAAAACGCTCTGCTCCCTGTCGGCGCCCGCCGCCGCGACTGGAAGCAGACCCTGCTCTCAGACGGCTACCTGATCTTCCGCCACCCCGACTGGGAGGAGGCGCTGCAGATGACCCGCGACGCCGCCGCCGGGATCCAGCTCTATGCCCGTTGACCCTGTCCTCCCCCCGGAGGCGCGCCCCGGCCCCAGCCCGCGCGAGGTCAGCGCCGCTGAGCTGTCCCGCAGCGTCCCGGTCTACGCCGTATGGGAGCTTACCACCCGCTGCGACCAGCCCTGCCAGCACTGCGGCACCCGCGCCGGGAGCGCCCGCGCTGATGAGCTGTCCACCGAAAAGATCCGCGAGGTCGCCGCCTCCCTCGCCGGGCTCGGCTGCCGGGAGGTCACGCTGATCGGCGGAGAGGCCTACCTGCGCGCCGACGTCTATGCGGTCGTCGCGCACCTCGTCGCGGCCGGGCTGCGCGTCTCGATGCAGTCCGGCGGCCGCGCCCTCACCCCTGAGCGGATCGGGCGCTTCAAGGCCGCCGGGATCTCCAGCATCGGGATCTCCATCGACGGGCTGGAGGCCGCCCACGACACGCTGCGCGGCAACCACGGCAGCCACGCCGCCGCCCTCCGCGCCCTGACCGCCATCCGCGCCGCCGGACTGCCCTGCACCGCGAACACCCAGATCAACCGGCTCACCAAGGATCAGCTCTGGGAGCTCAGCGCGCTCCTGCGCGATCACGGCGCCGTCGGCTGGCAGGTGCAGCTCACCGTCCCGATGGGCAACGCAGCCGACCACCCCGAGTGGCTCCTCGATCCGCCCGACATCGTCGCCGTCATCGACACCCTCGCCGCCATCCAGATCGACGCCGTCCAGCACCCGCGCCCCCATGAGCGCCCCGTCCCCCGCCGCGCCTTCAACATCCAGACCGGCAACAACGTCGGCTACTACGGCCCCCACGAGCAGGTCCTCCGCTCCCGCCCCGGCGGCCGCGAGCGCTTCTGGTCCGGCTGCGCCGCCGGGCGCGGCGTCATCGGCATCGAGTCTGACGGCTCTGTCAAAGCCTGCCCCTCGCTGCCCTCAGCCCCCTATGTGGGCGGGAACGTCCGCGATCTCACCCTGGAACAGATCTGGCAGGACACCCCGGAGCTCAACTTCACCCGCAAGCGCACCGCAGACGAGCTCTGGGGGTTCTGCAAAACCTGCTACTACAACGACATCTGCATGGCAGGCTGCTCCTTCACCACCCACACGCTGCTCGGGCGGCGCGGGAACAACCCGTGGTGCTATCACCGGGTCATGCAGCTCAGAAAGGCAGGGCGGAAGGAGCGGCTGGTGCAGGTGGAGAAGGCCGCAGGGGAGCGGTACGACTTCGGGCGGTTTGAGATCGTGGAGGAGGATATAACCGACTGATATATCTGATTGGAATATCCGTCAGATATATCAGACAGGAATATCTGACCGGAATATCCCGCTCAGGTATCGTCGTCGTCGTTGCAGTTGCTGTCAACACCGTCGCCGGGGGTCTCGGTGGCGTCGGGGTGGATGTCGGCGTTGGCGTCGTCGCAGTCGGTGGCGGCGGGGTAGCCGTCCGCGTCGGCGTCTACGGCGGTGGAGGCGGTGTCGCTGTCGTAGCCGAAGCTGTCCCCGCCCCCGTACTTGGCGACCGGCATGCAGGCGGTCGCGCCGAGGGCGAGGCCCATCAGGGCGGCGCGGGCGGTGGAGGTCAGGAGGTCGCGCTTCGGCTGGCAGGTGCCGCAGTGGGGGCAGCAGCGATCCGCGTCGCGGAGGAGGTGATCACAGGAGGGGCAGAAGTGCATCAGGTGTTGTCCTCGCCGTCGCAGTTGGAGTCTACGCCGTCGTCAGCCGTCTCGCTGGCGCCGGGGTGGATGTTGGCGTCGCTGTCGTCGCAGTCGTCGCCGCCCGTGTCCACGGAGTCGTAGCCGTCGTAGTCGAAGTCGCTCGTGGCGACCGCGCCGTAGAGGGCGATGGCGGTGCTGCTGTCGTCCTTGCCGGAGCCGTCATCGCAGCCTGCGAGGGCGAGCCCGAGGAGCGCCGGGATCAGGAGGGCGCTCCGGGAGGGGACGTGCGCGCCGCAGCCGGGACATGCCGCCCCTTCGCGGGCGGGGATGGAACAACGGGGACAGCTCCTCAGCATCGGGATCTCCTCAAGGTTGATTCAGTGTATCCTACCCTGCGTCCCCCTCCTCAGCTATAAGAGGGAACATATGCACACCATGTCGCCACCGAAACTGCTGCAGCTCCTCGGACGGGGGGGCGTGGGGGACGTCTACCGGGTACAGGATCCCGTTCTCGACCGGACGATGGCGATCAAGATCCTGCGGGCCGACCGGATGCAGGAGCCGGATCAGCTCCGCCGCTTCGTCGCTGAGGCCCGCGTCACCGCGCGGCTGGAACACCCCTGCATCGTACCGGTCCACAGCTCCGGGAAGATGCCGGACGGGCGGCCGTTCTTCTGCATGAAGGAGGTGCAGGGCCGGACGCTCCGCGACGCCATCCTCCAGTTCCACCAGGACATCGACCTCGACCCTGAGGACATCCGGGTGATGATCGGGCTGCGCCGCCTCGTCGAGCACCTGCGCCGCGCCTGCGAGGCGATGGGCTACGCGCACGAGCGCCAGTTCGTCCACCGCGATCTGAAGCCGGACAACATCCTGCTCGGGCCGTGGGGGGAGGTGCTGGTGGTGGACTGGGGGTTCGCGATCTGCCTCGACGGCTCGCTCCCGGACACGCCGGGGCAGCCGGACGCGCTGGAGGGGACGGCGATGTACATCGCGCCGGAGCTGGTGATGGAGCCGGGCCGGGTGGCCACCCCCGCCTGCGACGTCTACTCGCTCGGCGCGACGCTCTACGCCGTCCTGTCGGGGCGGGCGCCCTACCTCGGATCGGTGCAGGAGATCCTGGAGACCCTCGTCCGCCAGCCGCCGCCCCTCCCCTCCCGCCCCGGCTTCGAACCGCCCGACGATCTCCTCCAGATCTGCCTCACCGCCATGTCCCGCGACCCCGCCGACCGCCACCCCGACGCGGGCGTGCTGGAGGCCGAGATCGCCGCGTGGCTGGAGGGCGCCTCTGCCCGCGAGAAGGCGCAGCGGGCCGTCGCGCAGGCTGAGGAGATGGGCCTGATGGTCGAGCGCCTCCGCGCCTCGGCCCGGAGCCTCCGCGATCGCGCCGAGCGCGCCCTGAGCCTGCTCCCGCCCCACGCCCCGCCGGAGCAGAAGGAGGCGCACTGGGCGATGGAGGAGGAGGCCGACCGGCTGGAGACCGAGGCCGCCACCTGCGAGGAGGAGGAGCTTCACCTGCTCCGCTCCGCCCTCACCCACGCCCCCGCCCTCGCCACCATCCACGACCGCCTCGCCTCCTGGTACCACAGCCGCCACCGGGACGCCGAGGCCCGCCGGGACGCCCGCGAGGCCGCGCGCTGGGAGTTCCTGCTCCGCACCCACAACCGGGGCCGCTACGACGCCTGGCTGCGCGGGATCGGCGCCCTCTCCCTCTCCGCCGCCCCTGAGGCCGAGGTCACCCTCTGCCGCTACGAGGCCCGCAGCCGCCGCCTCCAGCCCGGCGCGCCCCGCTCCCTCGGGCGGACGCCGCTCCGGGCCGTGGAGCTGCCCGTCGGGCGCTACCTGCTCCGGCTCTCCGCCCCCGGCTGTGCCGATGCGCTCCTCCCGCTCACCATCAGCCGCAACCTCCACACGCGCCTCCGCCACCCCGACGGCACCGAGCCGCCCCTCCGGCTCCTCCCGTCCGCCGACTGCCCGCCCGACGCCTGCTGGATCCCCGCCGGGCCGTTCCTCTCCGGGCCCAGGCTCCAGCCGGTATGGGTCGACGGCTTCCTGATCCGGCGCCACCCGGTCTCCGTGCGCGAGTACCTCGCCTTCCTGCAGGCGCTCTCCGATCACGGGCTGCGCGACGCGGTCAACGATCTCCTCCCCCGCGACGGGGAGCGCCCGCTGTTCCGCCCCGGCCCGGACGGGCGCCTCCGCGCCGCCGAGGAGCCGCTGGACGCCCCGATCTCCCGCGTCCCCTTCGAGGCGGTCACCGGCTTCTGCGCGTGGCTCTCCGCCTGCACCGGCAGGACGTGGCGCCCGGTGCAGAGCGTCGAGTGGGAGAAGGCCGCGCGCGGCACCGACGGCCGCCTCCTCCCCTGGGGCGACTTCGCCGATCCCTCCTTCGCCTGCCTCCGCGAGAGCCACGCCACCGCACCGGGGCGGGCAGGGCCGGAGGACTTCCCCCTCGACGAGAGCCCCTGGGGCGTGCGCCACATGGCCGGGAACGTCCGCGAGTGGTGCCAGTCCGAGGCCGGGCCGGTCGTGCGCGGGGGCGGCTTCCTCACGCCCGCCGCGACGCTCCGGCTCGACGCCGCGATCAGCCTGCCGGTGTGGGTGCGGGCGCCTGACGTCGGCTTCCGCGTGGCCTGCACCCCCGCCTGAGCCGCAGGCTCCTCAGGCTGCGCGCCGCCGCGCCAGCCCCGCCAGCAGCCCCGCCAGCAGCAGCCCCGCCGGGCCGCCCGCCGCATTGTCCGCCTGCGCGCAGCCACAGCCGTCCCCGCCGTCATCGGTGACCTTCAGGCCGGGCGCGGTGTCGTCGAGCGGGGCGCTGTCGTCGGCGGCAGGATCGGTGTCATCGGCAGGATCCGTGTCGTCAACGGGCGCGGTGTCATCGGCAGGATCGGTGTCGCTGTCGTTGATCGGGCCGGTGTCGTCGGAGCCGCTGTCACCGGACGTCCCGGTGTCCCCGGTGTCCTCGCCGCAGGCGTTGTCGACGGTGTCGTCGCAGTCGTCGTCCTGCCCGTCGCACCGCTCAGGCGCGCCGGGGAACACCGTCGCATCCTGATCGTCGCAGTCGCCCGCCCCGGTCGTCCACCCGTCCCAGTCCACGTCCCACGACTGCCCGAGCGGCCCGCCGCAGGCGCCGATGTCCGAGGCGGAGCCGTCCGCGTCCAGCAGGGCCGGATCGCCCGCGTCGATCAGCAGGCTCCCGGCCGCGAGGCAGAGATCGTCGTTCCAGGCGCCGTCCTGAGTGTGGGCGCGGAAGCCTGGATCGACGGCGACGTTGCCGAGCGTACCTGAGGGATCGGCCAGCCCGCCGGAGGTCGCGCCGCCGCTGTTCATGTAGATGTCGTTGTAGCGGATGGAGAGGGTCGCCGCCGGATCGCCGGAGACGCCCGATCCCGCCGTCGACCAGGCGATCACGCTGTTCACCAGCGCCATCGTCCCGCCCGCCGGGACGCGCGCCCCGCCCGCCGATCCCGCGCCGCTGTTCTCGACCAGCGTGAGGTTCGTCAGCGTCGCCACCGATCCCGCGTTCACATGGATGCTGCCGCCGGAGTACGCCTCGTTGGCATAAAAAATGCTCGCGGTGATCGTGGCGACGCCTGCGTCCAGCCCCACGCCGCCGCCGTTCGCCCCGGCGGCCACGTTGCCGATGAACAGGCTGTTCCACGCCCCGAACGTCCCGCCGTCGTTGTAGACGCCGCCGCCGCCCCCGGCCGCCGTGTTGTCCATGAACAGCAGGCTCCCGCCCTCAAACGTCCCGCCCACCATCACCGCGCCCGCCCCGTAGCTGGCGCTGTTGCCCTCGACGTGCAGGCGGGAGGCGGCGGTCGTGGCGGCGCTCAGACCGAGGCCGCCGCCGTTCTGGGTCGCGCTGTTTCCGATGACGGACGTCCCGGTCAGGGTGAGCGCGGTGCCGCTGAGGTAGCCGCCGCCGCCGGACTCAGCGCTGTTGGCCATGAGGGTGCAGCCGGTACAGCTCAGATCCCCGTTGTAGGCGTAGTGGCCGCCGCCGTACTTCGTCGCGGTGTTGCTCAGCCACTCCACCCGATCCGCCGTGACCGAGGCCGAGTAGAACACCGATCCGCCGCCGTAGCCGTCCACCCCGCTCGCGCCCGCCGCGCCCGCCTCCAGCACCACCCCGTCGAGCGCCGCGCTGCCCCCGTAGACGTACAGGTTGCCGCCGGAGGTCGCCGTGTTGCCGGTGATGTGGCAATTGAGCACCGTCGCGCCCGCCGCGCGGCTCAGCATCAGCCCGCCGCCGAACTCCGCCGCGTTGCCGCTGATCACCAGATCGTCCAGCACCGCCGCCACCCCGTCGACGTACACCCCGCCGCCCGATGCGTCCGTGTCGGTGAAGCCCGTCGCGTCGCCGCCGGAGATCGTGAACCCCCGCAGCGCCGTCCCCGCGCCCTCCCCGCTGTCGATCCGCACCACCGGCCCCGCGCCGCTGCCGCTGATCAGCGTCACCGCCGATCCGCCGCGCCCCTCGACCGAGATGGTGCGCCCGCCGAAGTCGATGTCCTCCGGGTACGTCCCCGGCGCCACCTCCACCGTGTCCCCGTCCGCCGCCAGATCGATGCCCGCCTGGATCGTCGTCGCGTCGCCGCCGCCGGAAGGGTCCACCGCGATAGTCGCCGCCTCGGAGATACTGCTCAACACGCTCATGGTCAGGATCATCGTCGCCTCTATTCCATACAGTGTACTCTATTTTTGCGGGGGTAAACCCCCGCACCGGCACGGCGCTGCGCTGGTGCCTCCCCGGTTTTTTTGCGGGGGTAACCCCCCGCACCGGCACTGCGCTGGCGCTGGTGCATCCCCCCGCGCCAAAGATGGCGCGACGGCTGGCCCAAGCCCTGGGTGAATGCGGGGAACGGTCATATCTGTGATGACGACTCTTTTTCGGGATTACGTCCCCCGCATCCACCGGGCCAGCCGGGGCGGGTCAGGGAACACAGTCGGGCAGAGAGGTTCGGAAAAAATATTTTTTGTTGGATGAGGAGCGGGTGGATCGATGTAGATTTTTGCTCATGTGGTGTCAGATAGAGGGGTTCGTGTCCCTTCGCCCCTCTGGGGAGAAGGTGGCCCGGAGGGTCGGATGAGGGGCGTTTGAGAAGTGCTTTCCCCTCATCCGTCGGCTTCGCCGCCACCTTCTCCCCGTGCCGGGGCGAAGGGATTTTGTCTGACACTACATGAGCGATACTTCAGCATTATTACCCGCACACCCGGCAGGCATCGGAGAGATCCGCCTCACACTGCTCCAGCGTGACCGCCGCCTCCCAGGCGTCGAGGCACTCCTGCATCTGGCGCGGCACGTAGTCGGGGCAGGTCTTGTCCTCGTCGTAGTCCTGCGCCTCCGCCGCCGCGATGCACTCGTCCAGCGTGTAGCCGATCACCTCCAGATCCCCGCAGATGTCCATCAGCCGGCAGTTCTGCCGCCCGACCTCTACCTGAGACTCCGCGTAGTCCGGCCCGCACCCTGCCAGCAGCCCGATCCACCCCGCCAGCAGCCCCGCCCGCAGCCCGCCCGCAGCTCCCATCAGCGCACCATCTTGACGAGATCGCGCGTGATGTTCTTCTGGTGGCTCTCGATGGTGCCGCCGCCGATCTCCAGCAGCTTCGCGTCCCGCAGCAGCCGCTCCACCGGGTACTCCGTGCAGTAGCCCGCCCCGCCCAGCACCTGCATCGCGTGATCCGCGATCTGCTTGCCGATCGGCGCGGCGAACAGCTTGGCCGCGTCGGTGCCGAGCCGGTTGCGCTGGCCCGGCCCCACCCCGTGCGCCACGGTATAGATCAGCGCGCGCATCGCCTCGGTCGAGGCGTAGCTCTCGCCGATGTAGCGCTGGATCTGCCCGTGCTCGTGGATCGGCTTGCCGAACGTCACGCGCTCGTTCCCGTACCGCACCATGATGTCCAGGCAGCGATCCGCGATGCCGAGGCTCATCGCCGCCAGCGTCAGCCGCTCGATCTCCAGGTTCCGCATCATGTGGGTGACGCCCTGCCCCTCGCCGCCGAGCAGGTTCTCGACCGGGACCTCGCAGTCCTCAAAGATCAGCTCGGACATCGATGACGCCCGCATCCCCATCTTGTGGATCGCCTGGGAGGTGCGGAAGCCCGGGCAGGTGCGATCCACCATGAACGAGGTCACCCGCCCGTCAACCTTCGCGTAGACCAGGAAGCAGTGGCCCTCCGGCCCGTTGGTGATGTAGGTCTTGGTGCCGTTCATCACGTAGTGGCTGCCGCGCCGTACCGCCGTCGTCGTCATCCCCAGGACGTCTGTGCCGTACCCCGGCTCGGTCATCCCCATGCCGCCCACCCACTCCCCGGAGATCACCTTCTCCAGGTAGCGCCCGCGCTGCTCGGCGTTGGAGCAGTGGTAGAAGTTGTTGACGAACAGCATCGAATGCGCGAGGTACGCCAGGCAGAACCCCGGATCGGACTTCGACAGCTCGTGGTGGACAATCACCGCCGCCACCGCGTCCATCCCCGCCCCGCCGGACTCCGTGGGGATCGTGATGCCGAGCAGCCCCTGATCGCCCAGCCGCCGGAACAGCGGTACGTTGAGCTGCTGCGCCCGATCCGACGCCTCCGCCTGCGGCTCCACCTCGTCGCGGGTGAACGACGCCACCATCTCGCGCAGCATCCGGTGTTCGGGCGTCGGGTTGTACAGGCTCTCCATCTCTACCTCCGCGCCGCCTTATATCATAAGCGGCTATGCTGAGCCGGTGGCCGCCATCACGCCGACCCCAGCCCTCCTCGCCCTGCCCCCCGCGCACCGGGCCGCCGTCGCGGCGTTCGCCGCCCCGCAGCACACGATGGAGCGGCTGCTCCGCGACGCCTGGGCGGGCGGGGCCGATCTCCACGACATCCTGATCCTGGACGAGTACACCCACGACGTGATCCTGCCGCTGCCGCCAGGGTTCCTCGCGCCGGATCAGCCGCCGCTGTTTTTGGTCTATGACAGCACCTGACTGGGGGCGCTGCGGGCGGTCGCCCTCTACGATCACCTCCCCGACAGCGGGGCGCTGCTGCAGGATCGGCTGGCGCGGGGCTGGCTGCCCACGCCCTCGCCGGTCAGCGGGGATCAGAAGATCCTCGGCTACGCCTGCCGGATCGGCACAGAGCGGATCGGGTGAGCGCCGGATCGGGTGAGCGCCGGGGCGCTACTCGATGGTGGCCTTCTTCAGGTAGTCGAGCTGCGGGAACTGCGCCTGCAGGTAGGCGTTGCCCTGCTGCTGGAGCAGCATCTGGTTCGGCCCGCGACCGCGCGGCGCGCCCTCGCCGTAGCCGGTGTAGAGGCTGTCCACGATCTTCATCCCCTCGCCCGCCACCTCACCGAACGGGGAGAAGCCCATCGCGTCGAGGTTGCTGTTGTCGCCGAAGTTGATGAACACCTGCACGGTGCGGCTGTCCGCGCCGGAGGTGGCGAAGGTGATGCGGCCCCGCGTGTTGCTCTGGGCCGGCTTGTCGTCGGTGATGCGGGCCTCGCGCCACTTCGTGTTCACCAGCGGGTCGCCGTGGATGCCGAACTGCACCATGAAGCCCTTGACAGCCCGGAAGAACGCCACATTGTCGTAGTAGCCCATCTTCACGAGGTTGTAGAAGCGATCCGCCCCCTGCGGCGCCCACGCGCGGGTCACCTGGAGGGAGAACTCCCCCTGCGTGGTCTCGAACTTCACCTTGTACTCCGCCGGAGCCTGCTCCTTCGCGCTGTCCGGGCTCAGCAGCGGCGAGTCCGCCGGGATGCTGGACACGGGCGCGGCCTGGGGGGGGGGCTTCGGGGCGGGCTTCGGGGTCGGCGCGGGCGCCTCAGCCTTGACCGGTGCGGGGGCGGTCTCCCCGGGCTTGTCGCAGGCGGGGAGGGTCAAAAACAGAAACATGGGGAACAGGTACAGCATGATGCCTCAGGCGTCTCGCCGCGCCGTATAACCCGGTTACAGGATTCGGATGCTGTGGCTGCTCGCCTGCTGGCGCCCCGACACCTACCAGCCCCCCCCCCCGCCGGAGGAGGCCGCCGCCGCCCTCCAGAGCCTCCAGACCGAGGCCGCCGAGGAGGACGGCGCGCCGCTGCCGGAGCCGGACGGCGCAGCGCCGGAGGGACAACCGGAGGACGGCGCGCCGGACGGCGCAGCGGAGGACACGCCGGATGCGCCCGCGATCCAGCCCTACCGCGCCCGCATCCTGTCAGCGCCCGCCACGCTCGTCGATGACAGCGGCCGCCCGGTGGCCGTGCTGGATCGCCCGCTGGTGGAGGTCGAGGTGCGCGCCGAGGACAGCATCCGGCGCAAGGTCTGGTGCGGCTCCTGCTCCCCGTCGACCGAGGGCTGGATACAGGCCGCGCTGGTCGAGAAGATCCCCTGATGCTGAAGCCCGGCGCCCGCGTCACCGTCGTCTCCCCCAGCGGCCCCTTCACCCCGCACCGCCTCGCCGCCGGGATGCAGTGGCTCGCCGATCAGGGCCTCCGCCCCGCCCCCGGCAGCCTCACGCGCCTGCTGCTCGACGGCGGCCACGGCGACCGCTACCTCGCCGGGAGCGACGCCGCCCGCATGGACGAGCTGATCAGCGCCTTCCGGGGCGGCGCGGACGCTGTCTGGATGTCGCGCGGCGGCTACGGGATCGCCCGCCTCCTCGACGGGATGCCCTGGGACGACCTCGACCCGATCCCCTTCCTCGGCTTCTCCGACGGCACCGCCCTGCTCAACCCGCTCGCCGCCAGGGGCCGCCCCGCCGTCCACGCCCCCGTCGTCCAGACCCTCGCTGACCACATCGACGACGCCAGCCGCAGCGCCCTCGCCGCCTTCCTCGCCGGAACCCCCGCCCCGATGACCGGCGAGCGCTGGGACGATGACCCCGGCTCCACCGTCGAAGGCGACCTCACCGGCGGCAACCTCTGCGTGCTGGCCTCCCTCTGCGGCACCCCCTGGCAGCCGCAGACCGCCGGAAAAATACTGTTACTGGAGGACGTGCAGGAGGCGCCCTATCGCCTGGATCGCCTGCTCACCCAATTACAAAGCGCCGGGATGCTCACCGGCCTCCGGGGCGTCGCCCTCGGCGCCTTCACCGGCTGCACCGCCCCCAAGGACGCCGCCTACACCGCAGAGGACGTGCTGCGCGATCTGCTCTGCCCGCTCAACATCCCCATCCTCGCCGGGCTGCCCGTCGGCCACGGAGCGCAGAATCAGCCGCTCCCCCTGGGAAAGGTCGCGCTCTCAGGTAATGTTGTTTTTGCGGGTAAATAGATTCCCCCGGTTTTATTGATTGCGGGGGGACAGGTGCCTGTTTAGTTTGCGGGGGGACAGGTTCCCCCCGCACCGGGCAGGGCGCACAGGGCGCCTGCCCTCCCCTCTTCGCGCTGACGCGCGGGGGCTGGCCCGTGCCGGGGGTGAATGCAGAGGACGATAGTATCTGTCGCGACGGGCGCTTTTTCGGTTTTGCGTCCTCTGCATCCACCGGGCCAGCCTGGGCGTGGCGGGGAACAGTCTTGATGAATGGACACAGGAGAGGAGACAGGATCTCTGTCGGGTTCAGACGGAGATGCTGGTGGCTGTGCCGGTGTGTCTGGGCCGGCTGAGGCGCAGAGAAGCGCAGGGGGGCGCAGGGCTGTCCGCCCTCACTCGAAGTCGATGGGCTCGCCGCCGATCAGGATGTCGCCCTTGCGATCCGGGGTGACACCGATCCGCATGTTGCCCTTCTGGTACAGCACCCCGCTGGTCTGCGCCTTCTGCGCCGCGCCGCCGTTCAGCTTGGCCTGAACCCCCTGCACAAGCTCCACGCAGGCGGCGTTCTCCGCGCGGGTCTTGTAGACGCTGCAGAGCTGCTGCGGCTCAGAGGTCACGGGGCCTGCGATCTTTGTTCCCTTGCCGTCGGCCAGGAACCAGTAGACGACCGTCTCAGCGTCGGCAGGGAGGGAGAGCAGAGAGAGGAGCGCGATTACCATGTGATGTCCCGTTGAAGCACACAACAGATACCGTTCCGTAGAACTTCCGCAAAGTGGGGCATGGCTCAAGCCAGCCTCGCCCTGCCGTCTACTTCTCGCTTCAACGAGGTCTGCCCCATAGACCGAAGCCTACGGGGTCTTACGTCCCCTCCACGAGCACTTTCCGCCGAACTGGCGGTGGGTTTCCAATCAAGACGCGGGTAGTCCCGAAGGTTGTACGCAGCGTTCTCATCCCGTCCTGCGACAAATCCGCAGCACGCGCACAGGAACACCCGCTCCCCAAGGCCCATCTCCGGCTTTACCATCCCGCAGGCAGAACACCGCATCGTAGACGCAAAGAATCTGTGCGCCACCACAATTTCCACCCCGCACCACCTGGCCTTGTACTCGAACTGCCTTCGGGCCTCCCCGAAAGCTGCATCCGATATAGACCGGGCAAGTTGGCGGTTCTTCATCATCTCGGCTACACTCAAATCTTCCAAAACGATAACAGAAGGTCGCTTGGTTCTCACGATTTCCGTTGTCATCTTGTGGAGCGCGTCCACCCGGACATTTGACGCCCGCGCATGGACACGCGCCAATTTGAGTTTGGTCTTTCCCCTCCTGTTCGATCCTTTCTCTTGTCGGGCCATACGTTTTGAGAACTTCGCAATGGACTTCGCGACCCGAGCAAGCGCCTTGGGATTCTCGTAAACCGTGCCGTCCGAACAGGTGGCGAGTGCGTTGATCCCGAGGTCAACGCCGATGATACATCCATCAGGACGATGCGCTGCTTCTTCCTGCTCTTGCTCAATGAGAATGGAGACAAACCACCGTCCCGCTTTCTCAGAGAGGGTAGCGGATTTGATGGCGCGATCCGTGGGGATGTAATCCCGCTCTGCCAAGCGAACCCATCCGATAACAGGGAGCTTGATTTTTCCGTCCTTGACAATAAAGGAGCCGGTCAGACGGAAAGATTTCCGACTCTTGTGCTTGGACTTGAATTTCGGAAAACCACCGTTCTTGCCTTCAGAGAGGCGTGTGAACGTGTTTTTGTAAGCCCGTTCCAAGTCTCTGAGAGCTTCCTGTGGGGCGCATTTCGAGGTGTTGTACATCCACGGGACGCCACCTTCTTCGATGGGGGATTTCTTGAGGATGTTCAGTCTCTTGTGGAGATCCATCGCATCGGTGACCTTCCCGATCTTCTCGCCTGTCCCTGCAACGATGGATTTTCTTTCTTGATAGAGGCGGTTCCAGGTGGCCAGCCCCCAATTGTAAGCCCAGCGTGCGGCTCCTGCATGACGGGAGAAC
Organism: Alphaproteobacteria bacterium; assembly: GCA_040376255.1. Classification (GTDB taxonomy): domain Bacteria; phylum Myxococcota_A; class UBA796; order UBA796; family SXON01; genus JBEIQZ01. The sequence goes on from JBEIQZ010000080.1 coordinate 14,698, forward strand.
GATGCGTGTTGCCGATCATTCGGTTCAAGCGCAACCTTGTAGGCCCGGACAGTCTGCACCTTTCCGCCCATGTCTCCTTGTGGCTCTCTATTGTCCAGTATAGTGGCAGAAAGCAGAGCCTGTCCACCACTTTGTCGAAGTTCTGTGGAACAGTTCCCAACCCCCGGCTGCCACCTGTCATGGATCTGTCGGGTGCGGGACTGCGGCATCTCTGTCGACCCTAAGCACGGTGCGTAACGCGCATGCGCACGCTGCAGAGACCCTAAGCACGGTGCGTAACGCGCATGCGCACGCTGCAGAGACCCTAAGCACGGTGCGTAACGCGCATGCGCACGCTGCAGAGACCCTAAGCACGGTGCGCAACGCGCATGCGCACGCTGCAGAGACCCTAAGCA
>JBEIQZ010000605.1:0-3472 GCA_040376255.1 Alphaproteobacteria bacterium
CAGCCAGCCTCATTCTGGAGACAGCGGCATCATCGTGGACACGGGCAGCACCGGAGACAGCGGCATCATCGTGGACACGGGCAGCACCGGAGACAGCGGCATCATCGTGGACACGGGCAGCACCGGAGACAGCGGCATCATCGTGGACACCGGCGGCACCGGAGACAGCGGCATCATCGTGGACACCGGCGCCTGTACCTGCTGCACAGACACGGCGGACACCGCCTGCGTGCGCGACACTGCCGACACCGGCTGCAGGTGTGACACTGGAGATACCGGAGACACCGGGAGCGTCGGGACAGACACCGGGAGCGTCGGGACAGAAACTGGCAAGGTCGACACCGCTTCCCATACCGGCGACACCGCGACGCACACCGGCGACACCGCGACCCATACCGGGGACACTGCGACGCACACTGGCGACACCGCGACCCACACTGGCGATACCGCGACGCACACCGGCGACACTGCGACGCACACCGGCGACACTGCTGACACCGGCGGCACCGGCGCGGGCGGGCCGATCCGGTTCGTGGCGGTCGGTGACGCGGGCATGGGGAACGCCACGCAGTTCAGCGTCGGCGCGGCGATGGCGACGATCTGCGCGCAGGAGGGCTGCGACTTCGCGCTCTACCTGGGGGACAACATCTACCCCTCCGGCGTTACATCGGTGACCGACGCCCAGTTCCAGAGCAAGTTTGAGAACCCCTACGCGCCGCTCAGCGTGCCGTTCTTCGTGGTGGCTGGCAACCACGATTATGGCGGGTGGTGGGATCCGCAGCGCGTCGAGTACCAGGTGGACTACACCGCCTACTCGACGAAGTGGTACATGCCGGACACGTTCTACACTCAGGTGTGGGGCGACCTGACGCTGTTCGCCCTCGACACTCAGGCGATCTACCTTGGCTACGGCCAGGATCAGGATCTGTGGATGCCGGGGGCGCTCGCCGCTGCCAACACGACATGGAAGATCGCCTTCGGCCACCACCCCTACCTGTCCAACGGCAACCACGGCAACGCCGGGGAGTACGACGGCAGCCCCGGCGAGGGCGAGACGGTGCGGGACTTCATCGACGCCTACGTCTGCGGCGAGATGGACGTCTACCTCTGCGGTCATGACCACATCCTGGAGTGGCTGGAGCCGACCTGCGGCACCGAGTTCCTGCTCTCCGGCGCCGGGGCCAGCACCTACAGCATCGTCGGCACCAACCCCGCTTATTTCGACGACGCCACCCCCGGCTTCCTGTGGGTCGAGCTCGACGGAAACGTGTTCACCGGCGTCTTCTACGATCAGAACGCCACCGAGCTCTACCGGGGATCGTTCACGAAGTAGCATTCGCTCTCAGGCTGGGGAACAGCAGTACATCCCGGATGGAGGCGGCGTCCGTGAGCAGCATCGCCAGCCGGTCGATGCCGAGCCCCTCCCCGGCGGTCGGCGGCATCCCGTAGCAGAGGGCGCGGATGTAGTCGGCGTCGAAGTGCATCGCCTCCTGATCCCCGGCGGCGCGGGCCTTCACCTGGGCCTCGAAGCGGGCCGCCTGATCGACGGGGTCGTTCAGCTCGTTGAAGCCGTTGGCGATCTCGCGCCCGGCGATGAACAGCTCGAAGCGGTCGGCGATGCGCGGGTCGCTGTCGGAGCGGCGGGCGAGCGGGGAGATGGCGACGGGGAAGGCGGTGACGAACGTGGGCTGGATCAGGGTCTTTTCTACGCAGATATCAAAGACGCGCTCCCAGATGTGGGCGACGGAGGCGGGCAGCTCGTCGGGCTTCGCGTCGGGGAAGCGGACGGCGTAGGCGGCGACGAGGGCGTCGCGGTCGTGTACAGCCTCCACCGGCAGGCTGAGCGCCTCTGCCACGAGGTCATCGTAGCGGGCGCGGCGCCACGGGCCGTCGAAGGAGAGGGTGTGGCCCTGGTAGGGGATCGCCGTTGTCCCGCACACCGCCTGCACGCACCCTGCGATGAGCGCCTCGGTCATGTCCATGAGGTGTTCCCAGGTGGCGAACGCCTCATAGAATTCGAGCATGGTGAATTCGGGGTTGTGCGTGGAGTCGATGCCCTCGTTGCGGAAATTCCGGTTGATCTCGAAGACGCGATCCAGCCCGCCGACGATCAGCCGCTTCAGGTACAGCTCCGGCGCGACGCGCAGGAACAGATCCATGTCGAGGGCGTTGTGGTGGGTGCGGAAGGGGCGGGCGGTGGCGCCGCCGGGGATGGGGTGCATCATGGGGGTCTCGACCTCCATGTAGCGGCGCTCAGCGAAGAAATTGCGGATGTACGCGATGATCTGAGAGCGCTTGCGGAAGGTCTCGCGGCTCTCCGGGCTCACGAACAGATCGAGGTAGCGCTGCCGCTGCCGGATCTCCGGATCGGTGAGGCCGTGCCACTTGTCGGGGAGCGGGGTCAGGCAGGCGGCGGCGAGCCGGATCTCCGCGACCTTCAGCGTCGGCTCCCCGGTGCGGGTCCGCATCAGCACGCCGCGCACCCACACCCAGTCCCCGAGCACGAGCGCCTTCCACACGCCGAAGCCCTCCGGCCCGACGTCATCCTTGCGGACGTAGATCTGGAACCGGCCGTCCTGATCGAGCAGCCGCGCGAACCCGGCCTTGCCCATCTCATTCTTGAACAGGATGCGGCCCGCAAAACAGATCTCGCCCGCCGCCGCGAGCGCCTCGTCGCTCACTGCAGCGTCTCCCGCCGCGCCTTCAGGGGCCGCGCCCGCAGGGGCAGGCTCCGGCTTGAAGATCCGCTCCAGATCGCGGGAGGAGTGGGTGACGGCGAAGCCGGTCGGGTAGGGGTCGGTGCTGGCGGCGCGCAGGGCCTCCAGGCGCTGCAGGCGCTCAGGATCGAATTCGTACATCGGGAGCGACGTCCTCTATTTGAGATTTTTATTTGAAAATTGTCGCGTTCTGGAGCCCTTCACAGTATTCAGCGGGGACAGCGCCGGTGATGCTGCCGTTGGCCGGGGCATCCTCCAGCGCCTCATAGATGAAGTCGCCGTCGAAGGCATGCATGTCGAGGGTCAGCGTGTAGCCGCCGCCCTCAGCCGGGGCGAGGCCCATGCTCCACGCGCCGTCCAGATCGGGAGAGCCCTGCCACCAGTGGCCGGAGTAGATCCAGGCGCCGTCCACCTCCGACCACGCGCCGGGTTCGTCAGGGTCCTCGTCCATCGCGCAGCCGATCGCCGGGATGCCCGCGAGCGGATCGCTGGTGTGGGTGACGGCGGAGCCCTCGTAGTCCATCCTGACGGCGAACTCGCAGGTCCCGGCGAGCAGGATGCCCGCCGGATCGTCGCGGCTGCCCGCGAGGCGCTCGGCGACGGCCTCGCAGGTGGCGTCAGGGTCGCCGCCGAACCACACCACCGCCTTACCGCCGTCCTGGGTGGGGGCGTCGTAGGCGAAGGCGCGGGCGGCGCTCACAGCGGCCTGCTCCCCGTCCCGCACAGCGGCCATGACGCCGACCGCGACGGTCTGC
>JBEIQZ010000168.1:0-10642 GCA_040376255.1 Alphaproteobacteria bacterium
GGCCACCGGCGCGGCCACCGGCGCGGCCACCGGCGCAGCCATCGGCGCGGCCATCGGCGCGGCGGGCGGGCGCGCGGGCATCGCAGGGGATCGGGCATCGGGGGCAGGCGCGACGGGCTGGGCGCGCGGGACGGTGCGCGGGAGCGCGCGCGGCTCGGGCGGCTGGAGCGGATCAAAGGTGCGCGCGGGGTCGGGGGCTCGACCGGCGCTGCGGAGGCGGGGGTTGGCGAGGGGGGTGCTGGGCGGGTCGTCGCCCCCGCTCCGGGGGCCGCTCCGGGGCTCACCCTGGATGTCGCTGCGGGGATCGCTGCGGAGGTCGCTGGCGGGAGGGACGGGCTCCCGGCGGGCTCCGGACGGGCGCCCGGGGAGGGCCGGGGTGGGGGGCGGCTCGGGGGGGCGGCTGGTGCGGGTCTGGGTGTTCTCCGGGTCGAGGGTGAGCTCCAGATCGGTGTTCTCCGGGTCGATCTCGGTGGAGAGCTCGAGGCCGGGCGGATCGGGATCGGGCGCCTGACCGAACCGGACGGGGAGGCCGGGGCGGGGGGGCGGCAGCGGGGGGCGGCTGGTGCGGGTCTGGGTGCGCTCGCCCTCCTCCTCCAGATCCAGCTCCTCCTCGGTGTCGAGATCCAGGTTGTCCTCCATCTCCTCCAGCCCGCTCCCGGCGCGCTGCGGCGTGTCGTCGAGCTGAAGCAAGAAGTCGCCGATCCAGAAGCGGCTCATGTGGCGGAGCGGCAGCGAGGTGATCGGCTTGCCGACCGGATCGCCGAGCCCGCCCGGTTGAAGGGCGTCGATCTGCACGCGCGCGGCCTCCCCGCCCTGCTCCACCCGGACGACCGCGTGGTGCGGGAGCACCTGCCGACCGGGCAGGCAGACGCGGCAGCCTGCGTCGCGCCCGATAAAGTTCGGCCCGCCCACCAGCTCAAACGGCCCCACCGGCACAGGTCCGCTAAGCAGCTTGATCTGCATCACCAGCCTCCAATATCCAGGACGCCCCGGATGGCCTCCACCTCTACCTCTACTCCGGTGAAGCAGGCAAACGCCCGCGCCCCCTGATGCATCAGCATCCCTATGCCGCGCTGTATCCGGATGCTGCGCGCCACACAGGCGGCGAACCGGGGCGGCTCGCTCTGGTAGTAATTGGCGTCAGTCCAGATGCTGCGCGGCGGGATCTCTGTGAGCGGCAGCCGCTCGATCTGCGGCCCGGCGGCGACAGAGGTGCAGTTCACCACCCGATCGTGCGGCTGGTTGAACGCCTCCGCAGAGAGCGGGCGGGCCTCAAAGGCGACGAGCGGGAAGTGCGCGTGCAGCGCCTCCACCGCCCGCTCCGCCCGCTCCACCGTCCGGTTGTAGAGCGTGATCCGCCGCGCCCCCGCCGCCGCCGCCGCCGCCGCCACCGCCCGTCCGGTGCCGCCCGCGCCGAGGACGCCCATGTCCGCGCCCTCCACCCCGGCGCGCAATTCCTCGCGCAGCGCCCCGATATAGCCCTCCCCATCGGTGTTATACCCTATCAAGCGCGATCCCTCGCGCACGACGACGTTGACCGCCCCCGACGCCCGCGCCCCCTGAGTGAGCTGATCCAGATCCGGCAGCACCCGCTCCTTGAACGGCACCGTCAGGTTCACCCCGGCCAGCCCCAGCGTGCGGATCGCCGCCGCCACGCCGCCCGCCGCCGCCGGATCGACCTCCAGCGCCACATAGACCGCGTTGATCCCGCGCCGCTGGAACAGGGTGTTGTGCATCGACGGGGACAGGCTCTGCCGCACCGGGGAGCCCAGCAGCGCAAAGACACGCGTGCTCCCGTCGATCATTCTGTTACTGCCCCTGCCCCTTCCGCGCTGAGCAGCGCCCGCGCCTGGAGGATGTCCTGCCGGATCTGCTGCTTCAGCGCCTCCGGCCCGTCGAACTTCTGCTCATCCCGGACGCGCGCGACCAGCTCGATGCAGAGCTGCCGCCCGTAGAGGTTGCCCGAATAGTCGAGGAGGTGGGCCTCGATCCGGTGCCGCAGCCCGTCGAACGTCGGGCGGTAGCCGAAGTTGACGACCGACGGGTAGGGGCCGCTCCCGGCGGGATCGTCCTCCCCGACGAAGATCCCGCTCGCCTCGAGCCCGCCCCCGTCGAGCCCGCCCGCGTCCTTCAGGTCCGCGTCGCTCCGGTGCGCGATGTACGCCCGGCAGGCGTAGACCCCGTCCATCGGCAGCAGCTCCGTCAGCGGGTTGAGGTTGGCCGTCGGGAAGCCGAGCAGCCGCCCGCGCCGCTCCCCGCCCACCACCAGCCCCCGCAGGAAGTGCGGACGCCCCAGCAGCGCCGTCGCCGCCCGGACCTCGCCCGCCTGTACGAGTTGCCGGATGCGCGAGGAGGAGATGATCCCCGGTGTCACCGCCCCCTCCGCTCCTGCCCCGGCGGTCAGCGCAGAGAGCACCTCCACATCGATCTTCGGCAGCGTACACGCGGCGATGTGCTGCATCTGCGCCGCATCCGCCGCGCGCCCCTTCCCGAACCGGAAGTCGTGGCCCACCACCACGCCGACCGCGCAGAGCTGGTGCATGAGGAATTCCTCGAAGAACCAGATCGGGTTCTGCTGGGAGAATTCCTTTGTGAACGGCTGGATCAGCACCTCCTCCGCGCCGGCCTCCTGCAGCATGTCCACCCGATCCCCCACCTGGCAGATGCGCGGCTGGTGCCGCTCCGGCGCCAGGATCGCCGTGGGGGCCGGGTTGAAGGTGCAGGCCATCAGGGTCGCCCCCAGCCGCTCCGCCATGCGCCTGCCCGCCTGGAGCACCGCCTGGTGTCCCAGGTGGACGCCGTCAAAGTTGCCGATCGCCACCACCCGGGGCCGGGCGGGGCAGGAGGAGGTGTTTTTGTAGACCGCAGCCATCGCGGGGCGCGACTAACCCGATCTGATCCGTTCTGCGCTACTATGGGTAGATGCTGCTCCTGTCGCTCGCCTGTCACACCGCTGACACTGACCCCAAGCCCGATCCGGCGCCGGATCTCACCGTGCGGCTCGGCCCCGGCGAGGTGCGCGGGGGGGAGATCGTGGACGACGCGGCGCTGACCGGCGGGATCTCGGCGGAGGGGCGGGTCGGGGACTGGGTGCTGTACAACGACCGGGTGCGGTTCGTGATCCAGGGGATGCGGGACGGGGACTACATCGTGCGGCAGGGCGGGTCGGTGATCGACGCCGACATTGTGCGGCCGGAGGGGCAGCCGGGGTGCGATCTGGTGGACGAGTGGGTGCCGATGGCGGGGGTGGGCCACATCGCGGAGCCGACGTTGATCACGGTTGTCAACGACGGCACGGACGGGCGGGCGGCGGTGATCGCGGTGGAGGGCGAGGACTCAGCGGTGGATCTGCTGGAGGGGGCGGTGGAGGCGGACATCGTGCCGGATCTGGGGGTGCGGTTCCGGACGGTGTACACGCTGCCGCCGGACGCGTGGTTTCTGGAGGTGGAGACGGTGATCACAGCCTCAGGCGGGGCGCTCCAGATGCCGGTGGGGGATCTGCTGATCGGGGCGAAGGAGGTGAGCCGGATGTGGGCGCCGGGGTCGGGCTACGTGGAGCAGGCGCCGGAGGTGGCGGACTGGATGGTGTTCGTGGGCGACCGCAACGAGGGCGCGGTCGGGGTGTTCAGCAGCCCGGGGGAGCCGTTCGCGCCCTACGCGGCGGCGGGGCTGATCTCGGGGCTGCTGGAGGTGGCGGCGCTGTTCGGGCCGGAGGCGGAGATTGCGCCGGGGGCGTCGGCGGGCTTCACGCGGCTCTACGGGGTGGGGCCGGACGTCCCGACGCTCTACGGGGCGTGGGCGGCGCTCCAGGGGATCGCGACTCAGACGGCGTCGGGGACAGTCACGGCGGAGGGCGGCGCGGCGTCGGCGCCTGTGGCGGGGGCGCGGGTGACGATCTCGGTGGACGGCGCTCCGGCGTCGCTGGCGTTCACCGGGTCGGACGGCGGCTTCTCGGCGGAGGTTCCGGCGGGGGCGATCTCGTTCCTGGCGGACGGGCGCGGCACCGGGCGGCAGCTCGACCGGCCGCCGGGGATAGCGTACTACGGCCCCTACAGCACGGAGACAGCGCGGGCGGCGGCGCTCGGCTCCTGGGGCGGGACGGCGGCGGCGATCCCGCAGGCGGAGGGCTACGGGACGGCGGCGGAGGCGTCGCCGCTGACGCTGGCGGAGCCGGGGCGGCTGGTGCTCACGGCCTCAGACGGGCTGCCGTTCGAGGCGCGGATCTCCTTCGCGGGCGGCGACCCGACCCCGGCGGCGGAGGGGCTGGCGCAGGCGCGGCCGGACGGCTACGCGGCGGAGGCGTGGGCGCGGGACGGCGGCGTGTCGGTGCCGCTGCAGCCGGGGAGCTACCGGGTGCTGGTGTGGCGCGGGGCGCGGTATGAATTGGAGCAGCGGGATGTGGAGATCGAGGCAGGGGCGGAGAACCTGCAGACCTTCGCGCTTGAAGCGGCCTACGCGCCGGCGGGCTGGGTGAGCGGCGATCCGCACATGCACGCGGCGCCCTCCTCAGACGGCGGGATCCCGATGGAGGATCGGCTGATGGTGTCGGCGGGGACGGGCGTGGGGCTGCACTTCGGGACGGATCACGATCATGTCGTGGACTACGGCCCGCTGCTCGCGCCGATGGGGCTGGATCGCGTGATGGGGACGGTGGTGGCCTCGGAGGTCAGCCCGGTGCTGCGCGGGCACCTGAACATGTACCCGCTGGAGGTCGATCGCGGCCTGCTCAACGGCGGGGCGTGGCCGTGGTGGATCGAGCGGGTCGCCACGACCGCTGAGCAGTTCGGCATCCTGCACCAGTGGAACCCCGGCGCGATCCTGCAGCTCAACCACCCGATGGACAAGGGCGTGGCGCAGGCGGCGAGCTGGAGCGAGGGCGTGATCTCAGACGGGGACTTCTGGTCAGAGGACTTCGACGCGGTCGAGGTCAACAACAGCAGCGATCTCGCGGCGGTGCCGTTCTACTACGACCTGATCCGGCGCGGCATCCTCGTCGCCCCCACCGCCGTCTCGGACAGCCATGGCTACCACTCCGGAACGCCGGGGATCAACGTCACATGGTTCGGCACCGGAACGGACAACAATGCAGACGATCCGGCGCAGACCTCCGGCGCCGCCATCGTCGAGGCGGTGCGGAGCCGCCGGACGGTGGCCTCGCGCGGGGTGTTCCTGTCGCTGTCGATCCCGCCCGGATCGGAGGTCACCGGCGCGCAGACGCTGACGGCGGAGGCGCTGTCGCCGTCGTGGATCCGGGTGGCGCGGCTCCAGCTCATAAAGGACGGCGAGGTCGTCGAGACGGTGGAGGGGACGACCGCGACCTTTACGCTCGATCCGGCGGCGGACGCGGCCTACAACGTCGTGGCCGCCGGGGACGAGCCGATGTCACCGATCTCCGGCCAGACCGCGTGGGCGCTGAGCAGCGCGATCCTGGTGGACGTCGCAGGCGACGGCTGGGCGCCGCCGATGCCTGCGTTCGAGATCCGCTGAGCCGGGATCGCTGAGCCGGGATCGCTGAGCAGGGGCAGGAGCGGGCCGGCGGCGTTAGCTTCTCTGCACCGGAGCCACCATGCCGCCCCCTCCCCCCCGCGATCCGCAGCTCGCCGCCGACATCGCCCGCTTCCAGAGCCAGTTCGAGTCCGTCATCCAGAACGTCGAGCGCGTGATCCTCGGCAAGCGGGACGTGATCTTCAAGGTGCTGCTGGTGATGACGGCGAAGGGTCACACGCTGCTGAAGGACGTCCCCGGCACCGGGAAGACGATGCTGGCGCGATCCATCGCCGCCTCGGTGGCCTGCTCCTTCCGGCGCATCCAGTTCACGCCCGACCTGCTGCCGATGGACATCACCGGCACCAACATCTTCGACCTGCGCCAGAAGCAGTTCACCTTCCAGGCGGGGCCGATCTTCACGAACCTGCTGCTCGCGGACGAATTGAACCGCGCGACGCCCAAGACCCAGTCGGCGCTGCTGGAGGTGATGGCTGAGGGACAGGTGACGGTGGAGGGCGTGACGCACCGGATGGAGCCGCCGTTCCTTTGCATCGCCACGATGAACCCGCTCGATCACGACGGCACCTACGCGCTGCCTGCGGCGCAGCTCGACCGGTTCACCATGCAGCTCTCGATGGGCTTCCCCGGCCCGGAGGCGGAGATGAACATGCTCGACGTCCACCTGGGGCAGCGGGCGCCGGTGGACGATCTGCGGCCGGTGATCGACAAGCAGATGTTCCTGCAGTGGCAGGCGCTGGTGGCGCGGATTTTTCTCTCTGAGGAGATCAAGCGCTACCTGGTGACGCTGGCGAACACGATCCGCTCCGATCCGCGCGCGCTGGCGCCGCCGTCGCCGCGCTCGATCCTGATGCTGGCGCGGGTGGCGCAGGCGCATGCGATGGCGCGGGGGCGGGACTACGTGATCCCGGAGGATGTGCGGGCGCTCGCGCCGGAGGTGCTGGCGCACCGCATGGTCATCTCCGGAGATGAGGTGGGCGTGGGCTACGTCCAGAGCGTCCTGGAGAAGGTGCCGCTCAAGTGAGCGCCAGCGGGTTCTCCGGCGGACTCAGCGACAGCCCCCTGCGGCACATCGCGGGGATCCTGTTCCACGCGGCGGGGCTGTTCGTGCTGCCGTTCCTGATCGGGTTCATCGCCGCGCTGTTCCTGGAGGTGGGCGAGGTGGCGGACACGCTGCCGTACCTGCTGATCATCTCGCTGGTGGTGATCGCCCCGGCGTGGATGGCGCAGATGATCGGGGTGGTGCTGAAGACCAGCCGCGAGCTGCGCCAATTGCGGGCGGCGGGCCGGATGGTGCCGGGGGCCACACTGAGCATGATGCTGCGGACGCTGCACCGGCATGTGCGGATCGTGACGCCGCGCGGCTGGGCGGTGCTGATCGCGGGGCTGTGGTTCGTGGTGTGCGCGCTGGGGCTGAAGTGGGCGGATCTGTCGTTCGTGGGGATCGTCTCGCTGCTGCTGTTCTATGGGGTGCTGGGGCTGACATCGTTTTTGAGCGCCTTCCTGGCCTCAGCGTTCGAGAGCAGCCTGAAGCGCGGCAGCATCCAGCGGCAGATGGTCCCGGCGGTCGTGCCGACCGGGGAGCCTGCCGAGGAGCGATTTACATTTACAAAAATGTTTGTGCCGCCCGGGTATTTTCTGTTGGTTGAAGATGCGCTCCCGGCGCGCCTCGGGACGGTGAGCCGGTACGCGGTGGGGGCGGGGGCGTCGCGGGAGCTGACGGTGGGCGGGCGGCTGCGGCGGACGCCGCGCGGGCTGTACCGGCTCGGCCCGGCGGAGATCTACTTCCAGGACATGTTCGGCTTCACGCGGATCGCGCTGGCGAGCGTGGCGACCGCTGAGCTGAAGATCCTGCCGCGCTTCCGGCCGCTGGAGATCAAGGAGCCGCCGCGCTCAAAGCTGGAGACGCCGGACGTGCTGACGCGCCCGCACCGGTTCGCGACCGAGGACTACTTCCGGTTCCGTGAGTACGCGCCGGGGGATGACACGCGGCGGATCAACTGGAAGCTCTCGGTGCGGGCGGGGCGGCTGAACGTGCGGCTGCCGGAGAACAAGGAGTTCTCGACCCGGAACGTGCTGCTGGTGCTGGACAGCTACCTGCCGCAGGGCCGGATGCTGGAGGACGCCATCGGGGTGGAGGAGGTGCTGGATCAGGTGATCGAGACGTGGATCTCGCTGGCGCGGGAATTGGTGGAGCGCGGGGATCGGGTGAGCCTGCTGGCGGTGGCGCGGAGCAGCAAGGGTGAGCTGGAGCCGGAATTGATGGCGGGGCAGAAGGGCGGGCATGCGCGCTGGCAGGATCTGGGGGCGCGGGCGTGCTGGCAGGGCCGGATGGACATCGGGCCGCTGCTGGAGCAGGCGGGCAAGGACATGCATGCGGTGGTGGTGTCGAGCCGCTTCCAGAGCCCGCCGCCGGAGCCGTTCCCCGGGCAGTCGCTGACCTGGGTGTTCCTGCCGCCGCAGCAGGCGCTCGGCGACCGCGATCCGGGGCTGCTGGAGACGCTGGCGGGGAGCAAGGTGCGGGCGCTGTCCTGGCTGTTTTTGCTGCCCGGCCCGGCGGGATCGGACGAGAACGGGCTGCTGGCCCAGTGGCGCTACGTCAGCTACCACATGGCGCGGCTCGGCGCGCGGGCGCGGCTGCGGACGGTGGCGCGGGTGCAGGGCGACCGGGTGATGCGGGCGCTGATCGACCGGGGCGACACGGTGTACCGGCTGGAGCCGGGGGCGGGGGCGCACCGGCTGGTGGGGATCGTCTCAGGCGGCGCGGGCAGCGGGGCGGGCCGGGGCGGGAGGGGGGCGTGAGCGGCGCGCTGAACGATCACCGGGACGGGACGACCAGCCTGAGCCTGTGGGGGCAGATCCGCGAGTCGCTGGTGCCGCTGGTGACGTGGTGGGCGGCGCACCTGCTGGGCCTCGCCATGTTCACGTTGAGCATCCTGATCCTGGAGGGCCTGACCTCGGACAACGTCCTCGGGCTGCTGTACCTGTCGGCGATCATGGTCGGGGGCGGCGCGGCGGGGCAGCTCCTCGCGCTGGCGCGGGTGCGGACGTGGCTGGCGCTCGCGGGGGGCGGGGTGCTGTGGGGGATCGGCTTCGCGCTGACGCTGACGGCGGCGATGGGCGGGTTGAGCCCGGTGGCGGGGCTGATCGTCGGGGTGCTGATCCTCGGCCCGGCGGCGGTGTGGGGCGGGATGTGGAGCCTGGAGACGAACCGCTCGCTGTGGGCGACGTGGACGCCGCTGATCTGGATGACCGGGGCGGTGTTCGTCTGGATCGAGAAGACCGGCAAGGACGCGGCGTGGAAGGCGGGGGACAAGCTGGCGGTGTGGGATCTGGTGACGATCCCGGCGCTCGCGCTGTCGCTGCTGACGATCCTGGTCTACCTGGTGAGCCGGGAGACGCACCGGCTGGCGCTCTGGCGGCGCGGGCGGGAGGCGCCGCTGCCCCCGGCGGTGCCGGATCGGGGCGCGGCGCGCCCGCGCATGACGCTGCTCGGGGTGTTGGCGATGCTGGTGATGACGGCGGCGCTGACGGTCGGGACGGCGGCGATCTCGCCGTTCCTGTGGCGGACGGGCGCGCCGGGGGAGGGCGACGGAGACGGCGGGGAGCCGACGCAGGAGCCGCAGGAGCCGCAGGAGCCGCAGGAGCCGCAGGAGGGGGACGGCGAGTGGCTGAAGGGCATGCAGGAGATGATGGAGAAGATGGTGGAGGCGGGCGAGAAGTCCAGCCAGGCGGGCTGCGCGGCGACCTCGATCTTCGTGCTGGCGGCGCTGATGTGGGCGGTGGGCTGGCGTCCGGCGCGGCGGCTGTTCGTGCTGCGGCACCTGCGGGAGCCGCTGTGGGGGGTGAGCCCGACGGAGCGGATCGGGCAGGGCTGGCGGCTGGTCGAGATCGCGCTCGGGGACATGGGCATCCACCCGATGCCGGGGGAGGACGCGGCGGGGCTGGCGCGCCGGGCGGAGGAGGTGCTGCGGGCGCACTCGCCGGTGGAGGTCCACGGGCTGGCCGAGGCGGCGGCGGCGGCGGATCGGGTGCGCTTCGGGCTGGGGGTCCGGCCGGGGGATGTGGCGACGATGGAGCGGTTCTCGGCGTGGGCGATGGACACGATCTGGGAGCGGCTCTCTGAGCGGGAGCAGCTCAGGGCGATGTACCGGGCGCTGACGTGAACAGCCTGAGCCTGTGGGGGCAGCTCCGGGCGGCGCTGTTCCCGATCTTCACGTTCTGGCTGCTCAACCTGTTCGCCTTCGCCTGCTTCGCCGGGGTGATCCTGTTCTCGGCGCCGGGGCTGGAGACGGCGCAGATCCTCGCGGTGGTCGGGGGGGCGACCTTCCTCGGCATCGGGATCGGGCAGGTGTTGTCGCTGCTGCGGGTGCGGACCTGGATGATCCTGACGCTCGGGAGCGGGCTTTGGGCGGTCGGCTGCGGGCTGGGGACGGCGACGGCGGCGGCGGCGCCGATCGTGGCAGCGCTGCTGTTCGCGGTGTTGTTCCTGACGCCGCTGGCGACGGTGGCGGGGATGTGGGGGATCGACACGCACCGCTCGGCGTGGTCGCTGTGGCTGCCGATGCTGTGGATGACGGCGGCGATCTTCGCCTGGGTGGAAGAGGTCGGCAGCGACACAGCCTGGTTCGCCGGGGACAAGCTGGCGGTGTGGGATCTGCTCTCAGTGGGGATCCTCGGGGCGGTGCTGCTGCTGGTGCTGCTCTACCTGATGAGCCGCGAGACGCACCGGCTGGCGCTGTGGCGGCACGGGGTGGACGCGCCGCTGCCGGGGACGCTGCCTGACCGGCCGACCCGGCCCGGCGTGATGAGCCTGCTCAGCCTGCCGGTGCTGGCGGCCATGCTCACGCTCGGCACCGCCGTCCTCGCGCCCTTCTTCTGGCGCACCGGCGATGATCCGTCAGACAAGCAGCAACAACAGCCACAGCAACAATCCCCCGCGCAACAGCAGCCTGCCCCGTCTCCACAGCAATCATCGGGAAAGCAGCCGCGTCGCCCCGGCTACACACAACAACAGCAGCAACAGCAGCAACAGCAGCAACAGCAACAACAGCAGCAACAGCAGGGGTCACGCGGACGGGGGAAACGCTCTCAGCAACAGCAGCAACAGCAGCAACAGCAGCAGCAACAGCAGCAA
>JBEIQZ010000742.1:0-2296 GCA_040376255.1 Alphaproteobacteria bacterium
AGATCTGGTACGACGGCATCGATCAGGCCTGCGACGGGGGCGACGACTTCGATCAGGACGGCGACGGGCTGCAGGGCGGCAGCGGCGCAGGCGGCGGGCCGGACTGCGATGACACCGACGCCGACGTCTACCCCGGCGCGCCTGAGGTCTGTGACGGGATCGATCAGGACTGCGACGCCGCCATCGACGAGGAGGCGGTCGATGCGCTGGACGTCTACGTGGACGCGGACGGGGACGGCTTCGGGGTCGGGGAGGCGGTAGCGGAGCAGTTCTGTGAGCCGCCGCTCGGGACGGCGCTCCAGGGCGGGGACTGCGCGGACGAGGACGGCGCGGTGTACCCGGGGGCGGCGGAGGTCTGCAACGGCGTGGACGACGACTGCAGCGGCTTCGTGGATGACAACGCCACGGACGGCGCGCGCTGGTACGCAGATTTTGACGCGGACGGCTATGGCGATCCGGCGAACCCGGTGCAGGTCTGCGGCGACGCCCCGGCGGGCTACCTGGCGGACAGCACCGACTGCGATGACACCGATCCGTCGATCCGCCCGGACGCGAGCGAGGTCTGCGACGGGATCGATGAGGACTGCGACGGCGCCATCGACGACGACGCCATCGATCCGCTGCTCTGGTACGGCGACGGCGACGGCGACGGCGACGGCGACGCGGCGGCCACGCTCTCCGCCTGCACGCAACCCGCAGGCTACGTCCCGACGGCGGGGGACTGCGACGACGCCGACAGCGCCCGCAACAGCGCCGCCTACGAGTCCTGCGACGGGGTCGACAACGACTGTGACGGGGAGACGGACACGGACTCGCCCGACGCGACCGCCTGGCACCCCGATCTGGACGGGGACGGCTTCGGCGACGCCGCGACCTCGGTGCGCTCCTGCGACCTGATCGCGGGCTGGACGGCGGACGGCTCGGACTGTGACGACGGGGACGGCGGCAACCTGCCGGGCGGGATCGAGGTGTGCGACGGGGCGGACAACAACTGTGACGGGGTCAGCGACGAGGACACGGCGGTGGACGCCTCGCTCTGGTACGCCGACGCCGACACCGATCTGTTCGGAGACCCCGGCGCCCAGATCTTCGCCTGCGAGCTGCCCGACGGCTACACCGACAACGCTGAGGACTGCAACGACAGCGATCCCTCCTCCAACCCCGCCAGCCGCGAGTTCTGCGACGGGATCGACAACGACTGCGATGGCGACACCGACGAGAGCGACGCCTTCGACGCGCAGGTCTGGTACCGGGACGTCGACAGCGACGGCTATGGCGGAGACACCCTCGTCGATGTCTCCTGCGCGCAGCCCGCCGGGGCGGTCGCGGACACCACCGACTGCGACGACGGGGACAGCGGCGTCTATCCCGGCAGCACAGAGACGCAGGATCTGGTGGACGAGGACTGCGACGGGCTGGTGGACGAGGACTTCATCCTGGTGGGCGACATCGTGGTGAGCGAGATCGCGCGGCAGCCCTACGCGGGCGGTTCAGGCACCGCGCTGAACCCGCAGGCGCAGTGGTTTGAGGTCTATAATTCCTCCTCTGCTGACATCAACCTGTCGGGCTGGTACTTTGAGGAGCAGGACGGCGACCGGTTCGTGCTGTCTCCTTCCGTGGGGCTGGTGATCCCGGCGGGCGGCTACGCGGTGCTGTGCTACAACGACGACTGGTTCGGGACGCCTGCGGTGTGCGACTACACCTGGGGCGACGCCTCGCTGGGGGCCTCCTATTCGGACACCACCTTCTACTTCGACCGGCCCGAGGATCTGATCGCGATCTACCTCAACGGGCTGCTCATGGATGAGGTCCACTGGTACGACGTACCCGAGGGAGACGGGGACGTGTGGCCCGCGCAGGCGCACTACAGCATGCAGCTGAGCGCGGACGCCCTCAGCACGACGGCCAACGACGACGCAGGCGCGTGGTGCCTCGCCGGGAACACCGTCTACACCAGCGTCGGCACTGTCGGGCACCCGGATCGCGGGACCCCGGCGGCGGCGAACCAGACGTGCAATTAAAAGAGCTGGCTGAGGGGCTGGCTGCGGGGCTGATCGGGGTGGCCACGGCGGGCAGCGCAGACGGCTGCCTCCAGGCTGCCCTGCCGCTGCTCGGGGAGGGCGGCGCGATCTATCTGTATGACCCTGAGCTCGATCTGCTGATGCTGCGGGCGGGCAACGGGCCGGTGATGCGGGTGCGGGGAGAGTCCGGGGCCTGGGCGGCGCTCGCGTCGGGCGAGGCGTTCACCGGGGAGGGGCGGTGCTGGGCGCCGATCCGGGGGCGGCCGGGGGCGGCG
>JBEIQZ010000303.1:0-7471 GCA_040376255.1 Alphaproteobacteria bacterium
CGATCCGGGGGCGCGAGCGCGGCGGCGGTCGCGGCGGCGAGCGCGAGCGTGAGGAGCGCGGCGGGCCAGGGGCCGGGCAGGGGGCGGTAGAGCGAGGCGGAGCTGTCGAGCGGCCACGGCAGGCTGATCCAGCCGAGCATCGTGGTGAGCGCGAGCGGCCAGCGGGCGGCGAACAGATCGAGCGCCGCCGGGGCGGGCGAGACGGAGAGCAGATCGGCCTGCGCGCGGAGGGCGAGCGTGGCGAGGACGCCGGCGGCGGCGGCGAGGGCGGGGGGGCCGGCCACCGGGATCAGGCGGCGCGGCGGGACACCGGCGACCAGCCCGAGCAGCGGCACCGCCAGCGGCAGCAGCGTCCCGTGCTCCTTCGACAGCCCCGCCAGCAGCGTGAGCAGCGCGATCCCCGCCCCGCTCACCCGCCCGCTGTTCCTGCCCGCCCCGCCCATCCACCGGAGCGCGAGCAGCAGCGCGCCCAGCGAGAAGGCCGCGCACATCGGATCGTTCCGCGCCGAGAGCCACAGCACCGGCTCAGACTGGATCGGGTGGAGCCCGTAGAGCAGGGCGACGCCGACCGACCGCTGCGCGATCCCCGCCTGCCACGCCGGGTCGGCCCGCGCAGCAGGGTCGGCCCCTTGCGCGAGGATCCGGCGCGCCAGCCGCCAGAGCAGCCCGCAGCAGAGCAGGTGCCAGAGCAGGCTGTGGAGGTGGGCGGGCGCCACGGAGCCGGGGAGGAGCCACCCGCTGATCTGGTTGTCGATCGCGGCGGCGAGCAGGAACAGCGGGCGGAAGAACGGGGTCATCGCGCCGTCCGGCTGCGCGGCGAGATCATGCCGGAACAGCGCCAGGACGCCGGCCGGGTCGAGCGAGGCCAGCCGGGGGTTGTCGATGAGCAGGAGCTGATCGTCCCAGAAGCGCCCGGCCCCGCGCGCCGGGAGCCAGATCGCCACCAGCAGCGCCGCCGCGAGCAGCGGGAGCCGGAGCGCGGCGGGAGCGGCGGGAACAGCGCCGGGGTCTGCGCCGGGGTCAGCGCCCAATCAGCGCCATCTCCAGCTTGATGTTGTCGTGCCACAGCTCATCGTCCGCGCGCTCAGAGCGGACGACGCCGTCCCGGCCGACGATCCAGCGATCTCCGCGCGGGTTCGGCGGCAATTCCCCGACGCCGAGCAGGCTCAGATCCTCCGGTCTGTCGAGCGGCCGGCCGCGCTGAGTGTACCAGTCCCGGCAGGCGTCGTCCCAGGTGTCAACGAGATCGTCGTGGTAGAGCCGGTTGAGCTGGCGCGTCGTGTCCTCGCGGATCGCCGGATCGCTGGTGCTGTCGAGCACCTGCTTCAGGTACTTCATCGCCGCCTTCCTGCCGCCGGAGTCAGCCTGCATCGCGGCGGCGGCGGCGGCGTACCAGCCGGGGGCGCCGGGCAGGCCGACCGCCTGCTGGAGCCAGTAGGCGGCCTCCTCGCGGTCGTTGCGGTAGATGTAGGCGTTCATCCCGAGCGAGAACGGGAAGAACCAGTTATCGGGCAGGTGCTTGAACCCGTCCTTCAGCACCGCGTCCGAGCTCTCGACGTCGCCTGCGACCCGCAACATGACCCCGCCGTAGAAGTAGGGGGTGTTCCAGAGCGGATCGAGGATGTTGGCCGCCTGGATCATCTGGCGGAGCCAGCCGGTCCAGCGGCGCTGATCGGTCGGGGTGTTGACCTGATCGAAGCGCTCGCCGAAGACGAGGACGGTGCGGACCCAGAGGATGTCCGCCAGCACCTCCTCCTGCCCGGTGGCGAACATGCGGAGCTGCCGTCCGTCCGGCGGGTAGAGCAGCACGGTGTCGATGTGACGGGCGTGGCGCGTGGCGTCCAGGGCAGGCACGAGCGCCCAGGAGAGGCACCAGAGGGACAGGGCGGCGGCAGAGAGCGACCAGCGCATGCAGAGAGAGGTAACATACAGGCACAGTCCTGTGGAGAAACTCTTGCGCGGTAAAGAGGAGCGGATAAGATCCCCCCTTCCCTTGTGAGTCCCGATGCCCCGACAGCGCCTGCCGCCGATTGTTCTGGAGCCCTCCGATCAGGCCGATCACACTCCGACGATCCCCGGCCTCCCTGAGGAGGCGTCTGAAGAGTCCTCCGGCGAGTACGCTGTCGAGCCGAGCGGCCCGATGCGCCGGGCCTCCAACGTCCACCACCTGCCCCGCCCGAACCTCCCTCCCCCCAACCTGCGGGTGCCCAACCTGCGGACGCCCAACCTGAACAGCCCCAGGCACATCCGTCCGTCCGGGCGGTCGCCGCTGGATCTCTCTCCGGTCGGCATGACGGATCTAAGCTCGGAGCCGGGGGTATCGGGGATGGTTCAGGTGAAGCTGGGGGGGCCGGGGGATCTGCTCCGGCCCTCCACGCTCAACATCCCGATCCACGGCTCCTCCCACAGCGGGCGCTCGATGGACGAGCCCGACCCGACGGTGATCCCGGGGCGCCGGATCGAGATCATGCCCGTCCCGCCGATCCCGAAGGAAAATGTCGGAGAGCTGGAGGAGCCGCTGGCGATGGCGGAGGCGGAGGATATCGGCAGCGTACAGGTGGAGGCACAGGAGGACAGCGCCGACGATCTGGAGATGGAGATGGACTCAGAGGACATCCCCTCCTCCGACGCGCCGGGCGCTGACATGGCCTCGCGCGCGGGGCGGTACGATGAGTCGGCGCATCCCTGGCTCCGGCAGCCGCGCAGCTCCGGGATCCCGGACTGGGCGCCGCTCTCCGCGATCGCGATCTGGGCGGCGGTCAGCGTGATGGCGCTCGCGGATCGGTTCTTTTAGGCGGTGGCGCGCCGCCTGCGGTTTGAAGGGCTCGCGCTGGAGACGCCGACGCTGCCCCCGGCGACGCACACGAATTGCTGGCGGCTCGGCAGCGTGGTGATCGATCCGGCCTCTCCGTGGCCTGCGGAGCAGGAGCGGTTGTGGGCGTGGCTCGCCGACGCGCCGCCGACAAAGATCCTCCTCACGCACCACCACGCCGATCACACCGGCGGGGTGGAGGCGCTGCGGGCGCGGTGCGGGGCGTCGGTGTGGGCGCACCGGGAGGCGCGGCTGCCGTTTGAGGTGGACGGCCGGCTGGAGGAGGGGGACGCGGTGGAAACCGGGGCGGGGGTGCTGCGCTGCCTGTCGACGCCGGGGCATGCGGACGGCCACCTGTGCTACCGCCTGGAGACAGCAGACAGCACAGCAGAGACAGTGATCGGCGACATGATGGCCGGGATCGGGACGATCCTGCTTGCGCCGCCGGAGGGGCACCTCGCGACCTACATGGCCTCGCTGGAGCGGCTGGAGCGGCTGGGCGGGCGGTTCCTCCCGGCGCACGGGGCGGCGATGGAGGACGGGGCGGCGGTCGCCCGGATGTACCTCGCTCATCGTCGGGCGCGCACAGAGCAGGTGCGGGCGGCGCTCGCGCAGGGGATGAGCGCCCCGGAGCAGATCGCCGCCTGGATTTATGCGGGCGTCCCCGGTGTGAACCTCGACATCGCCGCGCTTCAGATCAGCGCCCACCTGCACTATATCGGAGAGACCTCATGAAAGCGGTTCTGTTTGAGGCCGACTGGGAGCCGCGCGCCGGGTACGCCGTGACCGCGCGGGAGCTGGAGACGGGCAAGGCGACGATGGCCTCCAGGGTGTTGCGGCGCCCGCGCTTCCGCTGGCAGGAGGTGGCGGACGCGCCGCTGGCCCACGGGCAGGTGCGGCTGGCGGTGCGGGCCTGCGGGGTGTGCGGGAGCGACACCCACTGCTACGAGACGGACGGGGAGGGCTACATCCTGTTCTCCGGGCCGGTGCGGACGCCGGTGGTGTGCGGGCACGAGTACGCGGCGGAGGTGGTAGAGGTGGGGCCGGGGGTCCAGCGGCTCCGGCGGGGGCAATTGGTGGTCGGGGAGGGGATGCTGTCCTGCGGGGTGTGCGAAGCCTGCCGGGTGGGGAGCCCGAACCAGTGCCCGTGGCTGGAGATGCTCGGCTTCTCGGCGCCGGGGGCGTTCGCGGAGCGGATGGTCACGGAGGAGCGGTTCCTGTGGTCGATCGACGGGCTGGCGGAGGCGACGGGGGACGCGCAGGCGGCCTGCGAGCTGGGAGCGCTGATCGAGCCGATCGCCTGCTCCTACAACGGGATGTTCGTGTCAGCGGGCGGGTTCAGGCCGGGGGCGCACGTGGCGGTGTTCGGCTGCGGGCCGATCGGGCTCGGGGCGATCGCGCTGGCGCGGGCGGCGGGCGCGGCGACGGTGATCGCGTTCGAGGTGAGCGCGGGGCGGCGGGCGGTGGCGGCGCAGATGGGGGCGGACGCGGTGTGGGATCCGCGCGCAGTGGAGGCGCACGAGGCGATCCGGGAGGTGTCGGGCGGCTGGGGGGCGGACATGATCGTGGAGGCGGCGGGCGCGGCGCTCCAGACGATGCCGAGCATCGAGCGGAGCTTCGCGCCGGGGGGACGGATGGTGTACCTCGGACGGACCGGGCTGCGGGCGCCGGTGATGCTGGACGTGCTGGTGACCCAGGCGGCGGCGATCGCCGGGGCGCGCGGCCACTCGGGCGGCGGCTGCTTCCCGCGCATCCTCCGGCTGATGGAGCGGGGGCGGCTGCCGGTGGGCGCGATGATCACGCAGCGCATGCGCTTCGGGCAGGCGATCGAGGCGATCGCCGCCTCACAGGATCGGGAGCAGGCAAAGATCATGGTCTGCGGATGATCCAGCGGATATCTGCGCCCGGGGCGCGCCACGCGCCAGCTGCAGGATAGAAGAGAACGAGAGAGAAGGGATCTGTGGCAGATGTGTCCGGGAGAGTCCTCAAGCGATGAGGAAAGAAGCCGTACTTACCGGAGATACAGACAGGTCACCAGGGAGAGCGGAGAGAGCAGCGAACCGGGCGCAGACCACTGGAGGAGTCAGATGCGTTGTATATGAGATAGATTCTTCCTTCGGTATCCAAAGCCCGGACACGCTTCGTCTCCTTGCGTTGCTTCTTGCGCCACGGGAACAGGTTTGACGGGGCAGGTGGATACATGGTATTGCCGCAACACCCCGAACCAGGGAACCGGAATGGGCAAGGCGATCGGAATCGATCTGGGAACCACGAACTCCTGCGCGGCCATCGTAGAGAATGGCAAGCCACGGGTGATCACGTACAAGGGGGGGAAGTCAACCATCCCCTCGGTCTTCGCCATTACGGAGAAGGGTGAGCGCCTGGTAGGGGAGGACGCCAAGAAGCAGGCGCAATTAAATCCACAGCACACGATCACGGCTGCCAAGCGCCTGATCGGGCGCAATTTCCACTCCAAGACCATCGAGAAGATCCGCCAGGTCTTCACGTATGAATTGGTGGAGGGCCAGGACTCTGAGGTGCTGGTCAAGGTCCGCGATCAGGTGTTCACGCTGGAGCAGATCTCAGCGGCGATCCTGAAGAAGATCCGTGATGTCGCCTCAGACGAGCTGCGGGCGGACGTGGATCAGGCGGTGATCACCGTCCCGGCCTACTTCAACGACCGGCAGCGCCAGGCGGTGCGGACAGCGGGCAAGCTGGCGAACCTGAAGGTGCTGCGCGTGCTCAACGAGCCGACGGCGGCGGCGCTGGCCTACGGGATGGGCCGGAACCTGAACCAGCGGATCGCGGTCTACGATCTGGGCGGTGGCACGTTCGACATCTCGATCATCGACATAAAGGGCCGGATCTTTGAGGTCATCGCCACCGGCGGCGACACCTTCCTCGGCGGCGTCGACTTCGACGATCGGCTCATGCAGTGGGCGTTGGAGCAGTTCTACACCAACCACGGCATCGACCTCTCCTATGATCGCGTGGCGGTACAGCGCATCCGGGACGCGGCGGAGGCGTGCAAGATCGAGCTGTCCACGGTGACGCGGGCGCGCATCCACATCCCTTATATCGCCCAGACAGAGGGCGGTGGGCATGTGGATCTGGAATTGGACGTCCCGCGCGAGCAGCTGGAAGATCTGACGCGCGATCTTGTCGAGCGCACCGTCGCGAACGTGGATCGCATCCTCAAGGAGGCGAACACTTCGCGCGAGCAGATCGACGAGATCCTGCTGGTCGGCGGGCAGTCGCGCATGCCGCTGGTGCAGCGCCGCGTGACCGAATTCATGGGCAAGTCCCCGAGCAAGGGCGTGAACGCGGACGAGGCGGTCGGCATCGGGGCGGCGATCATGTCGCACTCGCTGGCGGCGGCGGCGACCGGCGACGACGTTACGCTGCTGGACGTCCTGCCGATGCCGATCGGCATCTCGAAGCCGGACGGCACGATGCAGGTGCTGTTCCCGAAGAACCAGCCGCTGCCCGACTACAAGAAGTGCACGCTCACCACGAGCAAGGACAACCAGCGCTCGATCCTGCTGCGGCTCTACCAGGGGGACAGCAAGCTGTGCGCCGAGAACGAATTGCTCGGCACCTTCGTGTTCTCGGGCATCCGCCCGGAGCGCAAGGGCAAGGTCCGCATCGAGGTGACGCTCCACATCGACTCTGAGGGCATCCTCAACCTGACGGCGCGCGACAAGAACACGGGCCAGACGGTCGAGGGGACCCTGAAGCTCGGCAAGGGCGAGGAGAAGGGCAAGGCTCCCGAGAAGGTGGAGCCGCAGGCGCCGCCGCCGATGCCGCTGACGATGCCGCAGTCGATGCTCGCGCAGCAGATCGGGACGATGGACGACGGTCAGGAGCGGGAGGGCAACCAGGAGCGCGACGGGATGGTGCTGCTGGAGACAGAGCGCGTCCAGGGATCGACCCCTGAGGCGCGGCGCGCGGCTGAGGCCGAGGCGCGGCGCGCGGCTGAGGCCGAGGCGCGGCGCACCTCCGACGCCCGATACGGGCTCGGCGACCCCATGAAGACGGAGCCGCGCGGCGAGCCTGCCCGGGCAGATAACGCCGGGCCGGGGAAAGATCAGGGGAAAGATCCGGGGAGAGACAGCGCCCAGACGATCCCGAACGCGCTGGTGAAGGCGCCGGAGCCGCAACCGAAGCCTGAAGAGAAGCCGGTGGACGGGCTTTGGGCGAAGATCTCCGGCTGGTTCCGCTCCTTCTTCAAGTGAGCGATCAGGAGGGCCGTTGAGCGATCAGGAGGGCCGTGACGCGCGCGACCGGCTGGAGCACCTGCTCCGGCAACAGGTGGCGGTGGTGCTGGTGCGCCCGCAGCAGCCGGGGAACGTGGGCGCGGCGGCGCGGGCGATGAAGAACATGGGCCTGCGGAGGCTGGTGATCGTGGCACCTCCGGCCTTTGATGTGGATCGGGCGCGCTGGATGGCGCCGGGCGCGCACGATCTGCTGGACGGGGCGCGGTATGTGGCGACGGTGGCGGCGGCGGTGGCGGACTGCCACCGGGTCGTGGCGACGACGGCGCGCGGGCGGCACTGGCAGTGGCCATCGACCGATGCGGAGGGGCTGGCGCGACAGATCGTGGAGCGGGCGGCAGGGCCGGCGGGGTCAGCAGGGCCGGCGGGGTCAGCAGGGCCGGCG
>JBEIQZ010000531.1:0-4403 GCA_040376255.1 Alphaproteobacteria bacterium
CAGCGCCCGATCTGCGGCCTGCGCCCCGGAGATCAACGGCAGATCCGCCGCGCCGAGCCCCGCCCCGATCAGGCTCAGGGCGATCACCCGGCGCGCGCAGGCCGATAGCAACGCGCACTTCCTGCGCGCTGGTGTCACTGGGCGCTCCCGTCGCAGTCGTTGTCCACCCCGTCGCCCGCCGCCTCGACCTGCGCGGGGCTGATCGCCGCGCTGGCGTCGTTGCAGTCGCCGCCGGTCTCGGTGAAGCCGTCCCCGTCGTCGTCATAGTCGACAGTGCCTTCGTCCACGGTGCCGTCGCAGTCGTTGTCGACGCCGTCCGCCTGCTCCGCGCGGCCGGGGGCCACAGCGGGGTCGGCGTCGTCGCAGTCGCCGCCGTTCTCGGTGCTGCCGTCGCCGTCGTCGTCGTAGTCGTCGGTGCCTTCGTCGGTGAGGCCGTCGCAGTCGTTGTCGAGGCCGTCGGCGCGCTCGGGGGCGCCGGGGTAGACCGTGGTGTCGCCGTCGTCGCAGTCCCCGGCGAGATCGGCGTAGCCGTCCCCGTCCAGATCGACGTTGCCGAGGTCGGTCACGCCGTCGCAGTCGTTGTCGATGCCGTCGGTGTTGTCCTCAGCAGCGCCGGGGTTGGTGGCGCTCTCAGCGTCGTTGCAGTCGCCGTCGAGCTCGGTGTAGCCGTCCCCGTCGTCGTCCACGCAGTCCGTCCCCTCGTCGATGAGGCCGTCGCAGTCGTTGTCGACGGTGTCACAGCCCTCGTCAGCGCCGGGATACGCCGCCACCTGCGCGTCGTCGCAGTCGCCGCCGCAGGAGGTGTAGCCGTCCCCGTCAACGTCGTAGAGCGCCGCCTCGCCGTTCGCGCAGTCGTTCCCGCGCAATTCCACCGTCCGCCCCGGCGCGCTCCCCAGATCCAGCGTCAGCGTCCCGGTCTCCGCCAGCAGATCCTGCGGCGAAAAAGACACCGGGATCTCCAGCTCGTCGCCCGGATCGACCTCGACCGGCACCTGCGTGCTGCCGAAGCGCCCGTTGTCGAACGCCAGCGACACAAGATCCAGCCGCACCGCGCCGCTGTTCCGCAGCCGCACCGTCCGCACCGCCGTCGCGCCCGCCTCCACCGGCCCGAAGTCCAGCAGCGTCGGGAACACGTCCGCCGCCGGGAACGCCGAGGCGCCGCGCACCTCGATCACGTGCTCCGGCTCGTCCTCCTCGTCGGTCACGATGGTCAGCCGCGCCCGGTGGTACCCCTCGTCCTGCGGCGCGTAGGTGACGGTGATCGCGTCCGTCCCCGCGATCGCCACGGTCGGCAGGTACGACTCATCGGCGCTGAACCACTCCCCCGCGACGTTGAGCACCGTCACCGTCACCACCTGGATCTCCGGCCCCTGGACGTGCGTAAGATCCACCGTCGCCGTCGCCGTGTCCCCCACCACCACCGTCCCCAGATCCAGCAGATCCGGCGAGGTCGTCAGCACCCGCTCCTCTTTTACCAGCGTGGTGTCCCCGTTACAGGCCGCCAGCAGCAGCAACATCCCCAGGCTCCGGTGCATCCGATCACTCCTGCCGGCAGTATACCGTAGAAGCAGCGGGTCGGCCTACCAGCCGCAGCCATCCGCGAAAACGTCCGGCCCTGCCGCCTCGTACTCCGCCAGCCAGGTCGCGTAGAAGTCGAGCGCCCGCACCCGGAGATCCTCGACGTCCGCGTCCGCCGCGCCCGCCGCCACCATCTCCGCCCCCGCCGGATCGAACCGCCCCGCCGCCGTCCCCAGCCCCGGCACCCGCGTCGACAGCCGGGGCGTCCCGCCCGCGTCCCACACGCCCTCCGACCACGCCTCGATGAACGTCACCTCGCCCGCGTCGTTGAACGTGAACTCCTCGTAGATCGGGCAGGACTGATCCGGGTGCTCGGCATAGGAAAAATCCACCCGGCACCTCCCGAACGGCTGCTCATCAAAAAACAGGCACTCCCGCTCCGGCACCGCCGTCTCGATGAGCCGCACGACGGCGTCGATCCGCTCCATGTCCTCCGCCCCGTAGCCGGTCAGCTTCAGCCACGGCGGCCACTCCCACCGCGCCACCTCCGGCGCGTACAGCGGCCCCTCGCCCGCGAAGTCCGTCTCCAGCGTGTCGAAGTACAGGAGGCTCTGCTCCACATACCAGGACTCAGGCTGCGTCGGCGCCAGGCAGGTCGACAGCGCGGCACCGGTCGCGCACGGGTCCACTGTCTTTTCAGCGGCACAGGCAAACAGCAGGAGGATCATCCCTCCACGCTATCCCCCCGCCTCCACCCCAGCCACACCGCCGCCCCCAGCATCGGCAGCGCCAGCAGATCCGTCGCGTCCATCTGCATCGCCACCGGCGCGCAGCCCGCCCCGCCCGCCCCCCGCGCCCACCCCCACGCCGCCCGGGGGAGGCACTGCGCCCACCCCAGCCCGACCCGGTACGCCGCCGCCGCCCCCGGGTGCAGCTTGATCGCCGCGAACAGCAGCCCCGTCCCGACCGCCGCCCCACCAGCCACCGCCGCGCCCCGATCCGGCACCACCCCAGCCGCTCCGCGATCCCCTGGCAGAGCAGCGGAAAAAACAGCAGCCCCGCCACGTCCGAGAGCTTCCCCGTGATCAGCCCCGGGTACAGCGCCTTCCCCGCGTGATCGTTCCAGATCAGCAGCGCCAGCGCGATCAGCGCCGCCGGGTGCAGCACCCCGTCCCCCGCGACCGCCCCCCGCTCCGCCGCTCCCATCTCAACCCCCATCACCCCGGCA
This sequence comes from Alphaproteobacteria bacterium, assembly GCA_040376255.1. Taxonomy (GTDB): domain Bacteria; phylum Myxococcota_A; class UBA796; order UBA796; family SXON01; genus JBEIQZ01. The sequence goes on from JBEIQZ010000531.1 coordinate 2,747, forward strand.
ATATCTCCAGCCCGACCACCACCTCCGGCGGCGCCTCCGTGCAGCCCTCCGGCCCGCCCTCCTCGTCGCAGGGCTGCCACGTCCCGGCCTCCATATACCGGGCGCCCCAGTGCAGCTCGACCGGCTGCTCGCCCGCCACCGAGAGCTCGACCGTTATCTCCTGCTGGCACGGCTCGTCGGACGCCGCATCCTCGCAGCCGGTCATCCCGCCGAAGCTCCGGAGCTCCAGCCACGCCGGGTTGATCGCCACCTGCGCCTCCTGGAATTCCCCGCCATCATAGCTGAGCGTGACGATGGACACCGGCAGCCGCGCGGCGTTGGAGGTGCCGGTGTCCGCCCCGGTGTCCGCCCCCGTGTCCGCCCCCGTGTCCGCCCCCGTGTCCGCCCCCGTGTCTGCCTGCGGCGCGTCCAGCCCCGCCGGGATCGCATAGACCTGTGTCAGCACGCCCCCCTTCCCCCCGTGGCCGTCCGCCCGCAGGGTGAACCGCGCCGACTGCCCCGGCTCCAGCACCAGCACCGGGCCGTTGATCCGATCAGCGACGTTCCAGAACTCATCCGGCGCCGGGATGTTGCTCGCCAGCGAGGCCAGCACCCCGCAGATCAGCACCGCCGGCGCCATCACCCGCCGCCACCCGCCCTCAGCCCGCATCCCCGCCATCCCCGTCTTCTCCATCGACATCTCCTGTCTCCTCTGGTGCCAACCCCTTCAGCAAAGCCGGTGCCAGCTCGACCCCCAGCACCTCCGCCCCCTCCGCCCCGACCCGCCAGCGCACATCCGCGCCCCCCAGCCGCATCACATACTCCGGCTTCTCCCGCCGATGATGGCTGTTCGGGCGGGGGTCCAGCGAGAGCACCCCCTCGATCAGCCCCGGCAGCTCCGGGCGGCCCTCCATGCTGACACGGATGTCAGGGGAGATACTGACGGGGAGGCGCTCGATGGGCTCCTGCGCCCAGCCGGCCCGCGCCTCCGGGATCGCGTCCGTGAAGGCGAGGTAGGGCTTGATGTCGAGGATCGGTGTCCCATCCACCATATCCGCCCCGCCCACCCGCAGCCGCACCCCCCGATCCGTCCGGATCTCCCGCAGCGGCAGCACCGACATCCCGATCCGGTTGGGCCGGTGCGGCGACCGCGAGGCGAACACCCCCACCCGCCCCCGCCCCTTCAGCCTGGGCGGACGCACCACCCGCTTCTCATCCTTCGCCTGGTGGAACGCCCACAGCACCCAGATATGCGAGAACCCCTCCAGCCCCCGCACCACCTCCGGCCCCCCGACCCACCCCGCCAATTCGATGACCCCCTCCACCTCCGGGATCAGCCCCGGCTGGCGCGGTATACCGAACTTGTCCGCGAAGGGCGTGCGGATCACCCCGATCGGCCGGATCTCCATCCCCGCCGCGCCCCACACCGCCCCCCGTCCCTCTCCCTTCCCCCCCTCCACGCCCTTCAATGCACCTGCTCCCCGTCCCCGTCCCCATCCCCGTCCCCATCCCCATCCCCATCCCCCTCATCCCCCTCACCCCCCGCACCCCCCTCCGCCAACTCCTCCGCATTCAACCTGCTCGCCAGATCCTCCGGGTCCAATTCCGCCGCCTTCTCAAACGCCGCCCTGCTCTCCCGCACCAGCGCCCGGAACTCCTCCGGATCCCCGAACACCAC
>JBEIQZ010000190.1:0-9949 GCA_040376255.1 Alphaproteobacteria bacterium
CCCCCCGCTGTCCCCCCCGCTGTCCCCCCCGGTGCTCCCCACCTTGTCCCCACTCCCCGCACACCCCACCACCACCCACACCAACATCATTGCAATCATAGCCGCCATCCTATCACAACCACTCCCTCAGATCTCCTCTCCGCTGCCTCTGCCTTTCGCCTTTCGCCTTTCGCCGTGCCGCCGTGCCGCCGTGCCGCCGTGATCCCCTCACCGGTTCTGATACCTCCTCCCATTCCAGATCAGCACCGCATCCATCTCCCCCTTCAACCGCTCCCGCTCCTCCTTCTCCACCCACGGCCCGCAATAAAAATCGACCCCGTGCCGGAGCCGCGTGAGCCCCTGGATGACCTCGCACCCGTCATGCCGGTCGCGGGTGCCGAGCCCTGCGCGCGGCTCGATCCACCAGCGGCAGTCCGGGCAGCCCTCGACCCGTTCGACCGCCGCCAGCTCAGGTTCGACCTCCCGGATCTCGTGCATGAGCGCCCCGTCGATGTAGTCGATCCCGAGCGCCAGCAGCAGCACGCGCGTCACCGGGATGAGCCGCTGGAGCCACCGGGGGAGCTGATCGTGGATGGTCGCCAGCCCGACGCCGGTGAGGACGGCGGAGAGCAGCGTCGGGATGATGGTCATGCGCGAGATCGGCCCCTCCAGCCCCGCCATCCAGAACATCGTCGTCGCGCCCTGACCGAGCAGCAGCGCGACCAGCAGCGCGATCTGCGGGCGCTCTGCCGGGAGCCGACGCCACGCGAGCGCCGCCCCGACCGCGCCGCCGATCAGCCAGGCGAGCGCCGAGTGGTAGCTGGCCATGACGAAGAACGAGACGAGATCCTGCAGGAAGGACATCGCGCTGAACCGCCGGGCCAGCCCCTCCCAGTCGTCGTAGTCGATGGGCGAGGCGTGGAAGCCCTCGATCTTCAGCCCGAGCCGGATCACCAGCCAGAGCGCCACGCCCCACATCGCCCGCAGCGAGGCCGGATCGCGCCGCCAGAGGCAGTAGACGACCAGGAAGGGCCAGCCCTCATAGCGGCACAATCCGAGCAGCCCGATCACCAGATCCGCGACAAGGAACCGGCGATCCAGCGCCAGCAGCAGCCCGCTGAGCAGCACGAACAGGAACGGCCCCTCCAGGTAGAACGTCGATGTCCATGTGGTGAACGGCCCGAACGTCGCCGCCGCCAGCGTGAACTCCGCCGCCCGCCGCCCGCCGATCCGCCCCGCCAGCAGCACCATCAGCCCCGCCACCGCCGTCCCGACCACCGAGTACAGCCCCCGCGCCCACAGCGGCCCCAGATCGGCCATCAGCCACAGGAGCGACTGCCCGAGCGGCAGCCAGCTCTGGACGAGGAGGTGATCGCGCCCGCCCCAGCGCTGGAAGGCGTCGAAGGCGAAGGGGGCCGGGGAGTAGATCAGGCAGAGGGCGTGGGCCATGCCTGAGAGCAGGATCGCCATGCCTGCTGTGCGCCACACGCTGTAGTCTCTCCAGATCATTTCCCCTCCAGCTCGTCGATGCGCTGGCGGATCTTCTCGTTCCCCGGCTCCATCTTCAGGATACGCCGGAGCGCGCCCAGCTCGTTGCGGCGGTCGTCGCGGGCGCGGCTGATCACGACGATCCCGTCCCAGGCCCAGCGGTTGGACGGATCGGCGGCGACGGCCTTGCGGAAGCGGGTGATGGCCTCCTCGTGGCGGTCGAGGTGGTACCAGGCCCAGCCCTCCATCGCCAGCGGGCGGTCGTCGGTGGCGAGGAACCGCTGGAAGGCGGCGAGCGCCTCCGGCTCCTGCTTCAGCCGGAGCGCGTACTCCCCGAGCCGGAACCAGCCCGGCCCGAAGCCGGGATCCTCCTGGACGGCCTGCTGCGCCGCCGCGAGGGCCGCCGGGAAGTCCTTGCGGCGCGAGAGCTCCTGGGCGTAGGCGTAGCGCACCCGCGCCGAGGCCCGCGCGTCCTCCCCTGCCGCCGCCGCGATCCGCGCCAGCATCTCATTGGACAGCCCCGCCGCCACCGAGAAGGCGTCCTCGGCGCGCCAGCCGTCGATGGCCACCGCCTGACCGAGCAGATCCGCCGCCCGCGCCCGGAAGGCGTCGCGCATGGGGACGCTCCGCGCCAGCCGCAGCAGCAATTCCGCCGCCGCGATCAGCAGCCGGGGATCGCGCGGGCGCAGCCAGAGGGCGCGGCTGATCGCCTGATCGGCGGCGAAGACGTGGGCCTCCGGGTCGGTCTGCCGGGCCATCAGGGCATGCCCGCGCGCCACCGTCAGGTGGAGCCAGGGATCGAGCGGCTGGCGCCGGCTCTCTGCTGTGGCCTCCGCGAGCCAGCCCCCCTGAGCGGGATCGGCGGCGCTGAAGGTGGCGGACGCTGCCGCGCGGTACCAGATCGCCGGGACGCTGCCGAGGCGCTGAGTCCGGGTGCCGGGGTGCTGGAGATCAAGGTAGATCGACAGGAGCGAGGCGATCGCGGTCACTGCAGCGAGCCCGATCCATGCCGGCTGCATGGTGCGGCGCACCCGCCGGACGGCGACGAGGCGCGGCGGGTCGGCAGGGGTCTCAGGGGTGCCAGGGGCGGCAGGGGCGGCAGGAGGATCAGGCGGGGCCGCCCCCTCCCCGGAGATCGTGGCGGCGGGATCGGCGCCCGCCTCAGCCTGGACGGCGCGCGCCGGGACGCGGTGGCAGGCGCCGACGCAGAGGCCGGTCAGGAGGGCGAAGGGGACGGCGACGCCGGGGATGTGGAGGGGGAAGTCCGCGAGGCTCTGGAGCAGCACCGCCACGCAGCCCGCCGACACGCCGACGATCTCAGGGGGCGCGTCGGGCAGGCGCCGCACCGACCAGAGCAGCGCGGCGAGGCCCGCGAGCGCGAGCGCCAGCCCGGCGAGGCCGCCCTCGACCGCGATCTGGATCAGGCCGTTGTGGGCGAAGGGGAAGTCATAGAGGTACGGCCCGGCGTGGTGGAGCGCCCAGGCGGTCTGGAAGGCGGAGGGGCCGTGGCCGAGGAGCGGCGCGTCGCGGAGGGCGAGCAGCGACTCCCGCCACACCTGGAACCGCGAGAGGACGCTGTCATCCTCCCACAGCACCTGCATGAACCGCCCCACGCTCCCGCGCACCCCGAAGGCCAGCACTGAGAGCAGCACCCCGCAGCCGGGGATCGCCACCGCCATCCCGATATGGAGCGGATCGCGGCGGCGCAGCCAGTGGAGCAGCCCCACCGCCACCCCCGCCACCGCCAGCCCGATCAGCGGCCCGCGCCCCTTCGACATGATCAGCCCCACCGACAGGATCGCGGTGACGAAGCCCAGCAGCACGAGGCGCGGGATCTTGTCGCCCGCCACCGAGAGCAGCCCCGGCGGCTGGCTGCTGCGCTTCTTCCGCTGCCGGTGCCGCCGCACCTCCTCGGGGATCAGCGGGAACAGCGAGGCCGCCAGCCCCCAGGCGCAGCCGAGGCCCATCACCAGGAAGGCGCTGAAGTGGCTGCGGTTGATGAAGGTCCCGGTGGCCGATCCGAGGTAGGCCACCTTCTCCCCGATCCCGGTCGACGGCCCGCTCCGGTTCGCCAGCCCGAACACCGCCTCTGCCACCCCGGCCAGCAGCATCCCGACGAGCAGCACCCGCACCGCCCGCTGCGACGCCGAGATCCGCCACCCCAGCCCCGCCAGCACGAGCAGCCCGCCCGCCTTCGCCGCCCACCACGCCGCGCCCGCCATATGGACCCCGCCCGGCGACCACCCCGGCGCGACGCCGTAGCGCACCGCCTCCCACAGCCCCGCCGTCCCGATCGCCGCGTCCAGATCGTAGCGCGCCAGCCGATCCAGCCACACCGGCAGCATCGACGGGTCCTCCGGCGCCACCGCCGCGATCGCCGCCGCCTGCCCCGGCGCCAGCAGCCCGCGCAGCAGCGGCGGCACCGGCAGCGTGTGGTAGAGCAGCAGCAGGAGCACCGCCAGCAGCCACACCGTCCCGGCTCTCCGCACCGGCGGCAGCCAGAGCGCCGGGACGCTCAGCGCCGCCAGCAGCCACACCGCCCCGCCATAGGCCGGGAGCGCCGCGCCCTCCGGCAGGATCGCCAGCGCGATCAGCAGCAGCCCCCACGCCGCGCTCATGACAGGCGACGCCGCCGGGATGTGCAGCCACGCCCCCCGCTGCTCAGCGGGCATCAGCTCACCCGCTTGCGGGCAATGTCCTCCCGATCCGAACCATAATAGGTATAATAATAGTAATACCCATAGCTCTTGCGCTGGATGTCGAAGTCGTTGAGGATCACCCCGATCAGCCGGGCGTCGACGTCCGTGAGCTGGCGCTTGGCCTGCATCACCAGATCCTTCGCCACCTTGAAGCTCTTGACAACCATCACGATGCCATCGACATAGTGCGACATCACCACCGCGTCGGTGACCGCCACGACCGGCGGCGAGTCGATGATCACCAGATCAAAGACCGCGTTGAGCTTGTCAAGCGCCGCCACACAGTCGTCCGATCCGAGCAATTCCGCCGGGTTGGGCGGGCGCGGCCCCGACGGCACCACGAACAGCCCCGGCTGCCGCGTCTCCACCGCCACCTCCTCAGGGGTGGACGTGCCGTTGATCAGCGTCGAGAAGCCGACCGTGTTGTCCGCGCCGAAGGCGTGGTGCAGGCTCGGTCGACGCAGGTCGGCGTCCACCAGCACCACCCGCTTCCCGGTGGCGGCGAAGGCGATGCCGAGGTTGATCGAGGAGGTGGTCTTGCCCTCGCGCGGCCCGGCGGAGGTGATGAGGAAGCGCCGGGGCGGCTTGCCGTCCTCCCGCGCGAGGAAGTTGATGTTGGTACGGATGTTGCGGCAGAACTCCGCGAAGGCGCTCTTCGGGTTGTCGAGCGAGTACATGTACCGCTCCCGCGCCGCCTCCCAGCCCTCGCCCGAGAGCCCCGGCACCGACGGGACGATCCCGAGGAACGGGATCCCCAGCGCCTCGACCTCCTCGCGCGTCTTGATCGTGGTGTCCATGTAGTCGAAGAACAGCGTGAGGCTCACGCCGGTCAGCAGGCCCGCGAGGATCGCCACGATGATGTTCCGCGCGTAGTTGGGCTCGACCGGATCGACCTTCGACTCGGCGGAGTCGATGATCCGGATGTTGTTCTCCTTCAGGGAGGAGGCCACGTTCAATTCCTGCGTCTTGTCGAGGAGCTGCAGATACAGGTTCTCGCGCGCCTGCTTCTTGCGGTACAGCCGGTTGAACTCGTCCTCCGCCTTCACGTCGCCCTGGAGCGTCGTGACAGTGAGGGTGTCCGACTGGGTGGTGAGGCCCTGGTAGCGCGCCTCAGCCCGATCCCAGGCGTGGCGGCGCATCGCCAGCTCAGCGTTGATCTCAGCCCGGATCTGCGTCTCGATGCGGGTCAGCTCGCCGGTTACCTCCTGCATCTTCGGGTGGTCGGCGAGGTAGCGCGTCGCCAGCCCGTCCCGCTCGCGCTGCAGGATCGAGTAGTTGTCGCGCAGCGATCCCATCAGCTCGCTCTCTACGAGCATCGACAGGCGGCTGATCTCCTGATCGCCCCGGATCGCCCGCGAGAAGGAGTCGTACTCCGCCTTCTTTGTCGTCCGCTCCCCGTCGGCGATGGCCCGCTCGTTGTTGAGCTGCGCGAGGTGCGCCTGGTACAGATCGTCCTTGTCGTCCGAATTGCCAGCCACCAGCTTGTTCGCGCGGCGGAACTCATACAGCTCCCGCTCGGCGTCGGTCAATTCCTGCGCGGCGTTGTCCTGCGCGATCTTCAGGAAGTCGATGGCCTGCTTGACGCCGAGGTTCAGCTCCTCCATGTTGCGATTTACAAAAACCTCTGCCCACACCTGACAGATCTCTTGCGTCAGCTCTGTCTCGTTGCCGCGCACGTAGATCCAGACCAGCCGGGTCTTCGGCACCGGCTCGATTGTCACCATGTCGAGCAATAATTCCACCGGGTTGTCCGCGTCCGCGAACTCCGGACGCTCCATCAGCCGCAATTCTTCCAGCACCGCCTGCGCCTGCACCCGGCTCCGCAGCTTGCGGTGCTGGGTGTTGAAATACTCCTGATCGGACAGGTACTGTCCAGATCCGTACTGTCCGATGGATTGAAAATTGTTATACGCCTGCGGCTGCGCGTCGATCTGGATGGAGCCGGTGGCCTCATAGATCGGCTGGGTCAGCAGGGTGATCACGACGACGCTGCCGACGACGATGGAGAACACCGTGATCAGCGTCCAGATCCGCTTCCGCACCGTGCGCCAGTAGTCGCGCAGGTGCAGCATCTCAGTCAGCGTCTCGACGCTGTCATCATCCAGCCGCTTGCGCGAGCGGTGCGGGCGGGGGGATGCCGGGGTTGTCGCCAATTGCGGCTCCGGGTTTCAGGTTCCTGGATGGGGGCTGTCTTCAACAGCATAACCGTATCTGCGTTATATCGCATGAGACAGAATAGCTGAGATCCAGGAGGGAACGTGCCGACAGAAACGGGGGCGGGGCAGGCAGCAGAGGCAGCAGAGACAGCAGGGAAGGCGCGGCAGGTGCGGGCTAAGACCGTGGTGATCGGCCTCGACGGCGCGACCTGGACGCTGCTGGATCGGCTGATGGCGGAGGGACATCTGCCGACGCTGGCGCGGCTGAAGCGCGAGGGCGCCTGGGGCAGCCTGCGCTCAGTCACCCCGCCGATGACCGCGACGGCGTGGACCAGCTTCATGACCGGCAAGTCCCCCGGCAAGCACGGGGTCTACGACTGGACTGAGCCGGTCCCCGGCACCTACCTCTACCGGCCCATTGATTCCACCCGCGTCCAGTCGCGCACGATCTTCGAATTGCTCTCCGGACACCAGCTCCGCGCCGCCACCGTCAACCTGCCGCTGACCTGGCCGGCGCGCCCGATCAACGGCATCGCGGTCGGGGACATGCTCACCCCGACCAAGGAGAGCCCCGGCTTCACCTGGCCGCCGGAGTTCAAGCAGACGCTCGATCAGCAGATCCCCGACTACCGCATCGACACCCACCTCTGCGACCGGGAGGACGACCTGCTGCCCTTCCTCGACCGGCTCCGCCACCTGCTCGACCGGCGCGGGCAGCTCGTCCGGCGGCTGATGGAGCAGGAGCAGTGGGATCTGTTCTGCACGGTCTGGGTGGAGATGGATCGGATGCAGCACTGCCTCTGGCACATCTTCGACCCGCTCCACCCCAACCACGACGCCGCGCTCGCCGCGAAGCACCGGCCCGCCATCCTCGCGATCTACGACCTCATCGACCTGCGCGTCCAGGAGATGGTCGAGCGCGCCCCGCCGGGCGCCAACATCGTGTTCCTCTCCGATCACGGCTTCAAGCACTGCCGCTACAAGGTTTTTCTCAATACCTGGCTGGCTGAACAGGGTTTTCTTAAGTTCCATGAGAAGCAGCCGGGCGCGACCCACACCGGTCGCCAGCGGCTCCAGCGCGTCCGGCAGACCCTCAGCGCGCTCGGCCTCGACACGCGGCGCATCCTCGACGGCGCGAAGCGGCTCGGGCTGGACGGGGTGCTGCGGCGCAACGCCGATCAGCTCTCCCGCTTCGCCTCGGACATCGACTGGTCGCAGACCCGCGCCTTCTGTCACGGCACCAACGCCATCCGGCTCAACCTGAAGGGGCGCGAGCCGAAGGGCTCGGTCGATCCGCAGGAGGCGGCGGCGGTCGTGCGGGAATTAAAAGAGCGCCTCACCGCGATGCGCGATCCGGAGGGCAACCCCGTCATCCAGAAGGTGCTGACCCGCGAGGAATTGTACCAGGGGCCGGAGGTCGCGGGCGCGGCGGACGTCGTCATCGCCGATCACAATGACTCGGTGTGGTTCTACTACTCAGAGGGCGAGATCCCCAGCCGCATCTTCGAGCCCTCCGGCTGGGCCAGCGGCAACCACACCCCCCACGGCCTGTTCCTCGCCTGGGGCCCCGACGTCCGCCCCGGCCCCGTCGAGGGCGCCCACATCAACGACATCTCCCCCACCCTGCTCGCCGCGATGGGCCTCCCCATCCCCGACGACATGGACGGCGCCCCGCTCCTCGACGCCTTCCTCCCGCAGCGCCTCCGCCCCCGCTACCGCAGCGCCGAGGCCTTCACCGCCCGCCGCCACGAGAGCAGCGGCGCCGAGACCGCCGCCATCGAGGAGCGGCTGCGCGGGCTGGGCTACCTGCAGTAGATCCGGCAGGCGGCAGATCAGGGCCGGCTCGCGCACCGGAACTCCGGCTGCGCCGCCTCCACCTCGTCGATCAGCGCCACGAGCTCAGCCTGGAGCGCCGCCCCGCCCTCCAGCTCAGAGGGCGCGACCGGGATCATCCCGCCGCGCATGTCCCACGCCTGGAGCGCCGCCCCGGCGCAGTCCCAGCTCAGGTAGGAGACGTCGTCCCCGACCGCGAGCGACTGGATGGCGCGGAGGCTGTAGTAGACGTGGCGGGTGAGGCTCCGGCACTCCCGGCCCAGATCGACGCCCTCCATCTCCTCCGGCGGCGCGATCCCGACCGCCGCGAGCAGCGTCGGCGCGAGATCGTGGCTCTGCCCGAGGCACTGGCGCGATCCCGGCACAACCTCCGGCCCCATCCACATCAGCGGCACCTGCGTCAGCATCGGCCAGATCCGGTCGCTGTGGCCGATGTAGCCCGATCCGTCGTCCCCGAGCATCTCCCCGTGGTCGGCGGTCAGCACGATCAGCGCGTCCTCCAGGATCCCGGCCCGATCCATCTGCTGGAACAGCGCGTCGATGGATCGATCCAGCCCCGGCAATTGCTCGTCATAGAGCGCCCCCACCTCCCGGATCAGCCGCTCCCGCTCCGCCGCGTCCGACGCCTCCCACTGCTCGACGAGGTGCTCGCTCAGCAGCCGATCCGCATAGTCAAACGGCGGGTCCTCCGTCCAGCGCCCCTCGTCCTCGGGGAGCGGCGAGTAGGGGGCGTGGGCGTCCATCGGCTGGAACATCAGGAAGATCGGGCGCTCCCTGTCCAGATCCTGAAAAACATCCTCGCTGAGCGCCTCCATGTTGCTGGTGTGCAGCTCCTCGCTCTCCTGCCAGGCCGCGTCAAAACCGTCCCGCATGTTGTAGGCTTCATTGACCGCGAACTTGTTACCGCTCCGGATGACGGTCTGGTAGCCCGCCGCCGAGAACGCCGCCGCGAGGGTGCCGCCCTCCGGGAGCCTGCCCGCCCCGCTCCCGGCAGCGAACAGGATCCCGCTCCGGTGCGGCTCCCGCCCGCCCATCACCGCCGCCGTCGAGGGCAGCGTCCACGAGCTGACCGACCGGTAGCCCCCGATTATCTCCCAGGGGCGCTCCCGGAGCAGCGGCATTGTGTCCCGCTCATAGCCGTACAACGGGAGCCGATCCATCCGGAGCGTGTCCGCCTGGATCAGCACGACATGCCGGAGCGACGGCTGCCACTTCTCCTCTCTGCAGGCCAGTAACAGCCAGAGCATCCACACCCGGCGCTCCCTCCTGCCCGGTCGTATCACACCGCCCGGATCGGCGCCTGCGGCGAGCGCCCGAGCGCCTTCAGCCCGGCCCCTCCGGCTGCCCCGGACGACATTGTGCCAGACAGGGAGAAGATCGCCGCGCCCGCCGCGCCCACTGCCGCGCCGGTCACCTCCCGCTCCCCCGGCGCTGCCGACATCTCCACCGGCAGCGCCAGGATCTCCGGCGCCACCTTCGGCTTCAGCAGGCCGAGCATCCTGAGCCGCACCTCCGGCAGCCCGTCGCGGATCTCCGCCTCCTCTGACAGCGCCAGCCCGACCCCGGAGAGCGCCCCCCCGCTTATCAGGCTCCGCTGGAGCGCCGGGTCTTCCACGCCGCAGGCGCCCGCCACATAGACCGCCCCGATCGTGCCGTCCGCCCGCCCCGTCACCAGCGCCGCCGCCGCGCCCGCCGCCCCGGGCCCGCCAGTCCCGGTGAACACCCGCCCCGCCAGCCCCGCCAGCGGGCCGCCCGCCTGCCCGCCAGGGAGCGCCTCCAGCAGCCGCGCCGCCG
>JBEIQZ010000316.1:0-7280 GCA_040376255.1 Alphaproteobacteria bacterium
AAACAAAAAAAAAGAATATTATTTAATACAACAAGATACGATTGAATCACGCACAAGATTTGTAAGAGCGATCTCACATGTTATTGACTTTAAAAGTATATATCCATTTGATTTGGCTGATATTGTAAATAGTATGGCAAGATCTGACTATTCATATCAATTGTTTGACTTTTTGAATGGAGATCTGGAAAGCCAGAAAAGAGCGTTATCCGATGTTGATCTGGATGGTTTGACTGATCTGGAAGAATCGCTCTTGAAGACGGATCCGAGGCGCTGGGACACGGATGGAGATGGCTGGTGGGATGGACAGCAGCCTGTACAGGGAGCAGTCGCAGTGAGGCCGAAGGGCGGGGAGGTTTGCCTGGGAGTGCTGCCTTCAGGGAATTCGTATCGGGTACAATCGGGTGGGCAGGAAAGGTATAGATTTGAGCAAAAATTTAATGACGAAAGAGAATCTAATATGATATTTATGAAGAACTATATTCCTATTATTCGTGTTGGTAATGAAATTGTGGATGAATGGCTCTATTCTGAAAGATTATTTTTACCTACAAATCAATCTATTACATTTGAGTTTAGAGACTTCAGCCCCAAGAAAGACCACCTTGGTGGATTATGGGTCAGCCTGGATGTTCGCCGCTCTGTCCCTGATCCCTATTGTCTCTCTACGCCAATGATGACGTTTCGGATAACAAATTGGTCGTTATCGATGGATTTGAAGATCCTGAACGATCAGGTGGAGGCGCTGGTCACCCGCTTCTCTCTGTCGCCGCTCCCGCCTGAGACGCGCTCCACGATGCGGCTCGGCGGCGCAGACATCCTGCTGTTTGAAGGAGAGAAGCCCACGTTATCGACCGCAGCCGTCCGCGCGCTCCAGAAGCTCCCCGACGGCGTCGCCTCCGGTGTCGTGGCCGCCTGGGCCGCGCGCCGCTTCCCCGTCCCGATCCGGGCCGCCATCGCTGAGGGCTTCCTTCAGCACCTGACCGCGCAACAGGACAGCAGCGTGTTCTCTGCGGACGCTGCGATGGTGGCGGAGACGCACCGGGTCGCGGCGGCCTGCCCGACCGGCTGGCGGGGGCTGATCGACGGTTCGTGCGTGCTGAGGTAGCGGGCGGGTTCAGGCGCCCGCGAGCAGCTCCGTCTGTGCAGCACACTCCACGTCCCGCCCGCTGACCCCGCCGATGTCGTGGGTGCTCCACCGGACGGTCACGCGGCACCAGCCGACGGAGAGATCGGGGTGGTGGTCGCGGGACTCGGCAAGCTCAGCGAGCCGGTTGACGAAGGCGATCCCGTCCATATAGCGGTCGAAGCGGAAGGCGCGGCAGATGGAGGCGCCTCCCTCTGCGACCGACCATTCAGGCAGCGCCTTGAGCCGGTCAGCCAGTTCAGCGGGGGAGAGCAGGCGGCGGGACATGGTAGCTCCTGGGGCGGCCATCATCCCCTGAGCGCGGTGCGCCTGCAAGCACACTCCATGTGTATTTTCACACAGTCCCGCAGACCGGTACAGCCCCTCACCCGGCGGCTGGCGCCACCACCCTCTCCCGCAGGAGAGGGGAACAGGAGGCACCTCGTCCATCCCCCGCTCACCCCATCCCCCCACTCACCCCCGCCCCCTCCCTCCATCAAAAACCCGTCATTCCAAATATTTCCGAACCTCTCCGCCCGACAATGTTCCCCGATACGCCCCGGCTGGCCCGGTGGATGTGGGGGACGTACCCACGAAAAAGCCCCCGTCGTTCCAGATACTATCGTCCCCCACATTCACCCCCGGCACGGGCCAGCCGTCGCGCGCCTGTGCGCGCGGGGGGAGGGACAAGCGCCAGCGCCATCCCGATGCGGGGGGCCACCCCCGCAAAAAACAGGCACGGGGCTTGCGAAGGCGCGTGAGGAGGTGGTTGTGCCGACCTATGATGATGAGGTAGTGAAGAAATTTGTGATCGCGGCGACGGTGTTTGGCGCGGTGGGGATGCTGGTGGGGGTGATCCTGGCGCTGCAGCTCGCGTGGTGGCCGGCGAACATGGGGTTGCCGTACACGACGTTCGGGCGGCTGCGGCCGCTGCACACGAACGCGGTGATCTTCGCGTTCACGGCGAACGTGCTGTTCGGGGGCATCTACTACTCGATGCAGCGGCTGCTGAAGGTGAGGATGTTCAGCGATGTGCTGTCGAACTTCCACTTCTGGGGGTGGCAGGCGATCATCGTGTCGGCGGTGGTGACGCTGCCGCTGGGGATGACGCAGGGGAAGGAGTACGCGGAGCTGATCTGGCCGATCGATCTGGCGATCGCGGTGGTGTGGGTGGCGTTCGCGGTGAACTTCTTCGGGACGATCGCGATCCGGAAGGTGAAGCACCTGTACGTGGCGATCTGGTTCTACATGTCGATGGTGCTGACGATCCCGGTGCTGCACATCGTGAACAACCTGTCGATGCCTGCGACGTTCACGCGGTCGTACCCGGTGTTCAGCGGGCTGACGGACGCGCTGGTGCAGTGGTGGTACGGGCACAACGCGGTCGGGTTCCTGCTGACGACGCCGATGCTGGGGCTGATGTACTACTTCCTGCCGAAGGCGGCGAACCGGCCGGTGTTCTCGTACCGGCTGTCGATCATCCACTTCTGGGCGCTGGTCTTCCTGTATATCTGGGCGGGGCCGCACCACCTGCTGTACTCGGCGCTGCCGGACTGGGCGCAGACGCTGGGGATGGTGTTCTCGATCATGCTGATCGCGCCGTCGTGGGGCGGGATGCTGAACGGGCTGCTGACGCTGCGGGGGGCGTGGGATCGGCTGCGGACGGATCCGATCCTGAAGTTCTTCGTTGTCGGCATCTCGTTCTACGGGATGAGCACCTTCGAGGGGCCGATGATGTCGATCCGCTCGGTCAACGCGATCTCGCACTACACGGACTGGACCATCGCGCACGTCCACGGCGGGGCGCTGGGCTGGGTGGGGATGGTGAGCTTCGCGATGCTGTACTTCATCGTGCCTCGCATCTGGAAGCGCGAGCTCTACAGCCAGGATCTGGCGACGGCGCACTTCTGGATGGCGACCATCGGCATCGTGCTGTACCTGGTGTCGATGTGGACCGCCGGGATCACGCAGTGGTCGATGTGGCGGGCGATCGATGAGAACGGTCAGCTCGTCTACCCGCAGTTCATCGACAGCGTCATCCAGCTCATCCCCTTCTACTGGGTCCGCTTCGGGGCCGGGCTGCTCTACCTGAGCGGGACCCTGTTGATGGGCTTCAACCTCACCCGCACTGCCCTCTCGCCGGAGAGCCGGAGCGCCTATGTCACAAACGCCTGATTCGCCTGAGAATGAAGCCCTCCACCGCCAGCTCGAAGGGAAGGGCGCGCTGTTCGCGGTGCTGACCACGATCTGCGTGCTGATCGGCGGCCTCGCAGAGATCGTCCCGATGTACACCGTGTCGGCGGGGCCGGACGCGCTCGCGGGGATCACCCCCTACAGCCCGCTGGAGGTCGCGGGCCGGGACATCTACGTGCGGGAGGGCTGCTACAACTGCCACTCCCAGATGATCCGCCCCTTCCACGCCGAGACGCTGCGCTACGGCGAGTGGTCGCGGGCCGGGGAGTACACCTATGATCGGCCCTTCCAGCTCGGCTCGCGGCGCATCGGCCCCGATCTGCAGCGGGTGGGCGGCAAGTACCCTGACGCCTGGCACTACGAGCACATGCGCGACCCGCGCAGCACCACGCCCGGATCGGTGATGCCGCCCTACACCTGGCTCTACGAGGCGGACTACAGCGTCAGCGACATCCAGGCCAGCCTTACCGCGCTGAAGGCGCTCGGGACGCCCTACACTGAGGCGGACATCAGCGGCGCGGAGGCCACGATCAAGGCGCAGTCCTCCGCCATCCAGGAGCGCCTGCGGGGGGCGAAGATCGAGGCGCAGCCTGACCGCGAGATCATCGCCCTGATCGCCTACCTCCAGCGCCTCGGCGTCGAGGGGCGGAAGGCCATCGCTGAGCAGGCCGCGCAGGCCGCGCCGGGGGCGAAATGAACACCGTCCTGCATCAGGCGGCCTCTCAGGCCAGCCTCGGCTGGCTGATGGGCCTCAACACCGTCCTGTTTTTCTGCATCTTCATCGGCTGGTCGTTCTACCTCTATCTGCCTTCCCGCAAGCAGATCTTTGACGACGCCAGCCGCCTGCCCCTGGAGGACTGATGAGCACCGATAACGACAAGAACAACGTGGATCAGATCCTCGGACACGGGGACGAGTGCGACGGGATCGAGGAGTATGACAACGCCCTGCCTGGGTGGTGGATCGGCCTCTTCATCCTCTGCGTCGCCTTCGCGGTGGCCTATGTGCCGTACCTGTACGCGACCGGGTGGTCGTCGTCGGGGCAGTACCAGGCGGAGGTGGCGGCGGCTCAGGAGCGGTGGCCGGCAGCGGCCCCGATCAAGGCGGTCTCCACCCCGGAGGCCATCGCCGCCGGGAAGGAGGTCTACACCGCGACCTGCACCGCCTGCCACGGCCTGGAATTGAAGGGTGGCATCGGCCCCGATCTGACGGACGCCACATGGATCCACGGCGGCACGCTGTCGGAGATCGCCAACACGGTCACCGTCGGCGTGCTGGACAAGGGGATGCCCCCCTGGGGCCCGGTCCTCGGCCCGGAGAAGGTGGCGGCGGTCGCGGCCTTCGTCCACAGCGCCGGGGGCGGCAAGTAGTCCGGCTGGCATAGAGCTTGCTCTGAAACCGCCCTCTCAGGAGCCGCTGTGCAACCCGCTGTCCCCCAGGCTGATCCGATCTCTCCCATCAAGCGCCCCGAGCAGCGCATCCCCGGCGGCGGAGGGCCGAAGGGGGCGATGGGGGCGATGCGCCAGTGGGTGTACACGGCGAAGGTGAGCGGGCGCTTCCAGCGGGCCCACCGGGGCGCCGGGATGCTCCAGCTCCTGATCTTCCTGGGGCTGCCCTGGCTCCGGATCGGCGGGAACCCGGCGCTGCGGGTGGATCTGGAGGCGCGGCGGCTCTACGCCTTCGGCGAGATGTTCGGGGCGAGCGACACGGTGCTGCTGGTGCTGCTGCTGCTGTTCCTGGCGTTCAGCCTTTTCTTCTTCACCGCGATGTTCGGGCGCCTGTGGTGCGGCTACCTCTGCCCGCAGACGGTCTTTCTGGAGGAGCTGATCCGGCCCGTCGAGACGTGGATCGAGGGGGATCGCGGGCAGCGGATGATGCGGGACGTGAAGGGGCGGTGGACGGCGGACTGGGCGTGGCGGAAGGCGGCGAAGTGGGGCGCGTTCGCGGCGATCTCGATCCTGCTCGGGGTGAGCGTCGTCGGCTACTTCGCCGAGATCCGCGAGCTGGTGCGCGGGGGCGGGACGGGCGCGGCGTGGGCGGGGGTGGCGGCGTTCGCGGGGGTGATGTTCCTGGACTTCGCATGGTTCCGCGAGCAGTTCTGCAACTATCTCTGCCCCTACGCCCGCTTCCAGGGTGCGCTCGCGGACGAGGAGAGCCTCGTCGTCGCCTACGACTGGGATCGCGGCGAGCCGCGCGGCACGAAGCGCGCCCTGAAGATCGACGTACAGGCTTCGGCGGGCGCCTGCATCGACTGCCGGAAGTGCGTGGCGGTCTGCCCGGCGGGCATCGACATCCGCAACGGCTTCCAATTGGAGTGCATCAACTGCGCGCGCTGCGTGGACGCCTGCGCCGGGGTGATGGAGAAGCTGGAGCAGCCGAACCTGATCCGCTACACGACAATCGCCGCCGATCAGGGCCGCCCGGCGCGGTGGCTGCGGCCCCGGACGGTGCTGTACGGCGGGCTGCTGGTGGCCATCGTCGGGGCGGCGGCGCTGCTGCACCACGAGCGGCACGAGATCTACGGATCGATCAACCGGCTCCCCGGATCGCTGTACACGGTCGATGCGGACGGCTGGGTGCGGAACACCTTCCTCATCCGCGTCCACAACCAGCACGTCGACAGCGCCGGCGCCCCGGAGACGTTCACCTTCCGGGTCGAGGGCATGCCGGAGGGGAGCGACATCCAGGCGCAGCCGCTCCATCTGGGGCCGGGCGCCAGCGGCATGGCCCCGCTGATCATCCGGGTCCCGCCCGGCGCGGAGATCGAGCGCACCCGCGACTTCGATCTGCACATCCACAGCAGCTTCGACGAGATCCGCCTCCCCGGCACCTTCAAGAGCCAGAGCGCGATCGGGAACACAGAGCACAACACAGAGCACAAAACAGAGCACAGCACAGACGGGGACAGGGAGTGATCATGGACACACAGGCTGGAGCGGGCGGTACAGCGGGCGGTGCAGCGCAGGGGCGGAACTGGTGGGGGCCGGGGTTGGGGCTGGCGTTCCTGGCGATGCTGCTGGTCAACGGGTACCTGATTTGGTTCGCCCAGCAGAACGCCGATGTCGTGGTCCCGTCCTACCGGCAGGAGTCGCGGTGACCGCCGCTGGCGCGGGGGCGCCGGCGCTCCCGGCAGCGGCACCGCCTACAGGGGATGTGCAGGAAGGCACAGGCGCCTGCCGCCACTGCGGCGCGGCGCTGGAGTCGATGCGCCGCCGCTACTGCTGCGAGGGCTGCGCGATGGCGGCGGCGATCATCGAGGGCGCGGGGCTGGATCGCTACTACGAGGAGCGGGAGGCGGCGGCGCCCCGGCCCGGCGCCCCGGCGCGGGGGTTCAACGCAGTGGAGCCGGAGCGGCTGCCCGGCGGAGACTGCCGGATGCGGCTGCAGATGGACGGGCTGTCCTGCGCGTCGTGCGTGTGGGTGTGCGAGTCGGTGCTGGGGGCGACGCCGGGGGTGGTGTCGGCCTCGGTGAGCTACGGGACCGGGCGGGCGGAGATCCGGTGGGATCCGGCGCAGACCGATCTGGATCGGATCTGCGGGCGGGTGAGCGCGATCGGTTACCGGCCCCGGCTGGTGGAGGAGGCGCCCCGGTGGGATCGGGGGCTGCTGGTGCGGCTGGGGGTGGCGGCGTTCGCAGCGGCGAACATGATGATGATGGCGGTGAGCGTCTATCTGGGCTGGTGGTCGGGGATGGACCCGCGCTACGCGAGCCTGTTCGGCTGGGGGCAATTGCTGCTGGCGACGCCGGTGGCGCTCTGGTGCGCGGGGCCGTTCTACCAGGGGGCGTGGCAGGGGCTCCGGCACGGCATCCTGCACATGGATCTGCCGGTGAGCCTCGGGATCGGGGTGATGTACGCCCACGGGGTCTGGGCGACGATCCGCCGGGAGGAGGGCTGGCTGGACTCGCTGGGGATGCTGGTGGCGTTCCTGCTTGCGGGCCGGGTGCTGGAGCAGCGCGGGC
>JBEIQZ010000591.1:0-3598 GCA_040376255.1 Alphaproteobacteria bacterium
ATTTTCCTTATCGGTCAATGAGAGGAATGAATCTTTAAATTTTAAAAAAATATTCTTCTCATTTATTGAGTAGTTTATTTCTATATCATTTGTCCATGGTCTTAAATTTTCTCCCATATTTCCACGTGTCTTCATCCCCTCAATCAACCGCAGCGCCACGCTCTTCCCGCTGTCGTTCGGCCCCACCAGCGCATGCAGCCGGGTGAATTCGAACGTCGCATCCTTGTACGGGCCGTAATTCTGGACGCGCATCCGGCTCAGCAGGGGCGGGGGCAGGGTTTCGGCTTGCTCGCTCATCGTGCGGTGATAACCCGTGGCACCCCCATGCGCCGCGCCGACCGCCTGTTCCAGATCGTCCAGCTCCTCCGTCTGAAGAAGACCGCGACGGCGCGCGAGCTGGCGTCGGAATTGGAGGTTCATCCCCGGACGCTCTACCGGGACGTCCAGGATCTTGTGGCGTCGGGCGTGCCGATCGAGGGGGAGGCGGGGGTGGGGTACCGGCTGGCGCGGGGCTATGAGCTGCCGCCGCTGACGCTGTACGGGGAGGAATTGGAGTCGCTGGTGATCGGGATGCGGATGGTGCAGCGGTGGGCCGATCCGGCGCTCGGGGAGGCGGCGGGGCGGGTGCTGCGGAAGGTCGAGGCGGTGCTCCCGGCGGGGCTGCGCCCGCAGATGCAGGCGACAAACCTGTTCGCGCCCGATCTGTTCGCTACGCATCCCTCGGCGACGCGGTTCCTGCGGGAATTGCGCGAGGCCATCGCCGGACACCGCAAGCTCCGGATCGCCTACCGCGCCTGGGAGTACAGCGACAAGGGCGGCGAAGAGACAGAGCGCACGGTGCGCCCGCTGGCGCTCTACTTCTGGGGGAGCCGGTGGACGCTGGCGGCGTGGTGCGAATTGCGCGGTGACTATCGGAGCTTCCGCCCCGATCGCATCCAGAAGTTGGAGACGCTGAGCCTGGAGTTCGACGGCAGCGACGGCGTCCACCTCCAGGGCTTCATCGCCGAGATGGAGCGCCGCCCGCAGCCGGGGCCTGCGCCGTTCTGAGCATGCCGTTCTGAGCATGCCGTTCTGAGCATGCCGTTCTGAGCATGCTGACAGGATGGTGTCAGCAGCGGCCGGGCTGCTGACAGGACGGTGTCAGGAGGCGGCGGGGCGGGGCGGGATACATGTCTGGTGTGGAGAGCGTGGAATTATCTTCGTATATCCATAAAAATCTCATCACACAGGGGCATGTCATGTCTGAGACTTCTGCGGCGCCGGAGCGCGCCATCGGGACGGTGAGCTGGTTCGAGATCATGGGGAAGGACGCCGGGGCGCTGGTGTCGTTCTATCAGCAGGTGTTCGGCTGGACGTTCAAGCCGATCCCTGAGATGGGCTACCACAGCACCGAGCCCGCACAGGCGCCCGGCGGCGGGATCGGCGCCATGCCGCCCCACATGCCCTCCGGCGGCTATGTCACCGTCTACGTCAAGGTGGCGGACGTGGAGGCGTCGCTCCAGCAGGCGGTGGCGGCGGGGGCCTCGGTGCTGATCCCGACGATGGAGATCGGCAAGGGGATGAAGATCGCCGTGTTCAACGACCCGGAGGGCCACCCCTTCGGGATCTGTGACATGTAGGCGCTGCGGGGCGGCTTGAATTCCGGGCGCGGGGCGCGTACAACCGCCCCATGTCTGATCCTGCACCCCCTCAGGGCGCCCACCCCGGCGCCGCTGCCGCCTTGCCCGACGATGTCCGTCGCTGGCGATGGCGCATCTTCGCCGCGACATTCCTGTGTTATGCGGGGATGTATTTCTGCCGCAAACCCTTCTCCATCGTCAAGTCGACGATGGGGAAGGAGCTTGAGTTCGACGCGGCGGCGCTCGGAGAATTGGGGGCGGCCTACCTGATCGCCTACACCGTCGGGCAGTTCGTGGCGGGCGGGCTGGGCCAGCGGCTCGGCGCGCGGCTGCTGCTGATCGGCGGGATGGGGCTGTCGGTGGCCTGCGCGGTGGGGTTCGGGCTGAGCAACAGCTACGCGGCGGTGCTGGTGCTGATGGTGCTCAACGGCTTCGCGCAGGCGACGGGCTGGTCGGGGAACGTGTCGACGATGGCGGCGTGGTTCCACCGGCAGGAGCGCGGGAAGGTGATGGGGATCTGGGCGACCAACTTCCAGGTCGGGGGGGTGCTGGCGAACACGCTGGCGGCGTGGGTGCTGGGCCACTGGGGCTTCCGGTGGAGCTTCTTCACCGGGGCGGCGGTGCTGCTCGCGGTGCAGGCGTTCTTCGTGTTCAACCAGCGCAACCGCCCGGAGGATCTGGGGTTCGCGCCCATCGGATCGGCGGAGGAGCAGGCGGAGGAGCGCGCGGTGGAGGCGGGCGGCTGGTCGCGGGTGGCGATCCAGAACGTGCTGCTGGTCGGGGGGTTCTACTTCTTCGTGAAGTTCATCCGGTACGCGCTGTGGTCGTGGGCGCCGTTCTTCCTGGAGCGCAACCTCGGGATGAAGGGCGACGAGGCGGGCTACCTGTCGACGCTGTTCGATCTGTGCGGGGTGGCGGGGACGGTGGTGACTGGCTGGCTGTCGGATCGGTTCTTCGGGAGCCTGCGCGCGGGGATCTCCTTCCTGATGATGGGAGGGCTGATGCTCGGCTGCCTGCTGCTGCTGCTGTTCGGCGGGACGGGGCCGACGGCGTTCGGGATCTGCATCGGGCTGATCGGCTTCTGCCTCTACGGGCCGGACGCGCTGATGACCGGCGCGGGCGCGATGGACATCGGGAGCCGGAAACGGGCGGCGCTCGCGGCGGGGCTGATCAACGGGATGGGGTCGATGGGGTCGGTGGTGCAGGACGTCCTGATCGGCAAGTCCTACGTCTCCAGCGCGGGCAACCTCGACACGATCCTGCAGATGCTGCTGGCGGCGGCGACGGGGGCGACGGTGATGATGGGGGTGATCGTACTGAGGAACCGGATGGGGATCTCGCGGGTGTAGGGCCGGGACGCTGCGGCGGGGCGCCGGGTTAACCGGGGAGATGCCTGAGCCGATCTCCGCCGCCCCCGCCGCCTTCACCTGCGCGTTCACCCTCAACGATCAGCCGGTGGAGATCGCCTGCGACCCGAAGGCCAGCGCGCTCGATGTGCTGCGGGGCCTCGGGGTCGGCTCGATCAAGGCGGGCTGCGCGCCGCAGGGGTTGTGCGGCTGCTGCACCATCCTCGTCAACGACAGCCCCCGCCTCAGCTGCACGCTGCCGGTGAAGACCCTCGCCGGGAAGCGCGTCGCGACGCTGGAGGGGTTGCCGGAGGCGGATCGGGATCTGCTCGCCGGGGCCATCACGGAGGCGCGGGGCGCGCAGTGCGGCTACTGCACGCCGGGCATCCTGCTCTCCGCGCACGCCCTGATCCGCCAGAAGCCGTCGCCGGAGGAGGAGGACATCCGGCGGGCGCTCAACCAGCACCTCTGCCGCTGCACCGGCTACACGCCGATCATCGAAGGTATCCAGCAGGCGGCGGCCTGCCGGCGCGGGGAGGCGGAGGTCGCGCCCTGCAGCGCCGGGGATCGGGCGCTCGCGCTCGGAGAGCGGCCCTCGCTGGAGGATCTGAGCCCGCCGGGCGTGCGCGCGGG
>JBEIQZ010000604.1:0-3474 GCA_040376255.1 Alphaproteobacteria bacterium
ACCAGCAGCGGGTTGTCGCGGATCTGCACCGTCCCCGACACCGCCGCCAGCCGCGCCAGCCCCGACAGCCCGGTCAGCCCGCTGCCCTGCACATCCAATTCCCCGGTCTCTGCCACGCAGCCGACCGCCGTCAGGCTCTCCATCGTCGCCGCCGACACATCCAGCCGCCCGCTCACGCTCCGGCTGCAGTATCCGTCGCAGAACCCCGTCCACGCCGCGTCGCCCGCCGCCAGATCGCCCTCCCACGCCCCGGTCATCCACGCCGCCGCGTCGAGATCGTCGCAGTCCTCCGCCACCGCGTACCCGTCCCCGTCCTGATCCCCGTCCGCCGTCAGCGGATCACAGTCCTGATCCACCCCGTCATAGTACACCTCCGCCGCCCCCGGCGACCGCCCCGCGTCCGCGTCATCGCAATCCCTCTCCCCCTCTCCCCCCTCCCCCACCCCCCACCCATCCCCATCCAGATCATCGTCCGCCGTCCACCCGTCGCAGTCCTCATCCACCCCGTTGTAGACCACCTCCGTCCCGTCCGGGTTCACCCCCGCGTCGAGATCATCGCAGTCCTCCACCACCGCATACCCGTCCCCGTCCAGATCATCGTCCGCCGTCCCCGCCGCACAGTCCTCATCCCGCCCGCTGTACGGGATCTCCGCCGCCCCCGGATACACCTCCGCGTCGAGATCATCGCAATCCCCTTCCCCCGCCTCCCACCCGTCCCTGTCCAGATCCCCGCCCCCCTTCCCCCCTTCCCCTTCCCCGCACCCCACCCCCAGAATCAACAACCACATCCCCACCTCCCAGTCTTTCTCTGTGTCCTCCGTGCCGCCGTGATCCTCACCTCTTCAAAAAAAACCCCATCTCCCCCCCCTCCACACTCCCCTCCATCCCATACGGCACCGCCGCCCCGCTGTGCAGCCGGACGCTCCCCCCCGTCCAGTCCGTCAATCCGAACTCCCCGCCCCACCCGAACCCGTCTATCGCCCCGATGCTGACGCTGTAGGTCTCTCCCTTCTCATGGTAGCTGCCGATGAAGTCCTCGCTCTCCCCGGCTGAGGTCTCCAATTCCTGCACCTCCGGCTGCGCGACCGGCGAGAACCCGCCGCCGCCGTAGCTGTACCTGAAGATGCAGATCACCTTTCCGTCGTCATTGAACTCCATCGTCCCTGCGTCCACGACGACGTCCTCCCCGACCTCCCACTCCAGCACCTCCCAGAACCCGATCAGCGTCGGATCCCGCTCGCACCCGCCGAGGAGCAGCAGCATCGGCGTCCATCTCACCATCGGGCGTCCTGCATCGAAGCTGACACCCCGATCCGGAGCGACAGCGCGTTGGTGGCGAAGGGGTAGAGCGCGAGCTGATCGGGGTCATTGAACAGGAGCATGGCGAACATTACGCCTTTTCGGTACTCCGCCCGCGCGGAGAAGAAGGTGCCGCCCTCGACGCCGAGCGCGTAGCGGGGGGGCAGGTGGGTGATCCCGGCCTTGAACAGGAAGCCGCCGCCGGGGGTGTCCTCATCCTGGAGGACGAGGCGCATGGGGTGGTAGCCGGGGGTGTGGACGGCGACCATTCCCTCGAAGATCTGCGGCTGCGGCTTGATGGCGTAGCTGACCTCGACATCGACCCACTGCATGATGCCGAGCTGGCGGAGGTGGAGGGTCTTCAGGCGGGAGCCGTCGCTCTCCGCGCTGTCTGCGCCGGGGCTGAGGGCCACCGGGCTCAGCACGTCGCTGGTGGCGCCGGAGCCTTCGCCCGCCAGCTCCCCGAACGGGAGGTCGCGGAAGAACAGGGAGGTGGTGCCGACGGCGTCGTGGACGCGATCCATCCCGAACTGGCCGAGGGTGAAGTTCTGGATTCCGGCCTTGAGGAAGCTCCAGGGGCTGGTCCTGAATTGCTCCTGCAGATCGGAGACGCCCAGCGAGCCGAACAGCCCGATGACGCGCTCATCGACGGAGCCATAGAGGCCGCGCGCCCCGGTGTAGCCGACGCGGGCGCCGCCCCAGCGGGTGTCGACGTAGGCGCCGCCGATCCAGTCGAGGGAGTAGCTGGCCACGCCGTCGCCGCGCTGCCAGACGCCGATGAGGGGGGCGAAGGCGACGGGGTAGAGGTTCATCAGCAGGGCGAAGGGCATGGCGTAGCGGAGGCCGACGATGCTCTGGGTGACGCTGGCGGAGTAGAAGCCGCCGACGTTGGGGTGGCCGATGGCGAAGGCGGCGTTGAGGGCGTAGAGATCGAGGGGCTCGCCGTAGACGGGGAGCTTGTTCTTGTTGCCGGAGAAGACGCTGTTGAACGGATCGAAGTCGCCGCAGAGCATGGGGAGCGTGGCGGCGTTGAAGGTGACGTTCGCCTCGGCCCCGGCGACGATGGCGCGGCGCTGATCGCCGACGAGGCGCTCGTAGAAGGCGGCGGCGCTGTAGGTGTTGTTGTTGGTCTGGCGGGCGGCCTGCGCGTTGGCGAACCCGGCGGAGCCGGCGATGGGGAAGTTGAACTCGCAGGGCTTGACCGGGGCGGCGAGGGCGGGGTTCAGCCAGAGGAGCGCGGCGAGGGCGGGCAGCATGATCAGCCCTCCGGCGTGGCGAGCAATTCGCAGGTGGGCGAGGCGGTCATCCACTGAGACAGATCGTCGCCGTACTGATCGACCAGCTCGCAGGCGAGGCTGCGGATGGCGAGCGGGCAGTGGTAGAGATCCTGGTACGGCAGATCCGTCTGATCGGAGTCCTTGACCACCTCGTATTCGATGCAGGTGAACTGCTCCTCGAACAGCAGGTAGC
Source organism: Alphaproteobacteria bacterium (assembly GCA_040376255.1). Lineage (GTDB taxonomy): Bacteria > Myxococcota_A > UBA796 > UBA796 > SXON01 > JBEIQZ01. The sequence continues at coordinate 2,770 of JBEIQZ010000604.1, forward strand.
GGGCCTCGGCCAGCCCGGCGTCGCCGGTACACTCCTGGGTGCGACCGGCGATGGCGTAGCCGACCTCCTTACAGAAGGCGTCGGGTTCGAGGCGGTGAGCGCACGCGGGCAGCAGGAGCAGGGCGGGCAGCAGGGCGGGCGGGGCGCGGCTCATGGGAGGGTGAGCTCGTAGGGGTTCCAGTCGCCGGGGAGCTGGAGGACGTCGATGGTGGCGCCGCTGCTGTCGCGGAAGAGGAATACGGCACCCTCCTCGCTGGGTTCGGTGTGATCGGCGCCGGGGGCGAGGTTAGCGATGTACTGCTCCACGCAGCTCAGCTCCATCTTTGTAATCGTGACGGTGTCGCTGCCGGCGTTGGTGACGTGGAGATCGATGGCGACGCCGGTGAGGGCGGGGCAGGGGACGCCGCTGCTGGAGTCGGCGGGGCCGGTGTCGTAGCGATCCAGATCCTCGGCGGTGATCGGGCGCGGGTAGTAGGAGCTGTAGCCACAGCCGATCCCGGCGAGCAGGGCGAGCAGAGCGGGCATCGCTGCAGGATAGCCTGACCGCCTCAGCGCAGCCAGGGCCGGATCTGCTTGATAATCAGGCGCCCGTCGGACAGCACCTTCCACTCAGTGTCCCAGATCAGCGTCCGGCCCTCCGGCACCGATGCGTCGAGCGGGTACCAGCCTTCGATGTCTGAGAGCAGCGCGCCGAGATCCTGGAGC
>JBEIQZ010000640.1:0-3083 GCA_040376255.1 Alphaproteobacteria bacterium
GACCTTCGGCGGCGCGCTCACCGCCTATGACAACCCCGGCGCCTGCCCCTGAGGCCGCGCCGCGCCCTCACCGCGCCCTCACCGCCCCCGCGCCGTCAGCGACACCGCCGCCATCACCAGCAGCGCCCCCGCCGCCTGCCCCGCGCCGACCTCCTCGCCGAGCAGCGCCCAGCCCAGCCCCAGCGTGATCACCGGCCCGATCATCCCGATGGCCGAGCTGCGCGCCGGGCCGATCCGCGCGATGGCCGCGCCGAGCAGCAGCACCGGCAGCACCGTCGATCCGAGCGCCAGCAGCAGCCCGAGCCCGTAGACCTCCAGCGGCAGGCTCAGCAGCCCGCCCAGCCCGCCGCGCGCCCCGAGGTGGCCGAGCAGCAGCCCCGTCCCGACGCTGGTGGCGATGGCGCTCACCCGCATCCCGCCCAGCCGCGCCATCAGCTCCCCGCCCTTCAGCAGGTAGATCGCGTAGCTGAGCGCGCTCACTGCCACCAGCCCCACCCCGGTCAGCACCGTCCCCGGCGCCGACGCCGCCAGCCGTTCAGCGTGTAATTCCGGCCACATCGCCAGCCCGATCCCCGCCCAGCTCAGCGCGATCCCCAGCGGCAGCCCCGGCGGCGTCGCCCGGCCCAGCCACACCCGCCCCAGCAGCAGCACCAGCGTCGGGTGGGTGAACAGCACGAGCCGCTCCAGCCCCGCCGGGATGCGCGCCAGCCCCTCGAAGTCCAGCAGCGCCGAGGCGTAGTAGCCCATCGCCCCCAGCACCAGCAGCGCCCACCGGTCGCGGCGCGGGATCGGCGGCCCCCGCGACGCGATCACCAGGAAGATCGGCAGGCAGAGCGCCATCCTGAGGCAGAGCAGCGTCAGCGGGTCGACCCCGTAGCCGTAGATCACCTTCACCAGCACCGACTTCGCCGCGAACGCCGTCGCTGAGAGCCCCGCCATCCACACCCCCGCGTCCACCGGGAGCGCAGGCAGCGCCGCCCGCTCCGGGTTCAGCCGATCCGTGAACATCGCACCTCCGACGCGCACACAGATAGCCGGTGCCTGCGCCGCCCACCCTGGCTATGTTCCGCACAGACCCTTCGTGGAAAACGGATGCTCCCCCGGCTGCCCGACACCTCTGATCTGCAGCTGTTCCTGATCGTCGTCGAGTCCGGCTCGATGACCGCCGCCGCGAAGCGCGTCCACCTCGCGCTGACGGCGCTCTCGGCCCGGATGCAGCGGCTGGAGGAGGAGATGGGCTGCCTGCTGCTGGAGCGGCATGCGCGCGGCGTGCGCCCCACCGAGGCCGGGGCGTCGCTGGCGCGCCACCTGCGCCCGCTGCTCACCGGGCTGGGCCACCTGCGGGAGGTCATCCAGCAGCGCCCGGTCGGCACGATCCGCATGGTCGCCACCACCGTCGCCATCACCGAGCACCTGCCGGTGCCGCTGAGCCGGTTCCAGCAGCAGTGGCCGGGGGTGGAATTGCTGCTGGAGGAGTGCCGCAGCCCGGAGGGGGCGCGGGCGCTGCGGGAGCAGCGGGCGGACATCGCCATCCTCGCGGGCAACCTCTCGCTCGACGGGCTGCGCGTCACCCCGTTCCGCAGCGACCGGCTGGTGCTGGTCGTCCCGGCGGATCACCTGCTCGCCAGCCGGGAGGCCGCCGCCTTCGAGGAGATCCTCGGGGATCGGTTCATCGGCCTCGACGAGCACTCCGGCATGCAGTCCTTTCTGTCCTCCGTCGCCGACCGCATGGGGCGCCCGCTGCGCCTGACGATGCGGCTGCGCGGCTTCGACGCGATCCTCCGCATGGTGGAGGCCGGGGCCGGGGTGTCGGTCGTCCCCGCCTCCGCCACCGCGCGCCCGTTCCGGGGCGCCATCCTGCCGCTCCGCGACGCGTGGGCGGTGCGCGAATTGCAGGTCGCGGTGCGCGATGAGCCGACATCCGCTGCGGTCGGGGCGCTGGTTCAGTTCCTTCTTAGCGCTGCAGCCTGACATACAGATCGCGTCCTGGAGCGCGACATCGCCGGATGCGGCGCCCGCCCACCGTCGAAAGCCCCGTATCTGCCCGTCGCGCCGCACATCCTCCGCCGGCACCGGACATGCATGAGGCTCCGCACTCCGGAGCCTCCGCATGCACATCCTCAGCGTCCTGTTCCTCACCGCCTGCCCCGCGCCCGACAAAGACTCCCCGCTCCCCGCAGACACCGGCGCGGACAGCGACACCGGCACGGACAGCGACACAGACACCGGCACGGACAGCGACCCTGACACCGGCACGGACAGCGACCCCGACACCGGCACAGAGACCGGCACAGACACCGGCACAGACACCGGGCCTGCCGATCTGGACGGGGACGGCTTCCCGGCGGACGCGGACTGCGACGACGCCGATCCGGCGATCTCGCCCGCTGCGGCTGAGGTGTGCGACAGCGGCGGCGTGGACGAGGACTGCGACGGGCTTGTCAACGACGCTGACAGCAGCGTCGCCGGGCAGCAGACGTTCTACGCCGACGCAGACGGCGACGGCTACGGCGACGCGGGCGCGCCGGTGGCGGCCTGCGGCGCGGCGGCGGGACTGGTGGGCGACGCGACCGACGCGGACGACAGCGACGCGGCGGTGTGGAACGCCGACGATGTCTACGCGGGCGACCTGAGCGGCGGCTTCGCCGGCTTCTGCGACGGCTACGGCGCCCGCAGCATCGGCGGCAGCCTCGATCTGAGCGCAGCGACGGCGGCGGACCTCGCCGCCCTCTCCTGCGTCACTGAGGTCGGGGGTGATCTTGTCGTCGCGGGCAACCCCGCGCTCACGGATTTCTCAGGGCTGGAGCGGCTGGCGGCGGTCGGCGGGGGCGTGCGGATCGAGGGGAACCCGCCGCTCGCGACGCTCTCCGGGCTGGACGGGCTGCGGACGGTCGGGGGGGACGCCGCGATCCTGTCGAACGATGCGCTCTGCGCGGACGACGTCACGGTGTTTGAGAACCGGCTCAGCGCGCTGGGCGGGGCGCTGACGGCGTCCGGCAACGACGGCGTCTGCGCCACATGGGGCGGGCGGGTCACCGCCGCCAACGCGGCGACGGTCTGCGCGCGCGGGTACTCGCTCACCC
>JBEIQZ010000226.1:0-8960 GCA_040376255.1 Alphaproteobacteria bacterium
CCGGCGACGTCCTCCCGCAGACCCCGGAGGGCCGCGCGCTCGCGCTGGCTGAGCGGCTGACGCTGCTCTCCCAGGCGTGGTCCATCGGCATCCGGCCCTCCGCCACGAACGACGCGCAGGGGCTCCGGCGGGCGGCGGGCGGCGCGCTCCAGATCCTCCTCTCCATCGGCCACCGGGGCGACATCCGCACGCTGCTCGACCGCGTCTGCCCCGCCAACCGCGCCCACCACGCCGACGTCGCCGCCTTCATCCAGGGGCGGCTGAAGGCGCTGCTGATCGCCGATCCGCTGCCCGCCGATCTCGTCGAGGCGGTGATCGCCACCACCGGCATGGATCTGGTCTACGACGCCATGCGCGCCCGGGCGCTCGGCAGCCTCGTCCGCGACGGCAGCTTCGGCCCGATCAAGATCACCTTCCGGCGCGCGGCGGGCCTCGTCAAGGAGCACCCCCTCGCGGGCTGCGATCCGGCGCTGTTCCAGAGCCCGGCGGAGCAGGCGCTCTACACCGCGCTGGAGCTGGTGCCGGACGCGCAGGGCGAGGTGGACGCGATGATCGGGGCGCTCGCGGCGCTGAAGCCGCACGTCGACCACCTGTTCGACGCGGTGCTCGTCATGTGCGACGATCTGAGCCTGCGGAACAACCGGCTGGGGCTGCTGAAGGCGGTTACGCAGCGGTTCGAGGGGCTGGCGGACTTTACGCGGATGTCGGTGGAGTAGGATAAAAACCGTCGCAAAGGCGGTCTGGGAGGCACGGAGGCACGGAGGGCACAGAGAAAAGGCAAAAGGCGGGAGGGGAGGGGGAATCGGTGGACGTCCGTGGGGATCGGGGTGCATCGTGCGGCGCTGCTTTGGGAGGTCAAGGTGCAGCCGGTGGTTCTCTCTACCGCCCCGTCCATCCGTCCATCCGCATAGATGCATAGACAACCTCCGCCCCCTCTCTGTGCCCTCTGCGCCTCCCGAACCGCCTTTCGCCTTTCGCCATGCCGCCGTGTCGCCGTGATCCCCCCGATCTGTCATTCTTCTCCACTCCCTCCCTCCCTCCCCCTGACCGGGTTAGTGCGGGCGGGTTGCAGGAGAGCGCGTTGACCTGGGTATACTCATTCGGTGGCGGACAGGCAGACGGTGACGGCAAGATGAAGGCGCTCCTCGGCGGGAAAGGCGCGGGCCTCGCCGAGATGACGCGGCTGGGCCTCCCGGTGCCGCCCGGCTTCACCATCACCACGGCGGTCTGCAACGACTGGTTCAAGAGCCGCGAGCAGTACCCGGCGGGCCTGTGGGAGCAGGTGCAGGCGGCCCTGCAGCGCGTCGAGTCTCAGACGGGCAAGGGTTTTGGCCGCTCATCGAACCCGCTGCTGTTCTCTGTGCGGAGCGGCGCGCCGGTGTCGATGCCGGGGATGATGGACACGGTGTTGAACCTGGGGCTTAACGACCAGACGGTGCTGGGGCTGGCGGAGAAGACGGGGAAGCCGTGGTTCGCGTGGGACTCGTACCGGCGGTTCATCACGATGTTCGGGGACGTGGTGCTGGGCATCCACTACAGCCGGTTCGTGCGGGCGACGGATCAGTTCCGGGCGGGGCGGGCGCTGGAGTCGCTGACCCCGGCGGAATTGGCTGAGCTGATCCAGGTGTTGAAGGGCGTGGTGCTGGACGGCTTCGGGCCGTTCCCGCAGAGCCCGCAGGATCAGCTGAAGCTGGGCATCGAGGCGGTGTTCCGGTCGTTCCACTCGCAACGGGCGGCGTATTACCGCAAGAGCAACAACCTGCCGGAGGACATGGGGACGGCGGTGACGGTGCAGGCGATGGTGTTCGGGAACATGGGGACGACCAGCGCGACGGGCGTGGCGTTCACGCGGAACCCGAAGTCGGGCCAGCGGGTGTTCTTCGGCGAGTGGCTGCCGAACGCGCAGGGGGAGGACGTGGTGGCGGGGACGCACACGCCGCTGCCGCTGAACGCGCAGGCGGGGCGCGAGGGGCAGACGCTGGAGGCGTTCCTGCCGGAGGCGTACGCGGAATTGGATCGGCTGCAGCAGAAGCTGGAGCATCACTACCGCGACATGCAGGACATCGAGTTCACCATCGAGGAGGGGGTGCTGTACCTGCTCCAGACGCGCACCGGGAAGCGCACCCCGGCGGCGGGCGTGCAGATCGTGGTGGACATGGTGAAGGAGGGGCTGATCAGCGAGGAGGACGCGCTGCGGCGGATCAAGGCGTCGGATCTGGAGATGGTGCTGCGGCCGGTGCTGGACCCGGACGCGAAGCGGAAGTGCATCGCGAAGGGGCTGGACGCCTCGCCGGGGGCGGCGACGGGGCGGGTGGTGTTCCACTCTGAGGAGGCGCAGGATCTGGCGCAGAAGGGCGAGGCGGTGATCCTTGTGCGGCAGGAGACCTCGCCGGAGGACATCCAGGGGATGACGGTGGCGCGGGGCATCCTGACCTCGCGCGGCGGGCAGACCTCGCATGCGGCGGTGGTGGCGCGGGGGATGGGCAAGCCCTGCGTGGTGGGGGCGACGGACATCCTGGTGGACTACGGGCGGCAGCTGTTTTATGCCGGGGACACCGTCGTGCGGCGCGGGGACTTTATCACCATCGACGGGGGCAAGGGCGAGGTCTACGAGGGCCAGATCCCGACGCTGGCGCCGCCGACCGACTCCGGGGCGATGGGCGAGTTTCTGTTATGGGCCGACAAGCGGGCGCGGCTGAAGGTGCGGGCCAACGCGGACACCGGGGCGGACGCCGCGAACGCGCGGAAGCTCGGCGCGGTGGGGATCGGGCTGTGCCGGACGGAGCACATGTTCTTCGAGCCTGCGGCGCTGCGGGCGATGCGGCAGATGATCCTCGCGACGGACGAGCGGAGCCGCCAATTGGCGCTCTCGCTGGTGCTGCCGATCCAGCGCCAGGACTTCATCGAGATCTTCCGGGCGATGGACGGGCTGCCGGTGACGATCCGGCTGCTCGACCCGCCGCTGCACGAGTTCCTGCCCTCGCGCCCGGAGGAGATCTCCACAGTGGCGAAGGATCTGGGGGTGCGGACGGAGGCGCTGACTGAGCGGCTGAAGATGCTGCACGAGGCGAACCCGATGATGGGCCACCGGGGCTGCCGGATCGGGGTGACGACGCCGGAGGTGTACAACACGCAGGTGCGGGCGATCTTTGAGGCGGCCTGCATCGTGAAGAAGGAGGGGATCGAGGTGATCCCGGAGGTGATGATCCCGCTGGTGAGCATGCCCGCCGAATTGGAGCGGTGCCGCAAGCAGGTGGAGGACACGGCGCATGCGATCATGGCGGACAACCACGCCTATATCGAGTTCCGGGTCGGGACGATGATCGAGCTGCCGCGTGCGGCGATCCTCGCTGACAAGATCGCCGTACACGCGGACTTCTTCAGCTTCGGGACGAACGATCTCACCCAGATGACCTGGGGCTTCTCGCGCGACGACATGGGCAAGTTCTTCACTGAGTACCAGCATCGCGGCATCATCAAGGACTCGCCGCTGGCGGTGTTCGACGTGGAGGGCGTGGGCGAGCTTGTGAAGATGTCGGCAGAGAAGGGCCGCGCCGCGAAGCCGCGCATCAAGCTCGGGGTCTGCGGGGAGCACGGCGGCGATCCGCACGGCATCCGGTTCTTCCACGAGATCGGGCTGGACTATGTCTCCTGCTCGCCGTTCCGGGTGCCGGTGGCCCGGCTGGCGGCGGCGCATGCGGCGCTGGGGGTCTTGTGATCGGGACGGGTTTTTTGTGGTTGATGCTCGCTGCCTGCGTACAGGATTCTCCGCTGCCGGACGTCGGGCCGTGCGCGGTGTACCCGGACGGCGTCTATGAGTACGGTCAGATCGGGATCGGCACCTGTCTGGCGGGGCCGACGGATCTGCAGTTCCTCTCAGACGGGCGGCTGGCGATCACCAACGGGAACCCGTGGCTGGACTTCACCGGCGGCTCGCTGCTGGTGGTGGACACGGCGGCGCTGGAGGACGCGGCGGCGGCGGGCGGGCGGACGTTGGTGAGCGACCTCGGCGCGGCGGCGCTGGATCTGCCGACGCTGTCGGGGCCGATGGGCTACGTGCCGGATCAGGACATGCTGCTGGTGGCGGGCCGGTTCTCGGAGGGCGGCCGGACGCGCAGCATAAAGGATCAGGTGTGGCTGGTGGACGTGGCGGGGGCGCCGGCGCTCGCGGGGGCGGGCGTGGACGGGGCGGACGCGGTGCAGGTCGGGGCCGATCCGAACGCGGTGGCGGTGGACGCGGCGGGGGAGATGGCGTGGGTGGTGAACCGCACGCAGCACTCGGTGTCGATGCTCGATCTCGGCGATCCGGCGTCGGGCGAGCCGGTCAAGCTGATCCCGCCGGGCGGGGCGGCGGACGTGGAGCCGGGGGACTTTGTCGATGTGGACGGGGACGGATCGACGGCGGGCTTCGCGCGGCTGACGACGCTGGAGTCGACCGATCCGGACACGCACGACTACGCCATGCGCTGGAGCGTCGGGCAGGTGCGGGCGTGGCTGCCAGTGGCGGACGGGCTGCGACGGTGGACGGGGAACGGCGAATTGCTCGCGCCGGCGTGGGAGGTGTCGAACGTGGAGGCTGAGGTGGACGTGGCTGCGACCGGCGGCGCGATCGCTGAGGCGCTGGAGCCGTCCTTCATGCTGGACAGCAGCGCGCTGGGCCGGATGTTCTTCGAGGAGGCGGGGCAGCTCCGGCAGGCGGTGGCGCCCTCCTACCTGGCGGACTGGGACTTTGTTTTGGAGCCGACGCTGACCGGCGGCGGGGACGGCGCGTGGGACGCGGCGGTGAGCGGGCCGTCGGCGATCATCGCGGACGGGCTGTGGTACCTGTTCTACGACGGGACGGCGGCGGGCGGAGATAATTCTGCGCGGGCGGTGGGGCTGGCGCTCTCGGCGGACGGCGAGAATTTCGCGCGGGCCTCCGATCAGCCGGTGCTGGAATTGCCGGGGACGGCGGTCTCCGACCCGCACGTGATCTATGACGGGGCGACCGCGCGGTGGCGGATGTGGGTGACGCTGGACGACGGCAGCGGGCGGCGCAGCATCGGCCACAGCGAGAGCGAGGATCTGCTGAGCTGGAGCCCGGTGGAGGCGGTTTTTGCGCCGGAGATCGACGCGAGCCGCCCGGTAGTGGGCTGGTATAACGGGCTGTTCCACCTGTTCTACACCGCGCCGACCGCCACCGGCTGGGAGGTGCGCGAGGCCATCGGCATCGACGGCTACGCCTGGGAGGAGCGGGGGAGCGCGCTGCCGCTGGAGCAGGAGGCGGGCGCAGCGATGCAGTTCGCCGCTGAGGGCAGCTTCCGCCTGACGACCGAGGCGGGCGACGTGCTGGAGGAGGTGCTGGTGCCGGGGGAGGTGCTGGGGTCGACGGTGGCGGGCTGGACGGCGCAGGTGGCGACCGGCTACACCGTCGGGCCGGAGGCGGGCGGCGATCTGACGTCGGGCGGGGTGTCGCTGGACGCCGCGCTGGACGGTCTTTATTGGTTCAGCGCGGTGGATTTTTCGGGCAAGGCCCGGATCGTCGTCGGGCAGGAGGGGCCGGACGGGCGCCCGGTGCCGGGGGCGGGGGTGGTCGGGCCTGCGGCGGGCTTCCGCGCGGACGGCGCCTACAGCGCGACCGTGGTGGCGGGGGCGGACGGCGGCTACGTCATGCTGTTCGCGGGGCGGAGCGGGAGCGTGTCCTCCATCGGGCGGGCGGTCAGCAGCGACGGGCTCGCGTGGACGGTGGACGACAGCGCGGTGCTGACGAGCGCGGCGAGCTGGGACAGCGTGGAATTGGCGCCGGGGAGCGTGGAGCGGCAGGCGGACGGGAGCCTTCGGCTCTGGTACACCGGCTTCGACGGGGCGCAGTACCGGGTGGGGCTGGCGGGCAGCACCGACGAGGGCAGGACCTGGACGCGCATCAAGGGGCCGCGCTACGACTGGGTGTTCGACGGCGGCGTTCCGGGGGAGTGGCACGACTCCGGGGTTCGCGATCCGTGGGTGATCACCGAGGACGGGCGGCAGAAGATGTGGTTCGCCGGGTTCGACGGCGACCTCTGGCAGATCGGCTACGCTGAGCGCGGCAGTGACGCGGAGGAGTGGACCATCTCCGAGGACGCGCTCGGGACGCCGCGCCCGGTGATCACGGCGGTCACCGGGAGCTTCGGCGCGGAGGGGCTGCTGCGCCCGGTGGCGACGCCGGAGGCGGACGGCTACCACCTCTGGATCAGCGGCGTGGACGGCGGTTCGGCGCGGTCGGGCGAGGCGGTCGGGCGGGAGCCGGATCGGCTGCACCGGATCCTTCACCAGCCCGGCGGGTCGGACACGCTCTCGTTCCGCTCCGTCCCGGCGCGGGAGGAGGACGCGCTGCTGCTGGACGTGGTGCTGGACATCGGCGAATTGCTGGCGCTCGGCTGCGCGGACGCGGTGCTGGACGAGCCGCGCGGCTTCCTGTATGTGCCGTGCCGGCAGGTGCCGGAGGTGCTGGTGATCGACATCCGGGACGACTCGATCGGGACGTTCCGCGACACCAACTACCTCGATCTGGAGGCGATCATCGTCGTCGAGACGACCAGCACGGCGGGGACGGCGGGCTGGCGCGCGGCGATGGTGGACGAGGCGCGGGGCTGGCTCTGGGGGCTGGCGGAGTCGCCGGAGTCGGTGCAGGCCATCCCGCTCGACGCGGTGGTGGACGACGCGGCGTTCGACCTGATCCGGCGGCCGTTCGCGGCGATGCTGCCGCTTCCGCGCGCGGGGGATCGGGATCAGGGCGTGCCGACGCAGGCGTGGGTCGGGCCGGGGCAGATGGCGCTGCACCCGGACGGGCGGCACCTGTTCGTCACCAATTTCAACGACAACAGCGTGAGCGTCTACGACCTTTCGCTGGGGCCGGTGGGGACGCTGGTGGGCGAGATCCCGGAGATCGGGGAGAACCCGTACAGCATCGCCATCTCCCCGGACGGGCGGCGGGCGGCGGTGGCGATGTTCTCCGGCGAGGTGGAGGACGCCTCCACGCACTCGACGCTGGTGTGGATCGACGTGGACGAGACGAGCGCGGGCTGGCTGCAGCCGCTGACCTGGGTGGTGAACAAGTGAGCATCTTTCTGTTGCTGGCCTGCGAGGAGTTCCAGACGATCCCGCTCCACCTGGACGGGCCGTCAGCGGTCGCGGTGATCCCGCAGGGCGCGACCCCGTTCTTTGACGCGGTGGGCTTCGTGGCGAACCAGCGCGACGGCACGATCCGCGCGCTGCAGCTCAAGGAGAACCGCTACCTGACGGACGACGCGGTGGCCTCCTTCCTCCCGGCGGCGCCCATCGCGACCGGGGCGCGGCGGCTGATCACCGATCTGGTGGCGGTGACCGACGGGCAGGCGATCACGCTCTGGGCGGCGGACAACGCGACGCGGACGCTGATCCAGGTTCCCTACATCATGCGCTGGGAGGACGGCGCGCCGGTCGAGTTCGTCCCGACCAGCACCGATCCGGTGTTCGTGGACGGGGACGGCAGCGGCGACGACGCGGCGCTCACAGAGGTGCGGCTGCGCGGCGGCTACACCACCACCGAGGACTGGTACATCGAGTACGACGGCAGCCGGTGGTGGGTGAAGGGATCGGCGAGCGGGGTGCAGGTGGGGGTGCCGGTGGCGGGCGAGCGGTACCGCACCGACATGGGCCAATTGGAGTTCGTGCTGACCGGCAGCGCCACGGCGGGCGACCGGCTGGAGATCCGCACCGAGACCGGCATCCAGCAGTGGGTCTACGACGGGGCGGTGCTGGGGCTGATGGAGCAGGGCGGGCGCGTGTTCGCCTCGCTCGCCGGGCCGTCGCCGCAGATCCTGGTGGTGGACGGGCTGACCGGGCTGTGGCAGGGCGCGATCCCGCTGCCTGCCGGGTCGCAGCCGGGGCGGATGACCCAGGCGGCGGACGGGCGGATCTGGGTGGCGGACGGCGGGCTGCCGGTGGTGCATGAGATCGCGCTGGCGCCGGGGGCCGATCCGGCGACGGCGATCCGGACGGAGATCGCGGCGGCGGCGCCGGTGCTGGATGTGGCGTGGAGCGCGGGCGCGGATCGGGAGGGCGCCGCCTACGAGCACCTCTTCGTGGCGCCGGTCGGGCTGCAGCGGGTGGACGTGTGGGATCTGAGCCTCGGCGCGTGGCACGATCCGGAGCCCGCGACGGCGGAGGCGGAGGGCATCTGGCTGGGCGTGCCGGTGTCGGGGCTGGCGGCCAGCGTCGGGTCGGTGTGGCTGCAGCAGCCGGACGAGGACGGCGCCTACCCGCGCGTCCCGGTGGTGGCGGTCAGCACGCAGGACGGCGTGGTCCACCCGCTCGACGCCTCGACGGGCTGCGTGGTGCAGACCTACACCGGGCCGCAGGGGCCGGACCCCTACTACGACGCCACCGACGAGGTCGTGACCGTCGAGGATCTCGGCCCCACCTCCAGCCCGATCCTCTGGCTCGACGAGCAGAGCGGCCACCAGGTCGTCACCAGCGGCTGCGGCGGGCTGGTCCGCAACGAGACCTGGACGGTGACCTACGACAGCCTCCTGCTCTCCTGGGAGGTCGAGGGGACGGTGTCGGGGGTGCAGTCGCTCCGGGCGCGCGAGGACGAGCGCTACGTAAGCGACGAGGGCGGTATCTCCTTCCTGATCCTCGCTGGCAACCTGCCCTCCACCGACGGCGACCGCTTCTCCTTCAACACCGACGCCGGGACCGCCGTGATGAGCGGCACCGACCTCGACCGCGACGGTGATCCCGATCTGCTGTGGGAATTGCCGATGCGTCCGGTGGCGTTCAGCTACACCGGCGGGCCGGTGGGCGGCGGCTGGGACGAGCTGCAGCGGCGCGAGTTCATGCTGCTGCCGGTGCTCAACACCGACGTGGCGGTGAAGATAAGCCTGGACACGATGGACGGGAACATCTACTGGAACTGAGGGGAAGAACAAGTGATATCAGCATGCATTTCATGCGCGCTGATA
>JBEIQZ010000060.1:0-16646 GCA_040376255.1 Alphaproteobacteria bacterium
GGTACAGCGGCAGCCACGACAGCCCCGTCGGCTGCTCGTCGCGCACCGTGTCGCGGATCATCCCGATTAAAATCGCCGTCTGCGCCAGCAATTGCCGGTGGCTCAGCACAACCGGCTTCGGATCGACCGTGCTGCCGGAGCTGAACTGGATCATGCCCGGCCCGTCCGCGTCCGCCCGGAAGGGATCGAGCGGCGGGCCGCTCAGCTCCGTGTCGTACAGGATGCCGCGCGGCGGCCGGTAGCGCGCCTGCACCTGCCCCAGCACCCGCCCGATCCGGCGCTCCGTCAGGATCGCCGCCGCCCCCACCCCCTCCAGCAGCCCCGCAGTGCGCCGGACATACTCGTCCATCCGCCCCAGCCGCACCGGCGGGTAGGCGGGAACCGGGATCGCCCCCGCGTACATCGCCCCGAAGAACGCATCGAAGAACGCAGGCCCGGTCGGGAACAAGAGCAGCACCCGATCCCCCGGCTGCACCCCCGCCGCCTGGATCGCCCCCCCCGCCCGCCGCGCCCGCCCGCAGACCTCTGACCACGGCAGGAACACCTCCTGCTCCTGCCGGTCGAGGAAACACAGCCCGTCGCGCGGCCCCTGCTTCGCCGCCGCTTCCTCCAGGTGCCACATCAGGCTCCTGTCTTCACGAACCAGCATCAGGCCGCCCCCCCCGCGCCCCGCTCCAGCTCCCCGCAGATCGCCCGCACCAGATCCGGCAGGCTCCGGATCTCCGCCTCAGAGTCCTCCGGCAGACAGATATGAAAGTGATCCTCCACCGCCACCGCCAGCGAGAGCCGCTGCAAACTGTCGAGCTGATCCGCCAGCTCCTCATCCCCCGCCGCCAGCTCGCGCCGCAGCTCCCGCCGCGCCAGCTCCATCACCTGCGCCCGCACCTCTGTATCTGTCATTCTCCCTCCCCGCTCCACTCCAACAACACAAACTCCGAACAGAACCCGGGGCCCATGGCGAGGAGGAGGCCGAGCCGGGGGGGGGCGCGGAGCTTCCCCCCCGGCTCGGTCTCCTCCCCGCCATGGGCTTGTTGTTGAGAGGGTCGGGGGTCTGGGTTTGGGTCGGGGCGCTGGGCGGGGGAGGGCTGGGAGAGCTGCGCCATCGTCTCCTTCAGCACGAACAGCACCGACGAGCTTGACAGGTTGCCGACCAGCCGCAGCGAGTCCCAGGTGAGCTGGAGCGCCGACCGATCCAGCCCCAGCACCTCCTCGAACGCCTCCAGCACCTTCGGCCCGCCGGGGTGGCAGACATAGAACCCGATGTCTGCGCGGGACAGCCCCTCGTCAGCGAGGAATTGATCGACGTCTTCGCCCATGAACCGGTGTACGACCTCCGGCACTGAGGCGTCCAGCACGATCCCGAAGCCGCGATCCCGGATGTCCCAGCCCATTACATGCTCGGTGTCCCGGTAGAACCGGCTCCGGCTGGATCGCACCCGGAGCGCGGGGCCTGCCGGGGCTGCCGCGCCCTGCGCCGTCCTGATCCGCGCCGCCCGATCCGCCCCCACCGCGACCACCGCCGCCGCCCCGTCCCCGAACAGCCCGGAGGCGATCAGGTTGGGGATGCTCATGTCCTCCGGCTGGATGGTGAGCGAGCAGAGCTCGACCGACAGCAGCACCGCCACCTGATCGGGCCACGCCCGCAGGTAGTCGCTCATCCGTGCGATCCCGGCTGCGCCGGCTACACAACCCAGCCCGAAGAACGGACACCGCTTGACATCCGGGCGCATCCCGAGCCGGTTGTGGAGCCGCGCGTCGAGCGACGGCACGGCCAGCCCGGTGACGGTGGTGAAGAAGATCGCGTCGATGTCGGTCGGCACCAGCCCCGCCGCCGCGAGGGCCTGACGGATCGCCTGCTCCCCCACCTCCAGTCCGACCCGCGCAAACGCCGCGTTCGCCTCCCCGAAGCCCTGGAGGACCTCATACTCCTCGCGGGGCAGGGCGAGGTGACGTCCCTCGACCTTCACCGCGCGATGAAACTGCGCCACTCTGGCCGGATTATGATGCTTTCGGCTCCAGAAAGTGGTCAGGACTGATAGCAATTCTTCCTGACTGTAGTAGTTCGGCGGGACTGCGGTTCCGACAGAGAGGATCTGCATCTGTATCCAGAGGTGCGGCACCTTATCCGGAAGTTGTCCCTGATGCCGCTACGGCTGCCTGCTGTGGCGCATCCATCTTGCCGGGATAGGCACTGGCGCCCCATGCTGTTCCCGACGTTTGATTACTTCCTCTTCCTGCCGCTGGTGGCTGCTGTCCACTGGTGGCTGAAGGGGAGCGGTCTGCGCACGGGCTGGCTGCTGCTGTGCAGCGCGCTGTTCTACACGGCGTGGAACCCGCTCGACAGCCTGCTGCTCGGCTACATCATCGGCGTGGCCTACCTCGGCGCCCGCTGGTCGGACAGCCTGCCGCTGCGGGAGCGGGGGCTGCCGATGGCGGTGACGATCAGCATCCTGATGACGCCGCTGTTCTACTGTAAGTACATCCACTTCATCGGCGGCACGCTCCAGCTCTACTTCCCGGACATCCTCGTCCCGCCAAAGCAGCGCCTCCCCATCGGCATCTCCTTCTACACCTTCCAGGCCATCGCCTACATCGTCGATGTCCAGCGCGGTCAGCCGGTGGAGAAGAATTTCCTCCGGTTCTCCACCTTCCTGATGTTCTTCCCCCACCTCGTCGCCGGGCCGATCCTGCGCGCCTCGGTGCTGCTCCAGCAGCTCGGCAGCGCGCGCACCCTGAGCCGTGAGGACGTAGGCGAGGGCATCTTCCGGCTCTGCAAGGGGCTCATCAAAAAGGTGCTGTTCGCGGACGTGCTGCAGATCGGGATGGTGGACTCGGTGATCGCCGATCCCGGCGCCTTCACCGCGCTGGAGGTGCTGTTCGCGCTCTACGCCTACACGCTCCAGATCTACTGCGACTTCTCCGGCTACACTGACTTCGCCATCGGCTCTGCGCGCCTGCTCGGCTTCCAGATCCCGGAGAACTTTGACCGCCCCTACCAGGCGCTGAGCGTCGGCGACTACTGGCGGCGCTGGCACATCACGCTCTCGGACTGGGTGCGCGACTATGTCTACTACCCGATCGGCGGCTCGCGCGTCGGCGGCTGGCGGGCCTACCGCAACACCTTCGTCACGCTGCTGATCCTCGCCGTCTGGCACGGCGCCAACTGGACATTTTTGTTATACGGCTTTATCCACGGCTGCGCGATCAGCCTCCACCGCTTCAGCCGCAACCTCCAGAAGTCGCGCGGCGAGGCGGACAGCAGGCGCATGCCCCTGTCGGGGATCGCGTGGCGCTGGTTCCTGACCTTCCATTTTGTCGTCCTCGCCCGCATCCTGTTCCGCGCCGACGACATTGAGCACGCCGCCGCCATCACCGGATCGCTGCTCCAGCCGGTCGAGTGGGTGATGCCGCGCTTCGCCGTCCAGTCGTGGTTCGTGTTCTGGCTCGGCTACGCCATCCACCTGAGCCCGCGCGACTGGATGCGGCGGGCGCGCGAGGCCTTCAGCCGGCTGCCCGCCCCGGCGCAGGGGCTGGCCATCGCCGCCGCCGGGGCGGCCTGCGTGCGTTGGGGGCCGAGCGACGCGCTGAGCTTCATCTACTACTCGTTCTGAGGGATCAGCGATCCCGTGATCCCGGTGCTATGTATCCATATCTGTGACGGGAGATCTATGGCGAGGATGAGATGGGTCGCGCTGTTGACGCTGGCTGCCTGCGACAAGACCACGCCCGGCGTGGCCCCGGCGGGGACGCCCGATCCGCACGTGCTGATCCTGGTGGTGGACGGGGTGCGGATCGACGAGTTCAGCAGCAACTTCCGGTCGGATCTGACCGGCGTGACGGGCGAGGAGTACGCCGATGAGACCTGGGAGGCGCTGCAGGACGACGCGATGATCGTGCGCGGGGCGCTCAACACCTGCCTGCCCTCGACCGCGCCGAGCCACGCGATGATCCTGACCGGCCGCCATGAGCCGGTGATGACCGTCGCGCTCCACGTCGACGATCCCGGCGTCTACCGTCCGCTGACGCCGACGCTGTTCGAGGAGGCGCGGGAGCAGCTGGGCTGGGGCGAGGAGGAGGCGCTGCTGATGGCCAACTCGGTGGTGATGCCGAACAGCACCTTCAGCATCGCCCCCGGCTACGGCGCGGGCGCGGCGTGGGAGATGGTCACCCCCGCCGGACAGAGCAGCCCGGCTGAGGAAGACACCGCCGTAATCGACCGGCTGAAGCAGATCATCAACGACGGCCCGCCCCACATGCTGCTCGCCAACATGCACAACGCGGATCGCGTCGCCCACACCGGCGACGAGCAGGGCTACCTCAACAAGGTGCGGCTCCAGTCGAAGCAGATCGCCTCGTTCTATCGCTGGCTGGAGCAGAACCACCCCGATTACCTCTGGCAGCTCCAGATCGTCGTGACCGCCGATCACGGGCGCCACCGCCATGAGCTGGAAGGCGGCTGGTCGCAGCACGGCGACAGCTGCGACGGGTGCCGCGAGGTGCCGCTGTTCGTGCTGGGCGGCGGGGTCGATCCGGGCGTGATCACGGGCGGGTTCGCGCTGCAGGACATCGCCCCCACCCTCGCCGCACACCTCGGCGTCGATCTGCCCTGGGCCGAGGGGCTGCCGTTCGGGCCGGAGGCTGGGCAGACGCGGCGCGGGGACGTCCAGATCGCCGGGGCCGGATCGGTGCTGGCGGTGAGCCGCTACCGCGACGATCTGGAGCGCCGCAGCGAATTGGTCGTCGACGGCGAGATCCTCTCCAGCCCGGAGGCAACGCTCACCGAGGCGCCGGTGGTCAGCGTCGCGCCGGATCTCCAGGACGGTGAAATTCAGGGTGAGGATCAGATCGTCTGCTTCCGGGAGCTGATCATCGACCCGGAGGAGGACTGGTGGCCCTTCCTGCCCCGCTGCTTCCACCGGAACGTCCCGGAGGGCGCAGCGCCGGGCGCCTGGCGCGACATCGGCTTCCCCGATGACAGCGTCGGCCCGTTCTGGCAGCCCGGCCTGAGCATGAAGGACGGCCTGCTCTACGCCGCCTGGATCCACACCCCGCTCTCCCGGGGCGTCGAAGGCGACGTCGATGAGGTGCGCCGCGCCACCTGGAGCCCCGCCGACGGCTGGGGCGAACCCGCCGGGAACAGCGTCGACTTCATAACCACCACCACCTCCGTCGCTCAGACCGCCCGGGGCGCCGTCACCGCCATCGCCACCAACGACGGCGCGCCTGACAACGCCTACACCCGCCGGATCGAGGTCCAGTCCTTCGGCAGCGCCGATCCCGGCGGCATCCCCATCGGCGCCGTCCGCTTCACCCTCAGCGACTTCCTCACCGGGGATCGGCGCGTCGAGCAGCCCGTCCTCAGCACAGACGGCAGCGCAGACAGCAGCACCGTCCGGATCGCCATGATCGGCATCGACGAGGAGAAGCGCGGCCTCGCCTTCAGCCGCAGCGACGATGACGGCGTCCACTGGGCGGAGACCGTCTGGATCGAGCGCGAGGGGCTGTTCCCCCACCTGCCGCCCGCCTGGGACGGGGACTGGCTGGTGTGGGCCGAGGTGCAGGGCGGGGAGGCCGCGATCTGCCGCGTCCACTCCATCGACGACGCAGCCCCCGCCTGCCTGCCGGTCGGGAGCGCGCGCGTCGACTCCTTTGTCGTGCAGGACGGCGCGGTGCGCGCCTCGGTCGATCAGGGGATCGCAGACTGGGGCGTTGTAGAGCTGGCCTTCTAAGCAGGTGATATCAGCGCGCATGAAATGCGTGCTGATTCACCAAGCAATCGCGACAGCCTCCGGCGGGACGCGAAGATGATAGACAGAGCGTGGAGGTCGAAATGCCCTTTGCGATGGAAGATCTGGCAGACTACGGAACCTACAAGGCAGCGCTGAAGCGGGAGCTGCTGAAGGTCGGGAAGACAAAAGCGAAGTTCCACTACTTCGCTCAATATGAATTCAGTGATGTGAAGAAGCCGCTGATGCTGGTCGGCGTCGTGCCGGTTCCCATGCTGAAGGCGGTGGCGCCCAAGACGAAGGGGCTGGCCGCCGGACACTGTACGCGGGAGGGTGGGACGCTCGCGCTGGTCGTGACCAAGGGGGAGGTGTCGGAGAAGCGGCTCGAAAAGACGATGACCGACGCGACCTTCACCGAGACCGTCACTGTCCACACGCTTGCTGAGGAGGACGAGCTGGTCCGCCTGAAGATGAAGAAGGAGCGCGATGACGAGCTGGAGAAGCTCCGCAAAGGCACCAAGGTCAAGGACGGGAAGCTGGAGAACGAGGCGCTCCTCGGCGAGACGCTGGAGGCGCTGCACCACTCAGGCTGGCAGGAGGCGAACGCCCGGAAGACCCTGATCGGGATGGAGCAGGAGACCAACCGCAAGAAGAAGGAGGACGGCAACGACCGGCTGGCCCACGCCGTCTCCGGCCACGGCCCTGACACCGATCAGATCCCGCGCCTGATCTCCGGGCGCCGGTTCGATGAGGTGGAGGAGGAGCAGGCGTCCGACAGCGGCCCCTCCACCACCGTCACGCTCACGGGCAGCACAGTGCTGGAAGATCGCGAGGTGCCGGAGTGGACGACCACCGGCAAGGATCCCTCGCCCATCTCCTCGAAGTTCAGCAGCTACAAGGAGATGATGCTCGCCGTCGAGGACGCGTTCTCTGTGGCGATGGAGCTGCAGTCCCGGGTCGCTGAGGAGGAGAAGCGCACCGCTGTGATCCGGTGGAAGCAGGTGGTGGCGGTTCCGAAGATCAACAATGAGCTGAAGATGCTCGTCCTGCTGCGCGACGCCCTCGACGACGCGATCCAGGACGCCAGCCTGATCACCGAGGAGACGCCGGAGGAGGAGGCGCTCGCCCTGACGCAGATCGTCACCGACCTCAACAAGGAGTGCGACACCGCCCAGAAGTCCTACATCGCCCTGCGCGAAGAGGCAGAGAAGCAGCGCAACGCCGCGATGCTGGCCGCCACCGCGCAGAACAAGGCCCGCCACACCTTCGTCGAGGCGCTGGAGGCGGTCCGGCTCGCCCAGCAGGCCGTCGACAAGGACACCACCGCAGATGTCGCGCTCACCGAGGCGCTCACCGAGCGGAAGGGGGAGCTGGATCTCGCCCGCGACGCCTTCCATGAAAAGCGGGAGGTGTACACGCTCGCCCTCGCCCAGTTCAAGACGACCTGGGGCGACGCCGCCGAATTGCCCGCCGTCGATGAGACCCAGATCGGCTCAGGCCGCATCGGTCGCACCGTCAGCCCCGGCGTCCGGACTGGCGAGTCCATGTCCATCCCGGAGAGCCTCGCGATCAAGGGCTCAGGCACCCCGCTGACGACCGACGAGATGCAGGAGCGCTTCGAGAACATCAAGCACAAGCCCGGCCTCGATCAGGCCACCGTCATTCTCGACCCCTCCGAAGGGGGCGGCTGGGACGTCCAGACCGCCTTCCCCGTCTCCGGCGACCCCACCCCGCGCACCGTCACCGGCAAGGAGTTCGCCAAGCTGCGCGCCGAGGAGCGCCACCAGAAGGCCACCCGCGATCAGCTCGACGCCGAGCGCGTGCTGCTCGACCAGAAGGGTCAGGAGACGCTCGCGCTCGCCGAACGCAAGCGCCTCCAGACGCTCGTCGACAACCTCGACACCTGGGTCATCGACGCCCCGGAGCGCCGAGGCGAGCTGGTTCAGGCGGGGCTGGAGCTCGCGGAGGCTGTGACCGCCTTGAAGGATGTGCGCGAGCTGCTCGCTGTGCTGGATCAGGAGGTCAAGGACGCCAAAGGGCGCACCAAGGAAGCCAAGAAGAAGCTGGATGAGGCGACTTTGGCGCTCGGCGGATGATCAAGCCCTGATCAAGCCCTGATCAAGCCCGTGATCTGGGCTTGATCAGCGCCGCAGCCCCTCCGGCAGCGCCGCCACCAGCCGATCCAGGCTCTCCGCGAGCGGCGCCGTCCCGTCCAGCACCAGCCCTGCCCGCGCCCGCGCCGGGGCCACGAACTGCTCGTGCATCGGGCGCACCGTCGCCAGGTACTGATCCAGCACGCTCTCCATCGTGCGCCCCCGCTCCGCGATGTCCCGCCGCAGCCGCCGGATCAGCCGGATGTCGTCGGGGCAGTCCACATACACCGTCAGGTCGAAGCACCCCTGGAGCGCCGGATCGGAGAGCACCAGGATTCCCTCGACGATGATCAGCGGCCCCGGCTCCATCCGCTCGGTGTGCGCGGCGCGCCGGTGCGTCCCGAACACATATACCGGCAATTCCGCCGCCGCTTCCGACCGCAATTGCTGGAGGTGCCGCACCAGCAGCCCCGTCTCCAGCGCGTCCGGATGATCGAAGTTGAACCGGCGCGGCTCCGGCGCGTCCCGGTAGTAGCGGTCATGCCCGACCAGCGGGCAGGCCAGCCGCTCGGCTGCCAGCCTGCAGATGCTGCTCTTGCCCGAGGCGGTGCCTCCTGAGATGCCGATGACGTACATGGGCAGGGTCTAATCCGTCCGCTCCTGCGCGGGAAGGCTGGACGGTTCCGCTTGACGGTTCGCTGTTTTCAGCCTACACCCCGCATGCCTGGAGCCCCCTTGCGTATGATCCGGGTGGACTGCGTCGGGGGCGCTCCGGGGTTTACCTGAGGTCTGTATGCTCCGGCTCTTCCCGCTCCCGCTCCTCCTCCTGGCTGCCTGTCGCGGCGGCGGCGATCCCATCGGCGACGACAAGACCCCCGACTCCGGCACCATCGGCGTGGACGGGGACGCGGACGGGGACGGCTTCAGCACCGATCAGGGCGACTGTGACGACGGGGACGCGGCGGTGAACCCGTCGGCGGCGGAGATCTGCGACGGGATCGATCAGGACTGCGACGGCACGACCGATGAGGGGCTGGAGTCGATCTGGCAGCAGGACGCGGACGGGGACGGCTGGGGGGACTCTGCGGTGGCGGTGTCGGCCTGCGTGCAGCCGGAGGGGTTCGTGGCGGACGGGACGGACTGCGACGACAGCGAGGCGGCGATCCACCCCGGCGCGCAGGAGGTCTGCGACGATCTCGACAACGACTGCGACGGCGACACCGACGAGGATGTCAGCGCCCTCTGGTACACCGACGCCGACGCCGACGGGTACGGCGATCCGCAGAGCCCGGTCGCCGCCTGCGCGCAGCCTGCGGACGCCGTCGCGGACGCGACCGACTGCGACGACGGGGACGCCGACATCAACCCCGCCGGGGTCGAGATCTGCGACGAGCAGGACAACGACTGCGACGGGCTGACCGATGAAGACGTGAGCGCGGACTGGTACGCCGATCTCGACGGCGACGGCCGGGGCAGCCCGCTGCTCCTGCAGTCCGCCTGCTCTCAGCCTGAGGGCTACGTCGCCGCCGATCTCGCCGACGACTGCGACGACAGCGACGCCACCATCTACCCCGGCGCCGCCGAGGTCTGCGACGGGATCGATCAGGACTGCGACGGCCTCATCGACGACGGCGCGACCGACTGGCAGGTCTGGTACCTCGACGCGGACAGCGACGGCTGGGGCGACGCAGGCGTCACCACCTTCTCCTGCACCCCGCCCGCAGGCTACGTCGGCGCCGCCGACGACTGCGACGACGGCGACGCCGCGATCTACCCCGGCGCCCCCGAATTCTGCGACGGCGCCGACAACGACTGCGACGCCGCCACCGACGAGGACGACGCGCTCGACGCCGCCGCCTGGTACCTCGACGCCGACGCCGACGGCTGGGGCAACCCCTTCGTCTCCCGCACCTCCTGCGCGCAGCCCGGCGGCTATGTGTCGGACAACACCGACTGCAACGACGGGGCCGCCGCCGCCAACCCCGGCGCGACAGAGGTCTGCGATCTGCTCGACAACGACTGCGACAGCCGGATCGACGAGGCCGACGCCGCCGACGCCCTCACCTGGTACGCCGACAACGACAGCGACAGCTTCGGCGATCCCGATGCGCCCGCCGCCGCCTGCACCCAGCCCGCCGGGTACAGCGCCAACGCCCTCGACTGCGACGACACCGATCTGAGCGTCTACCCCGGCGCGCCTGAGTACTGCGACAACCTCGACAACGACTGCGACGGCAGCACCGACGAGTCCAGCGCCGTCGACGCCCGCACATGGTACGCCGACGCCGACATCGACGGCTACGGCGACCGCGCCCAGAGCGTCCGCGCCTGCACCGCCCCTCCCGGCTACGGCGCCGACGACACCGACTGCGACGACAGCGACGGCGACATCTACCCGGGCGCGCAGGAGATCTGCAACGGCGATGACGACGACTGCGACGCGCAGATCGATGAGGCGGGCGCCCTCGGCTCCGGCACATGGTACCGCGACGCCGATCAGGACGGCTGGGGCGATCCGCTGGTCGCCTCGACCGGCTGCACCCAGCCCGCCGGGTACCTGACCGACGACACCGACTGCGACGACACCGACCCCGCCATCCACCCCGGCGTCCCCGACCGCACCGACGGCATCGACGGCGACTGCGACGGCGTCGTGGACGACGGCGGCTGGGCCGGAACCGGCGAAGACGGCCCCCTCACCGTCACCGGCGCCACTGTGCTGGGCGAGGCGTGGCCGGTCACCGCGATCTCCGGCGACACCTTCACCGTCAGCGGCCCCACCACCCTCGCCGAGGGCGACGAGATCCTCGTCATCAACATGCACGGCTCCGACGCCGCTCACGCCTCTGTCGGTCGCCACGAATTCTACTGGGTCACCTCCGTCGTCGGCAGCACCGTCACCGTCCTCCAGGCGCCCTCCACCACCTTCGGACAGACCACCAACGCCGATCTCACCGATCAGGCCGTCCAGATGGTCCACGTCCCCCAGTACACCGATGTCACCGTGCAGGCGGGCGGCTCCATCACCGCCCCCGTCTGGGACGGGCAGACCGGCGGCGTCCTCGCCTTCCGCGCCACCGGCACCGTACACGTCGCCTCAGGCGGCTGGATCAGCGTCGACGAGCTCGGCTACGCCGGAGGCGCTACCGGCACCGCCGGTAACAACGACGCCTTCCAGGGCGAGTCCTACGCCGGTTCGGGCGACGGCAACCTCTCCTCCGCCGCCACCGGCAGCTACGGCAACTGGGCCGCCGGGTACTACCTCCCCAACTACGGCGGCGGCGGCGCGATGATCACCGGCGGCGGCGGCAACTACGGCGGCGGCGCCACCGCCGGGGTCTCCTGGAACGGCGGCGGCTACCCCGCAGCAGCCGCCGGGCTCACCTACGGACAGGCCGACCTCTCCCTCCTCTTCCCCGGCTCTGGCGGCTCCGGCGTCTGGCAGGGCGGCTCCAACCCCGGCCCCGGCGGCGACGGCGCAGGCATCCTCTACATCGGCGCCTGGATCATCGAGGCCGACAGCCCCGCCGCCCTCACCGCCCTCGGCGGCACCACCCCGCACTGGGCCACCGGCACCTGGACCTACGGCGCAGGCGGCGGCGCGGGCGGCTCCATCTGGCTCCTCGCCGACACCCTCACCCTCCCCGCCGACGCCATCGACGCGGGCGGCGGCTTCGGCGAGGCCACCCACATCCGCTACGGCGGCGACGGCGGCGACGGGCGCGTCCGCCTCGACTTCAACACCCTCAACGGCGATGCCTGGGGCTCCGCTGCCGCCACCACCGCCGCCGCCGCCGCCAGCACCCCGGACGCAGGCTATACATCCAGTTTGTGAGTATTCTGAATACAGCGGGCAGTCATATGGGTCGCGACGACTCTCTGTCGTGGTTTTGCCCGCTGCATTCACCGGGCCAGCCGGGGCGGGGAACACTCTCGACGAGTGGATAAATAGTAAAAGTCCACTTCTTTCTGCATCTATCCAGGCATCCATGTTTTTCGCCGTGCCGCCGTGATCCTCACGCCACCCTCCGCTCCCCGATCACCGACTCCACCCGCACGATCCGCCCCTCTCCATCCGTCTCCACCCTCACCAGCGAGTGCCGCGCGTCCTTCCTCCGGTACACCGGCAGGTGATCTGTCCCTTCGCGCACGATCAGGACTGCGGGCTGTCCGTTGCAGGAGACGAGCTTGACATCGACCGGCCCCGCCTCGCGGGCGAGGGTGCAGAACATGCGGGCGATGCGGAGCGGATCGGTGACCGGGACGTTGGCGGCGCGGTGTCCGTCTCCGTCGGTGATGGCGACGGCGTCGGGGGCGAGGCAGGCGGCGGCGCCGGTGATGTCGTTCTGGGCGACGCAGGTGAGGAATTGCTGGAGCGCGGCCATGTTGCGGTCGGCGGGCTGCTCAGCGAGATCGACCTGCTGCATGCGGGCGCGGGCGCGGTGGTGGAGGACGCGGACGTTGGCGGCGCTCAGGCTGAGGGTGTCGGCGACCTCATGGACGGGCAGGCCGAGCAGATCGCGCATGACCAGCACGGCGCGCTGATCGGGGGTCAGGAGCTCCATCGCGCGCAGAAAGGCGATCCGGACGCTCTGGCGGTCAGTGTAACGGGCCTCCGGGCCTGCGACGGGCAGCGGGGCGGAGCGGTGATCGGCATCGTCGACATCGGGCGCGTCGTAGAGCGGCCCCGGCAGCCAGGTGCGGGCGCGGCTGCGGCGGAGCAGATCGCGGCAGCGGTTCATCGTCACAGCGACGAGCCAGCCCTGGAGCGGGCGGTCTGTGTCGGGCCGGTGCTGGAGCAGCCGCAGGAACACCTCCTGCACGACCTCCTCCGCGTCGGCCATGCAGCCGAGCATCCGGTAGGCCACGCCGAGCAGGAGGCGGCGGTGCTGGACGAAGATCTGGGCGGGATCTCCGGGGAGCGGTGCGGGGAGCGCGTCGATCAACCTCCTCCTCCTGCTGTCCACCCCGTATCCGCCGCAGCGTCCGCCAGCATCCCCGCCGAGGCCACCCAGTCCCCGGCGCAGAAGATCCCGGCCGCCCGCATCTCTGCTGTCGCCCCCGGCGGGCGCGGGCGATCCAGCCGATCCAGCGCGCCGCAGACGGTCAGCTCCGGCATCCAGCGTGCATGCACCAGCACTGCGCGCCAGCCCGGCTGGTACCGATCCAGCAGCGCCTCCATTACGGCGCGATCCGGGGGCGGCTGGCCGCCGAGGTAGCGGGCGACATGGATCAGCGCGCCGCCCGGCGGGGCCAGCGCGGCAGACTCAGAGTGGACGGAGAGGTAGTCGGGCCGATCCATCCCCAGCACGAAGCGGTTTCCGGGCGCCGGCAGCGCGGACAGGCAGACGTCGAGGCAGGCGGCCCGCACCGGCTCCAGCGCGCGGGCCGCCGCCGCGTACGCCGGGAACTGCGCCTCCAGCAGCCGCGCCGCGACCACCGGCGGGACCGCGAGGACGACGCGCTCTGCCGGGTACGTCCCCTGCGCGGTGCGGACGCTCCCCGGCGCCACCTCCTCCACCTCTTCGCTGCTCCGCACCGTCACCCCCAGCTCCACCGCCCGCGCCATCATCGCGTCGATCACCGCGCCCCACCCGCCGTCGAGGTAGCGCACCCCGCCGAGCAGCGCCCGCTGGAGCTGCAGGAGCGCCGCGCCCGCCTCCTGCCGATCCGGGGCGTCGGCGTAGGTCGAGACGCGGATCAGGGCGCGGGCGATCCCGGCGGCGCCGCTGTCCTGTTCTGAGAGCGACTCTGAGAGCCACTCTGAGACGGGCCGCCCCCGCCACACCTCCGGCAGCGCCGCCCCGGTCAGCCGCCGGATCAGGCCGAACCGATCCGCCGCGCCGGTGAGCGCCGTCGTGCCGAAGAAGGTGCGGGCGTCGCCGGGGAGGGCGTGCAGGGTGCCGCCGCGCTCCAGCCAGCCGCTCTGCGGGGGCTTTGTGCCGGGAGCTGGAAGTTTGAGCCAGCGCAGGACACCCATCAGGTGGCCCCGCTCATAGAGCGCGTGCGGGCCGAGGTTGAGGGAGAACCCCTCGCGGCGCTGCGTCCGGGCGCGACCGCCGGGGTGCGCGGCCTGCTCCAGCAGCGTGACGGCGCCGCCGAGTCCTGCTGAGCGGATCGCCGCCACCAGCCCGGCGATCCCTGCGCCCACCACGACTGTCTGACGGGGCGTTCTTGTCCTGGTCATCTGCTTCCTGCCTCCTTACCGGGATCACGCGACCGGGTGCGGTCTGCTACAGCCGGAAGGGAGACTCCCGCAGAATATATGGACGCGGATCGGACTGTCCTGTACCCTTGCAGCATGTCGCACATGATAAAGGCCACCGCGCTGCTCGGGCTGCTGACCCTCTCCACCCCGGCGGCGGCCTACCCGCTGACCCTGTGCTGGGACGTCGCCCAGAACGGCGCGAGCTACGACTATACGCTGACGCTGGTCAGCACCGGCAACCCGCCGGTCGGCTACATCAACTGGCTGATCTTCGGCGACACCGGCGGCGCCTCTCCGGCCGGGGCCACGACGATCAGCGGCGCCACGCTGCTCTCTGCCCCGGCGGGGACCACCTGGACCTCGCTGACCTCCTCCGGCGGCTACCACAACGGCCCGACCTTCCTCACCTACCCGCTCTATACCAGCGGCTGGTACCTCAACGGATCGGCCGGCCAGTCGATCACCTGGCGCGTGCGCGGCACCAACCGGGTCGGGGACAACGACCTGTACTGGAGCTACCTGCTCGGCGCGAGTCCGCAGGCCGCCTGGGAGCGCGGCGTCCGCAGCCTGAGCTGGTACCGCGACGCCGACGGCGACGGCTACGGCGATCCCTCCCTCCCGATGGCGGGCTGCGGCAGCCTGACCGGCTACGTCAACAACAGCTCCGACTGCAACGACGCCGACGCCACGGTGAACCCCGCCGCCGCCGAGTACTGCGACGGCGTGGACGACGACTGCGACGGCGTCATCGACGACAACGCGGTCAACGCGACGACATGGTACCGCGACGGCGACAACGACGCCTACGGGAACCCCGCCAGCACCACCCTCGCCTGCAACGCGCCGGTCGGCTACACCGGCACCGGCGCGGACTGCAACGACGCGAACGCCGCCATCCACCCCTTTGCTTCGGAGTACTGCAACGCCACCGACGACGACTGCGACGGCCTTATCGATGAGGGCGCGGTGGACGCCGCCGACTGGTACACCGACGGCGACGCGGACGGCTGGGGCGACCCCGGCTCGGTGATCGCGGACTGCGCGCAGCCCTCCGGCACGGTGGCCGACGCGACCGACTGCGACGACAGCGACGCGGACATCCACCCGGGCGCTGCCGAGTACTGCGACGGCGCGGACGACGACTGCGACGGCGTCATCGACGACAACGCTGTCGACACGGTCGCCTTCTACGCCGACGTTGACGGCGACAACTACGGCGACGCCGGCAGCCTGCTCGACGCCTGCACCCAGCCCGCCGGGTATGTGCCGGATGCGACGGACTGCGACGACACGGACGGGGCGGTGTATCCGGGCGCGGCGGAGTATTGCAACGGCATCGACGACGACTGCAACGGTACCATCGACGACAACGGCGCGCTCGACGTGCTGACCTGGTACGCGGACAGCGACGCGGACGGCTATGGCGATCCGGCGGTCAGCGCCGACGCCTGCACCCAGCCCGGCGGCTACGTCCCCGACGCGACCGACTGCGACGACGCCCGCGCCGCCAGCTACCCCGGCGCCGCTGAGTACTGCAACGGCATCGACGACGACTGCAACGGCACCGTCGACGACAACAACGCCACCGATGTCACCCCCTGGTACGCCGACACGGACGGCGACGGCTCCGGCGATCCCAGGGCCGGGCTGCTCTCCTGCGACCCGCCCGCCGGGTATGTGGCAGACGGGAACGACTGCGACGACGGAGACGCGGGGGTGAACCCCGCCGCACAGGAGGTCTGCGACCCCGCCGACACCGACGAGGACTGCGACGGCCAGAGCGACGACGCCGACAGCAGCGCCGCCGGACAGACCGCCTGGTACGCCGACGGCGACGCAGACGGCTACGGCGGCAACGCCACCACGCCCGCCTGCGATCAGCCCGCCGGACACACCGCCGCCGCCACCGACTGCGACGACAGCCGCGCCGACATCCACCCGGGCGCGCAGGAGATCTGCGATCCGCTCGACACCGACGAGGACTGCGACGGGCTCAGCGACGACGCCGACAGCAGCGCCGATCCCGGCACGCGCTCCACCTTCTACGCCGACGGCGACAGCGACGGCTGGGGCGGCGCCACCGCAGGCAGCTTCTGCGATCTCCCCGGCGGCTGGTCGGGCAGCGGCGGCGACTGCGACGACACCGATCCGGCGTACAACCCCGGCGCCAGCGAGACGGACTGCGCCGACCCGAACGACTACAATTGCGACGGCAGCACCGGCTATATGGACGCCGACTCCGACGGCTACGCCGCCTGCACAGAGTGCGACGACACCGACCCGGACGTGAACCCCGGCGCCCTGGAGATCGCCGGAGACGGCGCCGACAGCGACTGCGACGGGCTGGAATTGTGCTACGCCGACGCGGACGGCGACGGCTGGCGGCCCGATGACGCCGCCCAGCCCTCCGCCTACATCGCCTGCGACGGCCCCGCCGAGATCGGCGCAGGCTCAGGCACCGGCGACTGCGACGACACCGACGCTGCCTACAACCCCGGCGCCGCCGAGGATGACTGCGCCGACCCGAACGACTACAATTGCGACGGCAGCGTGGGCTTCGCCGACGCCGACAGCGACGGCGTCGCGGCCTGCGAGGACTGCGACGACGCCGACAACACC
>JBEIQZ010000957.1:0-1089 GCA_040376255.1 Alphaproteobacteria bacterium
CGCGACGAACCGCTGGATGTCGAGCCGCGTGATCGTCCGCAGCAGCCGATCCTGGAAGAACGGGATCAACCACACCCGGATCGTCTTCTCGTGGCGGAGCGCCGATGCAGGGCGCATATGAACTTTTGCATATGTATCAAGCCAGAACCTGGCGAACCCGGAGAATGCCGCGTCGGGGAGCGCGGATGACTCGCTGACCGGGCGGCCCGGCGCCTGCGGCTGCGCCGGCTGTTCACGTCTGGCCGCCTCCTGTTCCAGTCCGGCCTGCATCCTTCTTTCGGCGGCCTCGGCCTCCCGCTGGCCGCTCACTGTCCCAAGCGACAGCCGGTATCGACGGCGGCCCCCCCGCTCCAGATCCGGCCCGGTGAAGTCGCTGTACCACGCCCCGCCCTTCCGTTGAAATGCCATGTGTACTCTCCTGAAGGCGCTCATCCAGGAAGCGGTTCAGCGCCTCCATATCGAACTGTACAGATCGGCCCAGGCGCACATGCGGGATCTCCCGCCGCTCGGCGAGGGCATAGAGGGTGCGGCGTGGGATGCCGGTCTGCGCGGCGGCCTCCGTCACGGCGACGAGTCGCGGCTTCATCTCTCTCTTCGCCGCGCTCATGCCGCCACCTTCGCCGCCCGGTGCCGCAGGTCGATCCCCGGCACCGGCAGCCACTCCAGCGCTGACAGCCGCGACGCCGCGCGCCCGCCGAACGCTGCGGCCGCCTCCCGCTCCGTCAGGTTCGTCGTCACCAGCGTCGGCCCGCCGTGCTGCCATCGCCGCGTGATCAGCTCGTCCAGGACGCTCTGCTCGAACTCCGTCCTCGGCGCCACCACGTCGTCCAGCACCAGCACGTCCACGTCCAGCAGCCCCGCGATGTCCACCGCCTCCCCGGCCACCCCGGCGATCCGCGCCTTCATCGTCTGCAGCAGCTGGTTCGGCTCCACATACCGGATCGTCACCGGAACCCCCGTGCGCCCGTTCTCCAGCACCAGCCGCCGCAGCGCACCCATCGCGAGGTGCGTCTTCCCCCGCCCCGGCTCCCCGGACAGCACCAGCCCCGCCAGCCCCGTCAGGGTCGGGTGCAGCGTCCGATCCCCGGC
>JBEIQZ010000808.1:0-1795 GCA_040376255.1 Alphaproteobacteria bacterium
CCAGGCGACAGGAGGTCGTCAGCGCCCGCCGGTAGTCCGTCAGGGGCCACAACGGCAGGGACAGAGAGGGGAACACCCAGCCATCCGAAGCCCCGGCCCGTTGCCACGCCTCATACAGTGCCGCCCGCAGCGGCGGGGTCAGCGGCACCGTGCGCGCCGTCCGTGTCTTCGGCTGCCACAGCGTCCCGTCCGGCATCTGTTGGGCGTCAATCCTGATCCGCCCCACCCCCTTCCAGTCGATATCCTTCCATCGGCGGCTCAGGGCCTCGCCAGGACGCATCCCCAGCGAAAGCGTCATGAAGATCGCCAGATAGCTCACCGCGTCCACATCGCCGCGATCCACCCGCTGCACCAGCGTCGCCAGCAGCAGATCGCTCTGCTCCGGTGTCAGGAACCGGTGCGGCTTCGCGTCGTGGAGTTTCGGGCGACGCAGCCGGGGCGCCACGGCCAGGACGCCGTCCTCCACCGCGACGCTCAACGAGCGCTGGAGCTGGCTCATGTAGAGCTGGATCGGCACGCTCCTGATGAGCCGGACACCCCTCATCCCGCCCGGAACACCCGCTCCCGGTGCCAGCGCAGATAGCTCTCCTGCGCCGCTGTCAGCGCCACCCGCCACCCCGCATCCACGCCGAGGATCGCCCGCGCCGCCGCATCGAGCCGCGCCGACCACCGCAGCGTCCCGTCCTCCCCGACCGTCATCAGCCCCCGGTCGAACGCCGCGTCGAGGTGCGCCGCCAGCAGCAGCCCATTGTCGGGATCGAGCCGTTCGGCGTCGGTGGCGTCGGCCCAGGGCTTGATGTGGCTGGCGCGGAGGAGTTCGGGGACGGCGAGGCCGGTGATCGCGCACCGCCCGCCCTGGCGCGCACTCAGCCGGTCGCGGAACAGCTCCTGCCCGATCCGCCGCTGGACGAGCTGGGCGGCCTCGGTGGTCGGGGGGAGGGGATCAGACTGATCCGGAGCGGGATCGGCCCGGTACGGGGGCGGGGCGGGCTCAGCGACGAGGGGCGGGGTGTGGACGCGATCCAGCAGGCGGTCAAGCGCGTCGAAGCCGGGGGCGGACACGGCGATGGCGGCGCCGTCCGGGAGCGGGATGGGGTGGGGCGGGGCGTCGGTCGCGGCGGGGTCGGCGAGGGCGAGGACGGGGCGACCGGCCTCGGCGGTCAGCCAGATCCGCACCGGGCAGAGGGGGCTGGTGAAGCTGATCCAGCCGTCCGGAGCGTCGGCGGGGAGGGTGAAGCCTTGATCGTTGGCGGCTTTGGCGAGCCGGACCTGCTGCCCGTGGTTCATGGCGCGCCGGTTACGCTGGGCCTTGCGGTGCGCGGGGGTTGATTGCGACGGCTGCGAGGGCGCGGGAGAGCGCATCCAATCGCTGGACGTACTCGTTATAGGTGTTGTTCTCGTTGCCGGGGTTCTCCGCGACCAGATTTGTGAACGTGGAGATATGGGTATACAGCTTCTTCAGCAGAGCTTCACGCTGCTGCTCCAACCCGTCCTGTTGATTGTCAGACATCACGGCTCCTCGGAAAGATGTGTCTCTGGAAGCCCGAAGGATAGCACACTCTCCCACCCGTGCCTCACCGCCGCATCCCCCGGCGGCGTCTTTTTGCGGGGGGAAGTCTCCCCCCGCACCGGACAGGCCGCACACGGCGGCGGTCCGCCCCCCCCGCGCCAAAGAGGGCGCGGACGGCTGGCCCGTGCCGGGGGTGAATGTAGCGGACGGTAATATCTGTCGCGACGACTCTCTTTTGGTTTTACGTCCGCTACATCCACCGGGCCAGCCGGGGCGTATCAGGGA
>JBEIQZ010000902.1:0-1327 GCA_040376255.1 Alphaproteobacteria bacterium
CAGAGTACCAGCGGCTCAAGGCGCTGCTGCCGGACGACATGGAGGAGGTCGCGGATCGGAAGCTGCGGGCGCTCCGGGCGCCAGGGGCATGAGGAAGATCCAGCGTCCGCCGCTGTCGGCGCATGCTCATACTGCGAGGACAGTATGGGGACGGACATCGATCACTTCCGGCCCAAAAGCATCTGGCCGGTCAGCGCGTTCGTCTGGGAGAACTACCTGCTCGCCTGCAGCCACTGCAACAGCAACCTGAAGCGCACACAGTTCCCGCTGCTCCCCTCCGGCGATCCCGCGCTGCTCGACCCGACCGACCCCCTCGACGATCCGCGCCGCCACCTCCTGTTCAGGCCGACCGACGGAGAATTCGACGCATGCGGCCCACGCGGGCCGGAGAGCATCCGGGTGTTCGGCCTCAATGATCGCGCCTCGCCCCGGAAGCTCCCGCAAGGGCGCAGGGCGACGCTTGTGAAGCTGCAACTGCTCATCCGGGCATACGACGACCTGCTCAAGAGGCCGGACGCCGCCGGGGCCGCGCTGCATCGCCAGATCATGCTGGAAGAACCCTTCTCTGCCGTTCTGTTCTGGCTTGTGGAGTTTGCGGCGCACCCCGATGCGGCGCTGTTCCTGGCGCCGGACATCCCTGGATTGGTCGTTGAACACCGGATAGACGGCTGGCTCTGAGGAGCGGATTTTGTCAATCTATGATGTGTTCATCGCGCACGCCGGGGCCGATGGGACGCCCGCCTGTGAGTTGCATGCGGCGCTGAAGCGGCGCGGGCTGGTTCCGTTCGTTGACAGGTTCGACCTGATGCCCGGCGACCCGTGGGATGAGGTGCTGCCGGAGGCGCTGGCGGACTCCCGCGTGGCCGTCATCCTCGTCGGCGCGACGCCCCAGCGCCGCCTGCATCTCCGCCGCCCGGTCATCGCCCGCGCGCAGATCCGCCGCCGACCAGACCCCCCACCCCCCGGCACTCAGCCCCTCTGCCAGCGCAGCGACAAACGGCTGATCCTCGGCACCGCTCAACACACAGAAATGCAACGCAGCGTCCATGCCACAACGGTATCCCGACGCCCCGGTTTTTACATTTTTACACCACCGACGCGCTGCACCCTCTCAGCACCGCTTGTATTGCCTTTAGCAGTGCTGCCACTCGATCCACACCGCTCGTATCGCCTCCAGCAGTGCTGCCGCCCGATCCACACCGCTCGTATCGCCTCCATCCACTGCTGCCACCCGATCCACACCGCTCGCATCGCCTTCAGCAGTGCTGCCACCCGATCCACACCGCTTGCATCGCCTTCAGCGGCTGCTGCCACCCGATCCACACCG
>JBEIQZ010000109.1:0-13226 GCA_040376255.1 Alphaproteobacteria bacterium
CAAAAACTGATTAACACCATAATGCATAGTTTTTGTTTTTTCAATTTCAAACAATCCATATTTTCTATATGCTCCTAAATAATTCGACAGTGTTAAATCAAATCCAAAAACAATATCAAAATCACTAAAAAACATAAATATTTCCACTGAACCCGGAAGACAGGATCGCGGGAGCAGATCGCACTGCCCCATATGGGCTTTTGGTCGTCGGTCTGAAAAACAAGCGAACGGGCATCTGCACTTCAGGATACATTCCTCATTGTACCCGGATCTACCCATGAACCGCGATCTATCTTCCTTTGGAGGTGGAGGTTTGAATGGCCCTCAATGACCTCATTCCAACGCTGCGAAGCTTGAACCGCGCCGACAAACTCCAGGTCATGCAGGTTTTGCTGTTGGAGTTGGCCAGAGAGGACAGTGTCCTTCTTGTGGCTGACGCGGAATATCCAGTCTGGTCGCCGTTGAACGCGACCCATGCGGCAGACACACTTTTAAAAATGCTGAACCCTCATGCAGAGAGCTGAGCGGTTCCCAAAGGCAGAAACTGCTCCTCCCTCAATCTGACCAGCGCCAGATGAATATGTTCCGGGCGCATCTGTTCCGCTTTTCGCCCGCTCCAGCGGCGAACCGCAAGACAGCACGCACCCTCATCGCCTGCCAGCTCCGGATCAGCCCTGGCGAGCCAATGGATCGTTGAGAGCAGCTCCAACCCGTAGGGCGTCTCAAAACCCTCAATCAACCGCGCAACCCGCTCCAGGCGTTGCCCTGCTACCGGGTGCGCCTGAAGAAACTGCTCCGCTTCGTCAACAGCCCCCGGTGCCAGAGAGAGCAATGTGTTTGGTTTGGTGTCTGTAGCACCAAATAGATAATGTCCATCTAACCTACGTAGAACCTGGTTCAGGCGGAAAATCGGGTAGTTCATGCAGCTCTACCGTCCACCCTCCAGCGCCCTCCGCACCTCCACCCGCACCATCCGCTTCCGCCACGGCACTGGCGGCCCGTGCGTCCCAAGCGGCTGGACGAGCCGCCACGCCTCCTCGGCGACCTCCGCCGCATCTGTCCCATACACATAGATCGGGCGCGGCCCCGTCCCGCTCACGACGACATGCAGCCCGTCCTCCCGGCGCTGCGCGGCGACGAGCAGCAGCCCGTAGTCGATGGCGGCGCGGGTGCGGAGCTTGCGGTGGACGGTGGGCGCTGCGGGCGGCGGCAGCAGCAGCCGGGTGAGCAATTCGCCTGGCCGGAGCGGGCTGTCCCGCCCGTCTGCGCCGGAGAGCGCGGCCACCGGGGCGATCCGCGCGCCCGCCGCCCCGACAATCTCCGCCTGCGCGCCGAGCAGGATCAGCGTCGGCACGGTGTCGGCGGAGTGGGCGGCGTAGCAGCCCCTCCCCTTCGGGGCGACGTGGCAGACGCTCCCTCCGCACTTCAGGCAGCCGCCGACGGCCTCGCGCCACCCGGCGGGCTGGTTGTAGTATAGGCAGCGCGTATCCAACAGGACGTTACCGCCGATGGTCGCCATGCGCTGGATCGTCGGCGTAGCGACGGTGCGGCAGGCGGCGGCGAGGCCCGGGTAGCGGGCGAGGATCTCCGGGTGCCGCGCCAGCGAATGCAGCGTGCAGGCCGCTCCGATCGCCAGCGTCCCGTCCGGCAATTCTGTGATGCCGCGCAGATCGGCCAGCCGCCGCGTCGACACCAGCACCTCCGTCTCCGGGAACAGCCGGTGCTTCATCGACGGCAGCAGATCCGTCCCGCCCGCCAGCACCCGCGCCCCGGGCCGGGCCAGCAGCGCGACCGCCTCAGCGACGGTGGCGGGCGCGGCGTATCCGAACTGAGGGAATGGCAGCATCGTCATGAGGCACCTCCAGCCACCCGCTCATCCAGTGCGCGCAGCACCCTGTCTCCTGAGAACGGGGCATCGGTGAGGCGCAGCCCTGTGGCGTCGTGGATGGCGAGCGCGATGGCCGGGACAGTGGAGAGCTGCGGCCCCTCCCCTGCCTCCTTCGCGCCGAAGGGGCCGCCGGGATCGACGGACTCGACGAGGGCGGTGTGGATGATCGGGGTCTCGTGGACGGTGGGGATCTTGTATTCGAGGATGCTGGGCGTCCGCATCAGGCCGCGCCGGTAGGTCTGCTCCTCATAGAGCGCCTCCCCGACGCCCATGTAGACACAGCCCTCGACCTGTCCCTCGGCGATGGTGCGGTTGAGGACGCGCCCGCAGTCGTGGGCGACCCAGATGTCTTTCACTTGTACAATGCCTGTTTCAAGATCGACTTCGACCTCTGCGACCTGGGCGGTGAACGAGTAGGCGGGCGAGGGGCCGACCGACTGGCGGCGGAAGCGGTTGCCGATCTTCGGCGGCTTGTAGGAGCCGGCGACGACCAGCGGGCCGCCGGACTCTTCGGCGAGCCGGACAGCGTCGATGAAGGAGATGGATTTTGACGGTTGCTCAACGCAGAACACGCGCCCGTCGCGCAGATCGAGCGACTCCGGCGGCAGGCTGAGCTTGGCGGCGGCGGCGGCGGTGAGGCGGGCGCGGGCGCGATCCACGGCGTCGACGCAGGCGTTCCCGGCCATGAAGGTGACGCGGGAGGAGTAGGAGCCGAGATCGACGGGGGTGAGGGAGGTGTCGCCCTCGACGACGCGCACCTGGATCGGCTGGAGGCCGAGGCGCTCGGCGGTGAGCAGGGCGAGCATGTGGGTGGAGCCCTGGCCGATGTCGGCGGTGCCGGAGAACACGCAGACGTCGCCGCTGCGGTCGATCTTGATCATGACGCCGGAGTGGAACAGCTCGGTGGCGTAGGTCGGGTGGAGGGCGCCGCACATGTAGGCGGACACCGCCAGCCCGATGCCGCGACCGGGCGGGAGCTTCCCCTTCTTGTCGTGGTAGCCGCTGGCCTCGACGACCTGTTGGATGCACGCCTTCGCGCCGACCGAGGTGATCTTCAGGCCGTTGACCGTCTCGGTGCCGGGATCGACGCACTGCTGGAGCCGCACCGCCACCGGGTCGAGGCCCAGCGCGCAGGCGGCCTCGTCGAGCGCCAATTCCAGCGCGAAGCGCGGCTGGATCGCGCCGTGTCCGCGCTTGGGGCCGCAGGGCGGCTTGTTCGTGTAGAGCCGCTGGGACTCGAAGCGGTAGTTCTCCAGGCGGTAGGGCATCGTCATGAAGACGCCGAGGTAGTAGGAGGTGACGACGCCGTAGGAAGAATACGCGCCGCCGTCCGCCCACGCCTTGAAGTCGATGGCCGAGATGCTGCCGTCCTGCCGCATGCCGAGCCGCATCCACATCTTCACCGGGGGGCGGCCCCGGTGGGTATAGAAGACCTCTTCGCGCTCCAGCACGATCCGCACCGGGCGGCCGAGCTTCCGGGCGAGGTGGGCGGCGCACAGCTCGGTACAGAACGGAT
Source organism: Alphaproteobacteria bacterium (assembly GCA_040376255.1). Classification (GTDB taxonomy): domain Bacteria; phylum Myxococcota_A; class UBA796; order UBA796; family SXON01; genus JBEIQZ01. The sequence continues at coordinate 3,405 of JBEIQZ010000109.1, forward strand.
CGCACTTGCCGCCGTAGCCCGCCCCGACTGCAGGCTTGATCAGCCGGATGTGCGCCTCCGGCACGCCCAGCACCGCCGCGACGTCCCGGTGGACATAGTGGGGGTTCTGGGTGGAGGTCCAGAGGGTGAGGCGCCCGTGCGGGTCCCAGTCGGCGAGGGCGGCGTGGGTCTCCAGCGGGACGTGGGTGGAGCCGGGGTAGGAGAAGGTGCGCTCGACGATGTGGGCGGCCTCGGCGAAACCCTTGTCAACGTCGCCGTAGGACTGGTGGACGCGGCGGAGGACGTTGGAGGGCTTGCGGGCGTCCTGGTGGATGAAGGGTTTTGCCGGATCGAGCGCGTCCTCGATGCTGAAGACCTCCGGGATCGGCTCGTACTCCACCCGGATCAGGCGGCAGGCCCGCCACGCCGTCTCGGCGTCCACCGCCGCCACGCAGGCGACGGGCTCCCCGATGTAGCGGACCTTGCCGATGGCGAGCGCGGTCTCGTCCTGACAGACCGGGATCGCGCCGAACTTCTCCGGCAATTCCTCACCGAGCATCACCCCGCAGACGCCGGGCAGCGCGAGGGCGGCGCTGACGTCGATGCTGCGGATCCAGGCGTGGGCGCGGGGAGAGCGCAGGAACTTGGCGTGGAGCATGCCGGGCAGCGTCATGTCGGACACGAAGCGGGCGCGCCCGGTGATGCGCTCGGCGCCGTCGATCTTGGCGCCGGCGCGGCCGAGCAGAGTATCGGGCGGGAGGTCGCTCATGCTGTCTCCCGGGCGCGGGCGTCGCGGGCGTCGCGGGCGGCGTCGAGGATCTTGGTGTAGCCGGTGCAGCGGCAGATGTTCGATCCGAGGGACTCGCGCAGATCGGCCTCAGTGGCGGCGGGCTGCTCAGCGAGCAGGGCGTGGAGGCAGAGGACGATGCCGGGGGTGCAGTAGCCGCACTGGGCGGCGACGTGCCGGTCGAAGGCGGCGTGGATCGGCCCCCACGGCAGCCCCTCGATCGTGCGGATCTCCGCGCCCTCGACCTCGGCGGCGAGCGTGATGCAGGAGAGGCGCGGGCTGCCGTCGACAAGCACGGTGCAGGCGCCGCAGTCTCCGACATCGCAGCCGTGGCGGGTGCCGGTGAGCTGCAGATCGTCGCGCAGCAGGTCGAGCAGGGAGCGGGAGGCCGGGATCAGGCGCCGCGCGCGGGCGCCGTTGACCGCAGCAGAGAACAGGAGATCGTCAGGCATGCGCCTCCGTCCGGGAGAGCGGGCAGGATATCCTGCCATGCCCCCGGTTGTCTCCATCGGTCGTCCTCAGCGTTCATCCTCAGGCGCGCCCCGCCTGCAGCCGCGCCAGCAGCTCGTCGGGCGTGATCGCCGCACCGTCCCGGCGGATCTCCGGCGCCCCTTCGCGGATCTCCACCTCCACCCCGGCGAGCAGGCATGCGCCGAGCGCCCGCTGCATCGGCCCTGATCCGTCCGTCTGCACCATGAGCCGTGCCCCCGGCACCGAGCGGAGCGCCCGCGTCTCCGGCCGCTTCTGGCGGCTCCCGACCGCGACCCGGCGCGGATCGTCGCTGATCCCGAGCCCGATGAGCCGCTCGAACCTGTCCCTGATGCCCATCCCCGCCCCCGGTGTATTTTCTGCCAGAATGGATTATCCTTATCACATCAGGAGATCACCATGATTCTGATGTTGTTGGGCGCCGCGCAGGCGGCCTCTGCGTCTGAACGCCGCCTGCGCGACGCTGCCGCGCACCTGGGTGGGCGAGCGGGCGGCCTGCCTCGTGCAGGCGGAGGGCTACCAGGAGGCGGTGGTGCGCTTCGGCGATCCAGCCTTCGTGGCGGTAAAGAAGCAGAATTGATCCCAGCCTCAGCGACCGGTGTGTAAGCTGGTCTGCATTCTGAGCAGAAAACGCGGCAGTCGGGCAGGCCGTCTCTATCTTGCGGCACCGCCCAGGCGAAGCTCTTGCGTGAGCCTGCGGGCGCCCTCCCCTCTCTCTGCTGGAGCCATGATGAGCCTGCTCGGTCAGTCCGCCCCTACGTTCACGCTGTTCAACAACAAGCGCGAGAAGATCTCCCTGGAGTCCTTCAAGGGCCAGAAGGTGATCCTGGCCTTCTACCCCTCGGCGTTCACCGGCGTCTGCCAGGCGGAGCTCTGCACGTTCCGCGACGCGCTCACCGGCCTCAACGACGCCGGCGCGGCGGTGCTGGGGATCAGCGTGGACAACCCGTTCGTGAACAACGCTTTTGCTGAGAAGAACGGCCTGACCTACTCCCTGCTCTCAGACTACGACCGCGCGGTGGTGCGCGCCTACGGCGTGGCGCATGACGACTTCGCGGGCATGACCGGCTACACCGCCGCCAAGCGCTCGGTGTTCGTCGTAAACGCGGCGGGCGACGTCAGCTACGAGTGGATCGCCCCGAACCCGGGCGTGCAGCCGGACTACGAGGCGGTCAAGGCCGCTGTCCAGTAATACGCTGCTGCGATGTGCCTGATCCTGACCGGAACCCACCCGCGCTACCCGCTGGTCGTGGCGGCGAACCGGGACGAATTCCGGTCGCGCCCCTCCGCGCCCCTCCACCGTTGGGAGGGGCCCGGCCTGCCCGGCGGGGCCGTGTATGCCGGGCGCGATCTGCAGGCGGGCGGCACCTGGATGGCGGTGACGCCGTCGGGGGCGTTCGCCGCGCTCACCAACTTCCGGGAGGCGGCTCCGGTGATCGGCGGGCGCTCGCGGGGGCGGGTGCCGATGGAGGTGCTGGCGGCGCCGTCGCTGGAGGCGGGGGTTCGCGGGTTCCATGCCGGGCGGGCGCTGTACGGGGGGATGCACGTCCTGGCAGGAGATGCCAGCGGGTTCTGGTATGCCAGCAACCGGGGGACGGAGACGGATCAGGCGGTGGAGCAGCTGCCGCCGGGCTTCTACGCGATCTGCAACGGGGCGCGGCGCGATCTGTGGCCGAAGATGCGCGGGGGGCTGGAGGCGGTGCGGGGCATCCTGGAGAGAGAGTCCCCGCTGTCAGAAGATGGGCTGTCAGAAGATGGGCTGTCAGAAGATGGGCTGATCGCGGCGTTGATGGAGGCGCTCTCAGACGACCGGGAGGCGGAGGAGGCGGAGCTGCCGCAGACCGGGGTGAGCCGGGAGTGGGAGCGGGCGCTGTCGGCGCGCTGCGTGGATCGGGCGCAGCGCACGCCCTACGGCACCCGGACCTCGACGGTGCTGCTGGTCGGGGCGCAGACGATCCGGCTGGCGGAGTGGACGCGCCCGTCGGGAGCGGTCGGCTGGGCGGCCGGGACGGTCGGGAGCGTCGATCTGCGGTGGGCGGTGGAAAACGGGGCAGGGGCGGGATACAGTGTCTGACTTCATGATACTGCTCCTCCTCGCCTGTTCTTCTCCTCCTGAGGCCACCGGGGCGCCCCTCCCCGAACCCGCCACCTCTGCGCCCGCGCTGACAGCGACGCCGGCGGTGGTACCGGCGGCGGTACCGGCGACACCACAGGCCGCTCCGGCTGCTCCGGCTGCTCCGGCTGCTCCGGCCGCCCCTCCGGCGGGGGGCGAGTACCGCGTCTCGACAACGACGCTGACCGTGTACACCCGCGCCACCAAGGGCGGGCGCGTGCGCGGGATGATCCCGCCGAACGAGCCGTTCACGGTGCTGGAGCGGGTGAGCGGCTCCAGCTGCGGCGGCGACGGCTGGGCGCGCGGCGAGGCGGACGGCTACATCTGCCTGGAGAAGACCAAGGTCACGGCGGACGCCCCGATCATCCAGCCCCGGCTTGTCAACTTCGATCCGCCGACCCCGGAGGAGTACTCCTCCTATATGGAGACCGGCCTCTACAGCGCCGATCCGCCCGGACAGGCGGAGCAGATCCTCCCTTTTATCTACGGGAAGGCGTGGCGCCGTTGGACGGGCGAGCTCTACAGCTCAGCGGCCTCCTACGCGCGCGGCGCGGCCTCCATCGGCAAGCTCCAGACTGGCGTGATCCGCAAGTCGCACTTCACCCAGGAGATCGTGACTGAGCGCGGGCCGGTGCTGCTGCGCGAGGATCGGACGGTGGCGCCGCTGACTTCGGTGTTCATCTACCCGGTGAGCCGCTTCCAGGGCCACAACCTGAAGACGGCTCCGCTGGCCGAGGGGCTGTGGCCGGCGTGGACGATCCGCTACTCAGAGAAGCCCGGCGAGGGGGCGGCGGTGCGCGCGACCCCCGATCCGGCGGCCCCGGTCGAGAAGCTGCTGCTCCACCACACCCCGCTGATCATCCGGAGCACCCCCGTCGGCGCCGACGGCCGGATGTGGGAGATCCCGGACGGGCTGGGGGCGGGCCGCCCCGGCTACATCAGCGACGTCGGGGACATCCGGCACCCGACGGTGATGGCGCGGCCGAAGGAGGTCGCCGCCGATGAGCAGTGGATCGACATGGATCTGGCTCAGCAGATCCTGATGGTCTACACCGGCGATGTGCTGGACTATGTGACGATGATCGCCTCCGGCAAGGAGGGACACGGCACGCCGAAGGGGCTGTACCGCATCCAGCGGAAGGCGATGACCGCCGACATGTCCAGCAGCCCGCAGTCAGGCGACGTGTACTACGTCGAGGACGTCCCCTGGACGATGCACTTCTGGCCGCGCTACGCCCTCCACGCCGCCTACTGGCACTGGGGCTTCGGGCAGGTCGCCAGCCACGGCTGCGTCAACCTCTCCCCGAAGGACGCGCGCTTCCTGTTCGAGAACCTCAACCCGATGATCCCGGCCGGCTGGAGCTACATCTACCCGACCGAGAAGGATCCCGGCACGACGATGCGGATCCGCCACGGGAGCACCACCGGCCCGGATCGCCGCAGCTACAGCGCAGGCTGAACCTCTCCACCACCGGGCTGCATCATGCGTTCGCCCTTCTCCCTGCTCGATCTGCGCCCGCTCCCGGTCGTCCAGATCCTCGACATCGGCGCCCGCAGCGAGGGGGACGACAGCTATCAGGCCGTCGTCGACCTCGGCCTCGCCGAGGTCACCGGCTTCGAGCCGGATCCGGCGTCCTTCGCCGCGCTGCAATCGCGCTCCGGCCCCTACCGCTACTTCCAGAACTTCCTCGGCGACGGGCAGGAGGCGTCGTTCCAGGTCTGCGCCTGGCCCGGCTGCTCCTCCCTGCTGGAGCCGGATCCGGCGATCATCAACCTGTTCTGCGGGATCGGGGCGGAGGCGGGCGCCAACTTCAGCGTTATAAGCCGCCACCGGGTCGCGACAACCCGGCTCGACGACCTGCCCGGCATCGCGCCGGATCTCATAAAGATCGACGTGCAGGGCGCGGAGCGGCTGGTGCTGTCCCACGGGTCGCGGGCGCTGGAGTCGGCGCTGATCGTGCAGTGCGAGGTCGAGTTCCTCCCCTTGTACAAGGATCAGCCGCTGTTCGGAGAGATGCAGACCTTCTTCCAGCAGCGCGGGTTCCACCTCCACAAGCTCATCGACGTCCACGGTCGCACCTTCCGCCCCCTCCAGCTCCCGGATCGGCGCGCCGCGCTAAGCCAGATGTTGTGGGCGGACGCCCTGTTCGTGCGGGACATCTCCCGGCTGGATCGCTGGTCGGACGACGATCTGTTGAAGGGCGCGCTGCTCCTGCACGACCTGTACCTGTCCTACGATCTCGTGCTGGTGCTGCTGACCGCGCACGACCGGCGGCAGGCGCTCGCAGGGGCGCCGGGCGGGCTCGCGGAGGCCTACGCTGCGCGCCTCCGCAGATCCACCAACCTCACCCGCCTCTACCTCAACGAGGGCCGCTGATCACTCGCGCTTCATATGCGACACAGTGGCAGGACTCATGATGCGATCGATGGCGGCGATGGCGATGGCGGAGAAGATGAAGGTGAAGTGGATCATCACCTGCCAATATGCGACCTTCTCATCGATCCCTTCGAGATTGATAAAGGTCTTCAGCAGATGGATCGAGGAGATTCCGATGATCGCCGTCGCGAGCTTCACCTTCAACACGTTCGCGTTCACATGCGACAGCCACTCCGGCTCGTCCGGGTGGCCCTGCAGGTTCAGGCGCGACACGAAGGTCTCATAGCCGCCCACCGTCACCATGATCAGCAGGTTCGAGATCATGACGACGTCGATCAGGCCGAGCACCGAGAGCATGATGTTGGTCTCTGTGAGGTGCATGACATCGAGCAGCAGGTGCTTCAGCTCCATCATAAACTGAAACACATAGACCAATTGCGCGACGATCAGCCCGAAGTAGAGCGGGAGCTGGAGCCACCGGCTGCCGAACAGCAGGAGGGAGAGCGGCGAGAGCCGGATCGGCCCGTCAGAGGGGGGCCGTACAGGATAATTGCTCAAATGGACTCCGTGGCGACGCGTCGATTAACGCCGCCGCAGGAACATCGCCAACCCCAGCCCCAGCCCGGCGACCCCGGTAGCCAGCCCCGTGAGGCCGCCATTGCTGGAGCAACCGGCACATCCCTCCTCCTTACCGCCTTCCTCCGGGTCGCTGTCCTCCTGTCCGCCTGTGCTGTCGGGCGGGTCGCTGTCGGGCGGGTCGCTGTCGGGCGGGTCGCTGTCGGGCGGGTCGCTGTCGGGCGGGTCGCTGTCGGGCGGCGCAGTGTCGCAGGACTGGACGGCGGGATCGGTGTCGTCGCAGTCGCCTGGGAGCGCTGTGTAGCCGGGCGGCATGTCGCAGGCGACCAGAACGGCCAGCTCGTCGCCCAGAGCGTCGCCGTCCTGATCGCGGTACCAGGCGGGCTGGCCGACCACTGAGCTGTCTGCGTCATCGATTGCGCCGTCGCAGTCGTCGTCGATGTCGTTGCAGACCTCCTGGCTCATCGGGCTGATCGCGCCGTCTTCATCGTCGCAGTCGCCATCACAGGCGGGGATACCGTCGCCGTCGCTGTCGGGGCAGTCGGCGGAGGTCACGGTGATCTGGATCGACGTCGTGTTCCAGGCGTCGCCGCTGTCGCCCCGGTTGCCGTCGACGGCGTTCCCTGCCCCGTAGAGGGTGCAGGTGCCGGGGGAGGCGGGCGCGGTCCAGCTGAAGGAGAAGGTGAACGCGCCGCCCGCCATCGCCTCAGCCCCGGTGTGGGTGATCTCGTTGGCGGAGAGCTGGGTGCGCGCGCCGGCGACGAGCTGGCCGCAGCTCGCGCTCACGTTCAGGCCCGCGCCGCCGAGCGCGGCATGCGCGACCTCGAAGTCCACCGGCAGCGTGTCTCCGGCGACGACGCTGATGGAGGGGACGTTGAAGGCGACAGAGGTGCTGGCGGAGGCATTGTTCCCGTGACAACCACCGCAACCTGACACTGAGCTGCCAGTTTTTCCCCGGCTGTTGGCCTGCGCTGCCTGCGGGTGCAGCGACGCGAGGAGCAGGACACCGACGAGCGGGAGCATGGAGCGGTTCATGTCGGCACTGTATCGGATAAGCCCCCTGCTGAGAAGAGGGTGTGATGCTGCTGTGGAGCGTGCTGCTGATCGGATGCGCCGGAGAAGAGGAGAAGCCGGATCGATCCACCCGGACTGAGATCCTCGCCGCCTGCGGCGACGGCGCGATCGATCTGACCGAACAGTGCGACAACGGCGCCGACAACAGCGACACCGCTCCAGACGCCTGCCGCGCCTCCTGCCTGCTGCCCGCCTGCGGCGACGCGGTGGTGGACGGCGGAGAGGGCTGCGACGACGGGGCACGGCGCGGCGGGGACGGCTGCGATCCGGGCTGCCAGCCGGAGTCCGGCGCGCCTGAGGCGGAGCCCAACGATGACCCCGCTGCCGCGTCGCCGGTGACGGACGGCGCGCAGGTGAGCGGCGCGCTCCCGGCGGGCGACACCGACTGTTTTGTCATCGCGATCCCGGCCTGCGGGGCGATCCAGGCGATCCAGACATCCGGGTGTGAGTACGGCTTGATCCTCGATGTATACAACCCTGACGGCGAGCGGGTCGCCGCAGGCGCGACCGGTGAGACCGGCTGCGCGGCGCTCGATCCGGCGGAGGAGCCGGGCGCCCGCTGGCTGGAGGCCGGGGACTGGACGATCTGCGCCGCTGCGCTGAACCATGCGGACGTGGCCGGCTACACGCTGGAATTCTCCACCCCCGATCCGGTGGCCGCCGGGCTCCCGACGACCGGAAAGGATCTCGACAGCGACAACACCCCCGACAGCTGCGACGCCGACATCGATCAGGACGGCATCGACAACGTGGACGACAACTGCCCGGAGGTCAGCAACGGCCCCGCCACGCCCGCGCCCGCGCTCGACGCGGAGGGCGACATCGAGGACTGGCTGAGCAACGGCCCGTTCACCACCGGCCAGAGCAGCGGCTCCTGCCGCCCCTCCGCCGATCTGTTCGTCGGCGAGGATCAGCCGATGGTCGCGCTCCCCGGCGACATCGCGAGCGGGAACGCCTGGCTGATCGCCGATATCCCCGGCGGCCTGTTCGATCTGCTGCCCTTCTACGGCGGCGTCCCGGCCCCGCGCGAGGCCTACGCGCTGACCTACCTCTACAGCGACGCCGCGCGCACGCTCACGCTCTCTGTCGGCGCCGATGATGGCGTGTTCGCGTGGTGGAACGGGGCGATGGTGCTGGACATCTCAAGCTGCCAGGGCGTGAACCGCGACCAGTTCCAGGCGGAGGTCGCGGTGATCGCGGGCTGGAACACGCTGCTGCTGAAGGTCTACGATCAGGGCGGCGGCTGGGGGCTGATCGCCCGCCTGCTCGGGGCGGACGGCGCCCCGGTGACCGATCTGCAGCCCTCCCTCCACCCCGACGAGATATGGACTCCTGATCAGTCCGATCAGGACGGAGACGGGATCGGTGACGCCTGTGACCGCTGATATTTTCGCTCTGATACTCCTCCTGTCTCCGGGTGCGCCATGCTGCTCTCTCTGATCCTCACGCCCGCCTTCGCCGATCCGGCAGACGACCGCTTCTTCCCCGACGAGGGCGGGCGCATGCTCTCGCTCCAGTCGCTCATCGATCAGGGCAGCGCGCTGGGCCGCACCGGTCGGCTGCTGCTTGCCCTGCGCGATCGCGCCGATCTGCCCGCGCTCCTCGCGATCCCCGGCGTGGCGCAGGTCACCCCGCTGCGCGGGGAGGTCATCTCTCTCCGGCTCCAGCCCGGCACCGACGATCTCGATCTCGCCCGCCGCCTCCACGCCGACCCCCGCGTGGCCTGGGTCCACCCCGATCTGCTCCTCCCGATCCGGCTCGACAGCGCCCCGGACGACCCCATGCTCAGCGGCGAGTGGCACATCGAGCACATCGACGCGCCCCTCGCCTGGGACTTCGCCTCCGGCGCCGGGCAGATCATCGCCGTCGTCGACTCCGGCGTCCAGACCGATCACCCCGATCTCCGCGTCCTCCCCGGCGTCGATCTCCTCGACGACGACACCGACCCCACCCCCTCGGACGGCAACGGCCACGGCACCTGCGTCGCCGGGGTGGCCGCCGGGATGGGGGACAACGCCTACGGGACCGCCGGGCTGGCCTGGGGCGCCGAGGTCTACCCCGTCCGCCTCATCGGCGGCGCCACCAGCAACCAGGACGTCTACGACGCGATCACCGGCTCCGTCGACGCGGGCGCATCGGTCATCAATAACTCCTGGGGCTATGGCAGCGGCTGCCCGGTCATCGCGATGAACCGCACGTTCACCAGCATGTTCGAGTACGCCGAAGCCCAGGGTCGCGGCGGGCTCGGCTCGGTCGTCACCTTCGCCGCCGGGAACGAGAATTGTGACATCGTCGACAACGAATTCCTCGCCACGCCCACCCTCATCGTCGTCGCCGCCGTCGAGCGCGACGACGAGCGCGCCGGGTACAGCTCCTACGGCGACTCCGTCGACATCGCCGCCCCCACCGGCCTGCTCGCCGCCGACA
>JBEIQZ010000276.1:0-8042 GCA_040376255.1 Alphaproteobacteria bacterium
CGCGGTCGCCGCCAATGATGCGGCTCTCCGCTTGAACCCCGAACATCCGAACGCGCGGACGAACAGGGATTATCTCCGCCAGGAGGTCGCTAAGATCCGGGGGCAAGTGCCCTAGGGCTTCCCAGCCGCAATCGCGATCTGCGCCCGCAAGGACGCCAGCCCCACCACCGCGTCGGTGTAGTCCGCCGTGTACTGCTGAGTGTACTGCTCAGCGTACGCCTCCGCGTGATCCGCCGCCGAGACCAGCACCTCAGACGCCGAGCGGGCCACCGCCGCGTCCGCATAGTCCGCCGCCTCCCGCCCCGCGATCCCGATCTGCGCATCGCAGTACGCCGCCGACGCCGCCTCCGCCGCCGCCTGCGCCGCCGGGACCTCCTGCCCGATCTGCGCGTCGCAGTACGCCGCTGACGCCGCCTCTGCCGCCGTGACCTCCTGCGCGAGCCGCGTTTCACAGTACCGCTCCGCCGAAGCTGCCATCTCGCCAGCATGATCCACCGAGGCCATCACCACCGCCGCGTCCCCCTGCACGATCAGCGCCTCCAGCTCCTCCCGCAGCAGCAGATCCGCCGCCTCCCCCCGCGCCTCCTCCGCCATCAGCGCCTCCTCCAGCCCCGCCCCAACCGCCGCCAGCTCCCCGTCCGTCGCGCACGACGCCTCCAGCGCGCCCACCCGATCCTCCAGCGCCGCCGACCGCGCCGCCATCTGCTCCAGCGCCGCCTGCATCGCCGCCACCTGCGCCGCCAGCGCCGCGCTGCCCCCGCCCGCCCCGCCGCTCTCGCCAGCCCCGCCGCTCTCGCCAGCCCCGCCGCTCTCCCACCAGCCGCTGTCCTCCGGCTTCTCGCTCGGGCAGCCTGCCACCAGCATCAGAACAAAAACAGAACACACAGAACGGACACACAGATAGCCAGAAGACATGGAGATCTCCACTTTTTCAGTGATGTTAATTTTACCCCGACAGCGTGAATCACTGCCAGCGTATCGGCTCACGGGGCGAGCCTATGCATCGCACCCCCGTCGTCAACCGGGTCAGAGAATTTCTCTGCAGAATTTCTCTGCAGAATTTCTGCACCGGCTCCTGCACCGGATCTCCACGCCCGCTCCTGCCGGATCGGCTACACCGCTCCCATGCCGCCCCGCCCCGCCCTGCTGAGCCGCCTGCTGAGCCGCCTCCAGCCCCGCCCTGCCCTCACCGCCGCCGCGCTGCTGCTCTGCGGCGTCCTCGTCTTCCGGTACGCGACCGGCATGGTGCGGAACTGGCTCGGCGACGTCCTCGTGGTCGTCTTCCTCACCGCGATCCCCGCCGCGCTCAGGATCGGGCGCCCGATCCACCGGCTGCTGGCGGTCGGGCTGCTCTCGGTCGGGGTGGAGTGCTTCCAGGGGCTCGGGTTCATCCCGAAGGACGCGCACTGGATCTGGCGCATCACCGTCGGGACCACCTTCGACCCCTGGGATCTGGCCGCCTACCTGCTCGGCATCGGGGCGGCGGCCCTGGCAGAGCGCTGGTGGGCAGCGCCCTGATCAGGGGCTCTGGCTCAGAAGTTCCCGGTGTTGAAGCGCAGCACGTCCGCCGCCGCCATGCGCGGCTTGCGCGGCCCGTTCCCCGCGAGCGGGCGGCCCACCGCGATCATCAGCGCCGGGAAGTACCGATCCGACAGCCCGAGCAGCGCGGAGACGCCCGCCGCGTCGAAGCCGATCATCGGCCCTGAGGCCAGCCCGGCCTCCTCCGCCGCCAGCAGCAGCGCCATGCCCGCCAGCCCCGCCGAGCGCACCGCCTCCTCCCGCGCCCGCGCCCGGTCATTAAAGAAGCTCACCGCGCCCGCCATATAGTCCACCGTCGCCGCCGGGACATGGCCCGCCGCCGACGCCGCGCGCAGCCGCTCGACAAACGCCGTGTGCGCCTCCAGATCGCCGCACACCAGGAACACCACCGCCGCCTCCTCGACCTTGGCCTGGTTGTAGGAGACCGCCCGCAGCGCCTTCTTCTGCGCCTTGTCGGTCACCGCCACGAAGCGGCAGTGCTGGATGTTGTAGCAGGAGGGCGCCTCCACCGCCAGGGTGACCAGCGCGGCCACCTCGGCCTCGCTCATCTCGTGGGCGGGATCGAAGTGGTTGGAGGAGACGCGGGACTTCAGTGCTTCGGAGACGTTCATTGCTTCCTCTGAGTTGGCGCTCCCCTTAACACAGGCCGCGCCGCACGCAGCTCAGCGCGCCGGGGCGGCGATGGGCATCCCGCCAGCGTCGAAGTGGCAGACCGGCAGCGTCACCTGCCCCTTCAGGGAGAAGCCGCCCGGATCGGTCACATCGAAGGCCACGGTGGCGACGGTGTCGGTCAGCGAGACGGTGGTGAGCGTGCCGCTGAAGCCCTTGTTGGCCACGACGTTGTTGCTGTCGTCATAAGAGAAGATCGAAGCGATCCCGATCTCCAGCGCGACCGGGCGGTCGTGATCGGTGGCAAAACCGCTGACCTGGAACAGGATCGCGTCGTGGAAGGACGGGGCGCAGCCGATCTTGCCCTTCGCGATCTGCGCGCCGCCGCTGCTGCCGCCGCCGTCATAGTGCGTCCAGCCGAAGTAGCCGCCCACCGGCACCGCCGGGGCGCCCTTGTACTGGACGGCGAGGCCGCTGTAGTCGACGGCGGGGTTGTCGGCGGTGCTGCTGCTGGTGCTGGTGACCTTCGGGGCGAGGCAGCCGAGGATGGAGAGGACGGCGACTGCGGCCCACAGCGTGCTGCTGATGGTGCGGCTCAGGGTGCGGATCATGGAGACCTCCGGTGCGGGAGGCTCTATCTGCGCGGCGCAGCGCCGGACGCCCTTCCCCGATCCTACATGCCCGCCGCTCCCGGCTGACCCTCAGGGCAGGTGGACGGTGACGCGGGGATCGAGGCTCGTCGTCCCGTCGAGGATCTCCGTCCACGGGGGCTCCCGCAGGCCGAGGATCTCGGCGGCGCCGAAGGCGGTCAGGTAGGCGGCGACCAGATCCAGCCCCTCCTCCTTCTCGAAGTCGCAGGGCAGCGGCGTAGAGGTGAACGTCTCGTGGCAGGCGCCCTCGAAGCGCACCCAGGTCGGGTCGGCGTCGGCGGCGGTGAGGAACGGCGCGTCGTCGCCGTCGCCGGATCGCGCCATGTAGAGGATGGGCCGGTCGGCCTGCGCCCAGCCGGATGCGGCCACCACGTCCTCCCAGGCGAAGCCGTCGAGCGGCATCACCGCCCGGATGCGCGGATCGGCGGGCGGCGCCGAGAAGGCGGCGATCTCGGCCTCGGTGCAGCCCGGCGCCTCCACGCAGCGGGCCTCCAGCGCCGCTGCGTCGATGGCAGGGCCGGAGAGCAGCCACGCGGTCTGACCGCCGAAGCTGTGGCCCATCACCAGCACATGGTCGGTGTCCACGCGCCCGTGCAGCGGATCGCCCTCGGGCAGCGCCTTGATCGCGTCGATGGTGGCGATCACGTCGGCCATGCGCGTGAGCGGGTAGCTGATCGGGCGCGGATCCTCGTTGTCGAGCAGCGTGTTCCCGACGTGATCGGGGCCGGCGGCGATCCAGCCCTGCGCGACGAGGTGGCGCAGCAGCGGCGAGGCGTTCCCGGCCCAGCCCTGCGATCCGTGGCTGTAGATGACCAGCGGCAGCAATTCCCCCGGCGCCGGATCTTTGAACGGGGCGTCCACGATGGACTGCTCATCCTGGAAAAGCTCGATGTAGATCGGGTGATCGCCGCCGGTGGCATCGGTGGCGTACCAGAGGTTCATCGGCACGGCGCGCCCGTCCAGCCAGCCCGCCTCCACCGGGATGTCCATCACCCGGTAGCCGACCGGGACATCGATGCGCTCCATGACCGGGCCAGAGGCGGCATCCGCGCTGTCCTCCGGCTTTGTTTCGTCCGGGGCGCAGGCCGGGAGCAAGGAGAATACAGCGAGCGGGAGCGCAGTGAGCAGCAGCGGCATGAGAGGATTGTACTCCCCTTCTCATGAAATTCATAGACAAGATGGGAGCAGGAAGGAGGTATGGAAAGTGCAAACGATCATCTCCCACCACATTGATCCACTCACCGCCAAACTGAAAAAATATAAGATCATCCCAAATTTTCTGAACCTCTCTGCCCGACCGATTTCCCTGACCCGCCCCGGCTGGCCCGGTGGACGTAAGGGGCGTAAACCCGAAAAAGAGTCGTCGCGACAAATACTATCGCCCCTTGCGTTCACCAAGGGCTCGGGCCAGCCGTCGCGCCTTAGCGCGGGGGGAGGCACCAGCGCAAGCGCAGTGCCGATGCGGGGGGTAACCCCCGCAAACTCAAGAAGAACAGCGCACGCCGCGCCGATCCGGGAGCCGTTCGCAGGTGATCGCAGGTCGATCCTCGCACCCCGCCGGTGTGCAGACGACCGGCTGGACGCGCAGAGACCGGGCGGGCGCGGCGCTGAAGTCGAGCCGCAGGTAGCCGCCCGCCTCCCCCTCCTTCGGCAGCAGCCCCGGCGGCAGCTTTCCGGCGGCCTGATCGGCGGCGCAGATATCCGGCGCGTCGGGGCAGCGCCCGATGGCGAAGAAGGACGGCGCAGCAGCCCACAATTCCTGCTGGAAGCCGCGCACCGTCCGCATCTCCGCCCCCGCGCCCGAGATCAGCGCCAGCACCGGAGCGCCCCCCGCAGCCCCAGGGACGGCCCGCGCCACCATCCGGCCTTCGAGCTGGTGCGCATGCCCGTTCACCCACAGATCGAACGGCTGATCCTCCGGCATCCCGAAGTACTCTCCGATCTCGTCGACGCCCTTGCCGAAGGTGCCGGAGAGCAGGTAGTGGGTGGCGACGATCTGCCAGTCCGGCTCCGCCGGGTTCTCCCCGCTCCCGGCCCGCGCGCCGGGGATCTCAGGGTGCGCCTCCGAGTACAGCCCGCCCTCCACCAGCATCAGATCCACCGTCAGCCCGCCCCCGTCGAGCGTCACCGTCCGGTTCGCCAGCGCGGCGCCCGCCGCGAGCCAGCCCATGCGCTGAAAAGCGGCGGTCGTGCAGGCGACCGACTCCGGGGACAGCACATCCGGCCCCGCCGGGTTCTCCTCGCTGTAGACGTCGTGGTTCCCCGCCACCGCCAGCACCGACCCTGCCGGGAGCGCGCCGTAGTACTCGCGGTACCGCGCCTCCACCGCGTCCACACAGCCCGGCCCGGTCGGCGGGTGCGGGTAGAACAGATCGCCGAGCGCCACGACCTTCGTCCGATCCGGGAATTTTCCCGCGCCGCTGAACTCCGAAGCGACCTGCGCCGCCATCGCCTTCACCATCGGCCCCTGCATCCCCGTGTCCCCGACGAGGATCAGCCGCAGGACGGGATCGCCGGTCATCGGCGCGACCCCGGCGGGCGGGGCGACAGGAGCCCCGTCCTCCGGCGGGACAGGGGTCGGACAGCCGGAGAGCAGCAGGACAGAGACGACGGATTGCATGATCCCTCCCCTATCCTGCCATGGATATGCTTCAATAGAGGTGGAGGTGACCATGCTGTTCTGGCTGCTGGCCTGCGACGAAGAGAAGTCTGGAGACAGCGGTGTCACCGCGACCGACGGGCCGACCTGGGCGGAGGTGTCGCCCGTCTTTGAGGCCTCCTGCGTGGGCTGCCACCACAGCGGCGGCGTCGGGCCGGGCGACTTCACCACCTGGGCGGGCGCATCAGCGCGGGCCAGCGTGATCGGGGCGTTCGTGGAGAACGCGATCATGCCGCCCCCCTCGATGGATCCAGACTGCCGCCCCTATGTCGGCCACGACCGGATGACGCTCACCGGTGAGGAGGCGGCGCAGATCACCGGCTGGGTCGCCGCCGGGGCGCCGGAGGGCGCGCCGGTCGATCCGCTGACCGTGCAGGAGATCGCGCTGGAGGGCGCGGACATCGAGGCCGTCCTGCCGGTCGCCCACGCCGTCACCCCCCAGGAGGATCAGAACGAGTACCACTGTCAGATCCTCGACAACCCCTTCAACAGCCCCACCTTCATCACCGGCTTCGACGCCCTCATCGACAACCCCGCCGTGGTCCACCACCTCGTCCTCGCCCTCGACCGCGACGGCGACGCAGCCGAGGAGAGCAGCGAATCCGACCTCTCCGACGGCTGGGACTGCCGCACCCCCATCGTCGAGGACGACTGGACGATCCTCCACGCCTGGGCGCCCGGCATGGAGCCCACCGCCTTCACCGACGGCCTCGGCGTCGCCGTCGGCCCCGGCGATCAGCTCGTCCTCCAGGTCCACTACTTCGGCGGCCCCGATCAGGCGGGCACCCCCGATCAGTCCGGCTACCGCTTCCGCACCGCCGACAGCGTCACCACCGAGCTGCGGATGCAGCAGGTCGGCCCCACCGGCTTCAGCCTCCCCGCCGGGGTCAGCAGCGTCGAGCAGACGCTCGATCAGGAGTACCCGGTCGATGTCACCCTCCACGGCGTCATCCCCCACATGCACACCCTCGGCCAGTCCTACCGCTCCGAGATCCGCGACGGCGCGACCACCACCTGCCTCACCGGCGCCGATCACTGGGACTTCGGCCACCAGGCGCTCTACCTCTACGAGGAGCCGGTGGTCTGGCCCCAGGGCTCGCAGATGTATAATACGTGCAGCTATGACAACGACACGGAGGATGATGTCGTGTTTGGGGAAGGTACGAACCAAGAGATGTGTTTTTTCTTATACTACTACAGCTATTGATTTAGCAAAATACCCGTGCTCCTGATCGTGATCTTCGCATGCAACCGCCCGCCGCAGATGCACCCGATGATCGTGCCGACGCATATACAGGTCGATGCGGTGCATGATCTCTGGCTCCCCGTAAACATGCGAGGGGTGATCGTGCGTCCGCCCTCCAGATACGGTCAGCAACTCCCCGTGGGAACCATCGTCCATGTGCGGGAACAATACCTTGAGATGAGGCGCTATCCAGACGATCCAGATCTGGGATACACAGATATGTCAAGTGATCGCGGCCATTTATCCGGCCATCAGGTCGCTGTGGCCCGGCCCATGGACGCTGCATCTCCCTGGTCCCTCCCGCCTGCCGACACCGACCGGGACGGCCAGCCCGATGCGCTCTGGCTCGCTGAGCAGCACGGCATGATCTGGAGCGACAACCAGGAGATGTGGTGGGATCCCTTCTCGTATACCTGGCTCGTCGTCGAACCCTCCTCAGGCGGCCCCGCCATCCCCGTGCAGATTGAGTACGTCAACGGCTATGGAGGGAACGCCACGATTGAGGCGGTGTGGCTCACCGATCTCGCCGGAGACAGCAGCGCGGACATCGTGCTGCTCCGGAAGACCACCGTGCCGGAGGCGGGCTACGGCGGGCGGGAATTGCTGATCCTCAGCGGGCCGACGCTCCAGCAGGTCACCGTCCCGGTCGGCGATCCGCCGGGCTCCTCGCTCACCGGACAGCAGATCGGCTGGCTGGAGATCGCCGACGGACGGATCACCGGGCGGCGGCTCAGGATCGGAGCGGACGGGATCTACAGGCAGGAGATCCGGTACGAGCGGGTCGCGGGCGGGTTGCAGGCGGTCGAGGGAGCGGAGATACGGGCAGGAGATGAGGAGCGGGAGCGGGTAAGGGAGGCAGCAGAGCGGGGTGGATATGAGGATGACTGGACGGTGTGGGTGAAGGGGGTCAGATAGCGCGACCTCGCAGATCCGGAAGCCACAGGGAAAGCCGGAGCCACAGCACCTCCGCCCTGGACGCAGAGAGAATCATACTGGACCGGTAAGGTGGCAGCCTGAGGCTGACGGACGAGGGGAAAGCCGTGCCGGAACGCCCCTCATCCGGCCCTCCGGGCCACCTTCTCCCCGGCGGGGCGAAGGGACGTGGAGCGTGGAATTCAGCATCCCCCGCTCACCCCACCCACCCCTCCCCCTGAAAAAACCCGTCCCCGCTCCTGTACACACTCGTCGGAAGTGTTCCCCGATACGCCCCGGCTGGCCCGGTGGATGCAGAGGACGCAAAACCAAAAGAGCTCCCGTCGCTATAGATACTACCGTCCTCTGCATTCACCCCCGGCACGGGCCAGCCGTCGCGCGCCAGTGCGCGCGGGGGGAGGGACAA
>JBEIQZ010000744.1:0-2230 GCA_040376255.1 Alphaproteobacteria bacterium
AATCTGGAGCCGGAGAATGCAGGGTGACCGAGCGGGGGCCGGGAAGATCGAAGCCGAGAAGATCGGGATCGACGCGGTCTTTGAGGGGGGCGGGGCGAAGGGGTTGTGCTTCCTCGGCGCGATGGCGGCGGCGGAGCGGCGCGGGCTCCGGTTCCGGCGGCGGATCGGCAGCTCGGCGGGCGCGCTGCTGACGCTGCTGTCGGCGGCGGGCTACGGCGCGGCGGAATTGCACCGGGCCTGCACGACGCGCACCCCGGAGGGGCGGCTGCCGTTCTGGGGGTTCCTCGACACCCCGCCTGTCCCGCCGCCGTCCACCTGGGAGCAGTCGCAGTTCTGGGAATTGCTCTCCGGGGTGGACATCCCGCTGGTTCCGTCGCACCTGGAGGGGCAGATCCGGAAGATGTTTCTCGGGAACATGCTGTCCCAGCCGATGTTCCGGCGCATCTACTGGCTGCTGGAGCACGGCGGCGCCTTCCCAGGTCAGGCGATGATCGACTGGCTCCACCGCCGCCTCGCCGCCCGCGACCCCCGGCTGGCTGAGGCGGACTTCGCGCGGTTCTATGCGCTGACCGGGCAGGACATCACCATCACCGCCACCGACACTGAGGGGCGCTGCCTGCTCCTGCTCAACCACCGCACTGCGCCGCGCTGCCCGGTGGCCTGGGCGGTCCGCATGTCGATGGGCGTGCCGCTGGTGTGGCAGGAGGTGGAGTGGCGCGCTGAGTGGGGGCGCTACAACGGGAAGGAGATCACCGGCCACGCCATCGTGGACGGCGGGTTGCTCTCCAACTTCCCGATCCACCTCCTCAGCGAAGATATGGGCAGCGCGGATCCGGCGAGCCGCGCCGCCAACCTGGCGATCCTCGGCGACCTGCCGCCGCTCCCCTTCATCGGCTTCCTGATCGACGAGCACCTCCCGGTGCCGGGCGCCCCGGCGCGCCCCGCGCCGCGCGGCCGCCGCCACCCGCTGCGCCGGATCGGGCGGCTCATCGAGACGCTGCTGGAGGCGCACCACGCGGCGATCCTCGAACAGTGCTCCACGCGCAAGGAGGTCTGTCGGCTCCCGGCGGCGGACTACTCGGCGTCTGAGCTGGACATGGAGCCGATGCGCCTCCACGCGCTCGTCGCCGCCGCCGAGCAGGCGACGGAGCGCTACCTGCAGGAACGGTTCCCGCTTCCCTGATCCGGCCCGCGATCCGGTTACGCGATCCGGTTAACGGGGCAGATGATCCGCAAGCTCGACCACATCGCCGTCGCGGTCCCCGATCTGCAGCGCGCCATCCAGCGCTTCTGCGGGGACATGGGCCTCCCGCTCGCCGGACAGGAGGCGGTCCCCGCCCAGTCCACCACCACGGCCTTCCTCCCGGCGGGGGACACCCGCATCGAGCTGGTCCACCCGATCGACGGCAAAGGGCCGATCCAGACCTTCCTCGACAAGCGCGGCGGCGGCCTCCACCACCTGTATTTTGAGAGCGACGACATCTACGCCGACACCGCCCGCCTGCGGGGGCTCGGCTACCGGTTCTTGAGCGACGCCCCCGGCCCCGGCGCGCACGGATCGACGGTGATCTTCCTGCACCCCAAGGACTTCGACGGCGTGCTGATCGAGCTGACCCAGCCCGCAGAAAAAGCAGGAGGGGCGCACTGATGCCCGTCAGCACCATCGGCCTCACCACCACCACCGCCGACCGCCGCCGCCGCGCCGGTCAGCGCCTGATCATCGGTATCTCGGGCCCCGGCGTCACCCAGGAGGAGCGGTCGCTGATCCGCGAGCTCCAGCCCGGCGGTGTGATCCTGTTCGCCCGGAACATCGAGGAGCCCGCGCAGGTGCGCGAATTGAACCGGGAATTGCGGTCGCTCGTCGATCCGGGCTATCCCCTGATCCGCTGCGTCGACCAGGAGGGCGGGCGCGTCCAGCGGATCAAGGATCCGGCGACGGTGTGGCCGCCGATGCAGTTCCTCGGCAACCTCGACCGCCCCGGCGTCACGGCGCGCGTCGCGACGCAGATGGCGCGGGAATTGCGGGCGATGCACTTCGATCTCGACTTCGCCCCGGTGGTCGATGTCCACTCCAACCCGCAGAACCCCATCATCGGGGATCGCGCCTTCGGCGCGACGCCTGAGCGCGTCGCGCAGCATGCCTGCGCCTTCATCGAGGCTATGCAGGCGGCGGGCATCATCGCCTGCGCCAAGCACTTCCCCGGCCACGGGGACACCCGCGCCGACTCCC
>JBEIQZ010000188.1:0-10028 GCA_040376255.1 Alphaproteobacteria bacterium
GAGATATGGAAGAGCCCGCCCCCCGCCGGGATCGAGATCGGCCACCACTCCTTTGACAGCACGAACTACCAGAACCACCAGACCGTCCAATTGCTGGAGATCTACCAGAACCACCAGCGGGACGGCTGGCGCATGTACTTCACCGGTACCGGGCACCGGCAACCCATCGAGCAGATCAGCCGCTCCTGCGGCATCGACATCACAGAGGGCGACCTGCTGCCGATGCCGCCCGCCGGGGCCGCGCCCGACATCCTGCCGAAGGCGCTGCTCCAGCGTCCCGCCGGATCGGCGTCAGCGCCCGCCGGATCGGCGTCAGCGCCCGCCGGATCGGCGTCAGCGCCCGCTGGATCGGTGTCAGCCCCCCCTCCGCTCCCTCCACCCCCTCCGGCCCCCCCGCAGGCGATCCTTCCCCCGCAGGCGATCCCGCGCCCTCCCGCCCTCCCGCCTGAGGCGCGGCGGCCGCTCTACCGTCCCGGGCCGCTGGATCGCTTCCAGCCGGGTTCGGTGCGGATCGGCGCGTTGCGGGCGGCCTCCCTGGGGGCGGGGCAGGTCGCGGTGTCGGTCGATGGGGTTCCGGTCGATCCGGCGGGGGTGCGGGTGACCCCGGAGGGCGACGGGCGGCGGGTCAGGCTGGAGGAGGCGGGGGCCGGGGCGCTGATCCGGATCTGCCTGGAGGAGCCCGCATGACGGGCAGCCTGAGCTGTCGCCACTGCCGGGAGCCGGTCGCCGCGTGGAGCCGCTGCTGCGATCTCTGCGGCGCTCCGCTGGCGCGGCTGTGCTGGCGATCCGGGAACACCTGGAAGGACGCCCCGATCCTGCTGGTGATCGGGCGCGGGAACCGGCAGCTCCATGTGGAGGTCCAGAACGACGGTCCGGCCCCGATCTGGCTGGTGCTGCCGCAGAGCGAGCTGGCGCGCTTCCCGGCGTGGCTGGAGCGCGAGAGCGCGCTCACCGAGCCGATCCAGCTCGAAGCCGGTCAGCAGCACCGCCTCCCGATCCTGATCAACCAGGCCGCGCTGGAGGCGGTGTTCAGCGGCATCCAGCGCGGCGCCCCCGGAGAGCGCGGGCGCTTCGAGATCCCGCTCCGCTCCACCCTCGCCACCCCGAACCTCGTCGGCCCGCCCGGTCGGCAGACCTTGGGGTGGACGCCCACCGTCATCCATCTCCATCTCCTCGTCGCCCGCGAGCCCCGCCTCTCGCCCCGCCACGTCATCCTGCCCTTCCTCTCGCGGCGGCGGCTGGAGCGCGACGCCTGCGTGATCCGGCTCGACCTCCAGAACGAGACCGCCGAACCCCTCAGGTTGCGCTCGATCCAGATCCAGGAATTGCCCGACAGCCTGCGCGCCGACGCGCCGGATCGCTCCGGGCTGCCGTTCCAGGAGGGGGTGGTGCGCTGCCCGAAGGAGGAGCTGGAGCAGCGCGCCGGGCCGGGGGGCGCCCTGTCTCCCTCTGAGACGGCAGGCGCGGCGCTCGCGCTGCTGGAGCCGCAGGAGGGGCTGTCGCTGGCGGTGCAGGTCGTCCCGCCGGGGGCGGTGGCCGGGGCGGGCGCCGGGGCGTTCCGGTTCTCTGCCTGCATCCAGATGGAATTGTCCGTCGGGCTGCGGCCGAGCTGGATCGACGCGGTGATCGAGGGCGTCGTCGGGGACGCGCCCGACGTGGTTTTTGACGGGGGGGCGCGCCAGCGCGTGCTGGAATTGGTCTGCGACACCACCGCCGAGGCGCGCGCCCGCATCCGGAACCCCGGCTCGATCCCGGTGCGGCTCCGCTTCGAGGTCGAGACGGGCGCGGGCGCGGCGATCCAGGGACAGGACTGGCTGGAGTGGGTGCAGCCGCCCCCGGATCGGCTCGGGCCGGGGCAGGAGGTGGAGCTGCGCATGGCGATCCACGCCGGGCGTCGCTCGCCTGAGGAGATGGCGGCGGACACCTGCATCCGCGCCGTCCGCATCCTCCACGACGGGGAGGGCGACGGGGAGGGCGGCGGCTGGCGGGAGGGCCACACGATGTGGCGCGCCGCCGGGCTGCGGCTGGTGGTGCGGTTCCAGGCGACGCTGCTCGACAACGATCTGTACCTGGGGATCGACTTCGGCACGTCGGGCTCCATCGTCTGCGCCATCCGCAAGGAGCACTGGGCGGTGCTGCCCGTCGATGCGGGCGGCCTCTCGGACAGCAGGGGGCGGGCGGACGCCGGTCTTGAGCTCCCGTCGCTGCTGTTCTTCTCCTGCGCGCAGGACGATCTCCAGCCCCCGTCGCCGCAGCCCGCGCTGTTCCAGCCCTTCCTGATCGGCTCCGAGGCCCGCGCCGCCGCCATCCAGAACCCCACCAACCTCGTCCGCAGCATCAAGACGGTGGTCGCCCGCGATCCCGGCCACACCTTCCACTTCGAGTGCCGCGACCCCGCGAACCCCGGCACGCTCCACCTGCACCCCTGGAAGACCCAGCAGCTCCTCGACACCTTCATCCGGATGCTCCGTGAGCAGGCGGAGCGCCTCATCGCCCACCTCGAACCTGACGCCTTCCGCGAGCTCCTCAGCGGCCTCTCCGCCGTCCGCTTCACCCGGGCCGTCTTCACCCACCCCGTCGACGTCCCGGCCCACGCCCGCGACGCCCTGTTCGCCGCCGCGCAACAGGCCGGGCTGGACAGCCACCTGGAGACGGTCGGACAGTTTTTCGGGGCCGCCTGCGTCGATGAGGCCACCGCCGCCGTCCTCGGCTACCTCTGGCTCCGCGCGCGGGGGACGATCCGCCTGGAGGGCGAGGGGCCGTACGGCGAGGTCGAGGGCGTCGATCCGGCGCTGGAGCGCGTGCTCTGCGTGGACATCGGCGGCGGCACCACCGACATCGCCGCCGTCGAGATCGCGGATCTTGCCGCCTTCCGCGCCGGGGCCGCCGATCAGGTGCTGGTCCGGCTCATGGCCGTCAACGGCGACGCCCGCATCGGCGGGGACGAGATCGATCTCCGGCTCGCGCGGCTCATCGTCGATCGGCTCCAGGCAGGACAGCAGGCAGGGCAGCAGGCGGGGCGCTCCGGCCTCCCGCTGATCGACGCCGAGGAGATCCGGCGCGCCCTGCTCACCCGATCCCCCTCCGAATACCGCCAGCAGTATGAGAGCCGCCAGCAGGCCCGCCGCGCCCCCGGCACCGCGCCCGCCGCCGATGAGGCCCGCGACCGGTTCGCCAAGGCGATGGAGCTGCGCGGCATGGCCGAGGCCGCCAAGCGCGTCCTCAACCGCCAGGATCAGCTCGATCTCTCTGTCTCCACTGCCGTATGGCCCGCGATCCCCGCGCCCGCCGGTGCGCCCGCCGGTGCGCTGTCTGAAGCCCTCACCGTCCGGCTCACCCGCGCGGATCTGCTGGAGGTGACCCGCCCCGATATGGAGCGGCAGGCCGCCCTGCTGAGCGAGGCCGTCCAGAGCGCCGGTTGGGCGTGGGGCGACATCACCACTCTGCTGTTCACCGGCCAGGGGAGCCGCCTGGATCACCTCCGCAGTTACCTGCACACCTTCATCCTGGAGCAGCGCGGCCCTGTGCCGATCCCCATCCTGATCGAGCCAGATCACCCCGGTTTTGATCCCAAGTCCTGCGTCGCGCTCGGCGCCGCCGTCTGGGGCGCCGCGCAGGAGAGCCCGCGCCCGTGGCTCCGGCTGGAGTCCCGCCTCCACCGGCAGCTCACCTTCGATCTCCAATTCTACGTCGGCGTCCGCTTCCTCACCGTCCTCCATCGCGGCGCCCCCTTCCCGGTCGAGGCGAGCTCCCCGTCCAGCCCACCCTCCATGAGCTGAAGCTCCATCGCAACAACCGCCGCGAACCGTTCCTCCGGTTCCGCTGGCGCCGCGCCGCGACCCGCGCCCGCCTCGTCGCCGCCGGACCCGCCACCTTCCACCTCCACCTCTCCGATGCCGACGGCCCGGTCGAGGATGTTGCCGGAGAGATCCTCCCATGATCGACGCTCTTTCCGACCTCCCCACCCGCGCCGTCCCGCTCTCCCGGCCCCACCGCGCGCTCTCCTCCGCGCAGCCGCCGGATCCTGTGCCGGATCCTGTGCCGGATCCTCTGCATGAGCTCATGCTGAGCGATGTCGCGCTCACCATGAGCATGATCGCCTTCATCCTCGGTATGGCCGCGCTCGGGATGTCCGTCTACACCTTCATCCGCCTCTCCAGCCTCTCCCGGCGGGTACAGCGCATCGTCAACCGGCAGGAGCGCGCCCGGCAGGAGGCTCAGGCCCGCGAGAAGGGGCAGGACGGCGCCCGCCCCGGCACCGCCAGCGCCGCTCCCCGCGCCTCCGCCAGCGGTGCGCCCGCCTCCAACGCCTCTGTCACCGACGCGCCCCCCTCCCGCGCCTCCGGCGCCTCTGTCGGCGCCTCTGTCACCGACGCGCCTGCCTCCCGCGCCTCCGGCGCCTCTGCTGACGGTGCGTCCGCCTCCCGCAGCTCCAGCTCGCCGCGCCCGATCCCGCCGGTCAGCTCCCGCCAGGATGAACTGAAGAGCTCCCTCCAGGAAATTTTCCGCCCGGAGGCTCCGATCGCCCTCCAGACGACCCACCTCCACCTCCCGAGGATCGAGCTGCCGGGCGCCGCGCCGCTCCCGGAGGCGGGCGATCAGCAGGAAGGGCAGGGGTTCGCCTCGCAAGGGTCTGCCTCGCAGGGGCCTGCCTCGCAGGGATCTGCCCCGCAGGGTGTGTCCGTCACGGATCCCTGGTCGGATCGCCCCCAGATCGGAGCGCTGGGGAGCGGGCAGGCGGAGCCCGCCGAGCGCCACCGGCGCGCGCAGGAGGCGCTGTCCCGTATGCCGTGGCCTGCGCCCCGTTCGGCGCGCCAGGACCGCGTGATCCACGCCTCCAGCGGTCGCTCCCGCCCCCTGGAGGACGGTCTGGAATTGGAGGTTCAGTCCTGGCTGTCCCGCATCCAGCAGGGCGCCCACGGGCGCGTCGGCCGGGTGATGGGGCTGGTCTATGCGCGCGGCGAGGAGCTCGCGGATTCGCTGAGCGACATCGGGGAGCGCGCGGAGTGGCGGCAGGTGCTCATCGACGACATGCTGCCCCGGCTGGAGCGGTTCATGCGCGTGCAGTCGGGCGCAGAGCCGGTGGACGAGTGGATCGGGCTGGATCTGCTGCCGATGATCGACGATCTGGTGCGGCTCATGTCCCGGCTGGCCGCCGACGGGCGCGGGGGGCGTCTGATGGCGGAGCGCGCCGCTGTCACGCTGACCGGGCTGCTCTACGGCGATCTGCACGACGCCTGCGCGCGGGAGGGCTGGTTCGGCCTGATGCCGGTCGTCCCGCTCGCCACGCGCTTCGATCCCCGGATGCACCAGGCGGTCGGACAGATCCCGCTGCCGGGCCTCTCCGGGATGGTCGTCGAGATCCGCAAGGTGGGGCTGCTCACCCCGGACGGCGAGCACGTCCGCGCTCCGGCGCAGGTCATCATCGTGAGGTGAGGGCGGTGTGGGTGGGGCGGGATATATGGCGCCGATGCTTGCCGCATTCGCTGAGTGGGATCCCGTCAACGCCCGCTTCATCCTCCCGCGCTGCTGCCCGCACCCCGGCTGCGGCCAGCCGGTCGAACACCCTGGAGAGGACGGCGCGCTCGACTGGTGCGCCGCCTGCAACCGGCCCTTCGCCCACTGGCTCGTCCCCGGCACCGGCCCGGACACCCCGATCACCCGCCGGGCCGCCGCCGCCTGCTGCCCCTTCACCGGCCATCCCCTCACCGATCACGCGCCGCTCTGCTGGGCGGGGACCGGGGGCGGCCCCGGCCACAGCCACGCTCAGCCCGATCCGCTCAGCCGGATCTTCGGCGCCCCGGCCCGCCGGATGCGCGTCGTCCCGGCCCTGCGCTGGCAGTCGGCGGCCTGGGAGAGCGGCGTGGAGGAGCCTGTCCTCGCCCTCTCCGTCCACCGGGGGCTGGTGATCGCCACCTCCGCCAGCGGCCGCCTCGGGGTGCTCGATCCCGCTGACGGCGCTCACCTCTCCCGCTCCATCACCTGGCCCGACAACCTCACCCAGAGCCCCGATCCTGAGGCCCGCGTCTCCCACCCGCCCGCGCTCCGCGCCGGGCTCGCCGCCATCGCCACCCGCCGCCAGCTCTGCATCCGGCCCGTCCAGCCGCGCCGCGCCGCGCCGCCCGTCCTGCTCCACCCCGCCGCGGAGAACCGGTTCCACGGCCCGCCCGTCGCCCTCGCCCTCTGCGCCGAGGACGCCCGCCCAGGAGCCCCCGCCGTCCACGCCGCCCCGCCGGACGCTCCGGCCTTCGCCATCATCGAGGGGCGCACCGGCGAGCAGGGCTGGCGCGGAGCCCCGCACATCCGCGTCTTCCGCGCCGACGGAGCGGAGGCCGCCAGCGCGGAGGCCCTCGACATCGCCCGCCCGCCGCTGCTGCTCCCCGCCAGCCGCCACGCCCCCGCGCGGCTCCTCTGGGTCGATACCTACGGGGCGCTCACCATCTGGACGCCGGGCAGCCCGCCCGTCCGCCGGGAACCGGCCTCCTTCCTGCATCTCCCCACCACCATGCGGCCCACCATCGCCGTCGCCCCCGATGACCACGGCAGCCTGGAGGTCTGGATCGCCTGGGGCCAGCAGGAGACCAGCATCCACGTCGCCCGCGCCGCGCTCTCCGCCGTCCTGCAGCCCACCCCGTTCCAGTGGAGCGTCCGGCCCTACCCCGTCCAGGGCGTCCCCATCGGCCTCGCCGTCGGCTGGGGGTCACCGGGCGGCCAGAACCCCGCCGGGGACATGCTCGCCGTCACGCTGGAGAGCGCCACGCTCCGCCTCTCCAAGTCCATCCCGGAGAGCGTCCGCCGCGAGCAGATCGCGGGCTCCTTTGACCCGCCCGTCCTCTGCGGCGCCGGGATCCTCGTCCGCGTCAACGGCTCCGTCCGCGCTGACGCCACCGGGATCGGCTGGAGCGAAGCCAGCCAGTACACCGCCTGCTCCGTCGACGGATTGTATGAGAAGCAGCAGGGGATCGCCCTCTATGGCCGCTCCCTCTTCGTCGGTGTCGGCGCCGGTGTCGCCTGCATCGACTACACCCCCGCGCCCGTCTGAGCCCCCATGACCCTGCGCCCCCTCCTGTCCGCCGCTCCCGCCGCCCTCGTCGCCCTCACCGCCCTCGCCGCCTGCAGCCCGCCCCCGCCCCCCTGCCCGGACACACCTGCCGCCCCGGCCGCCGGAGCGCGCGTGGCCGCCGAAGATCGCGCCGTCGTCGACCCCACCGCCGGGGGCCGCCTCAGCGGCGTCGCGCCCGCCCGCCCCGCCCGCTCCCTGCTGCTGATCGACTACTCCGGCAGCATGTACGCAGGATACGGCGAGTCCCCCCCGGACGGCTGCCCGTCCTGCGTCGCCACCGTCAAGGACGGACGCCCCGCCCGCAACGACGCCCCCTACTACTCCGCCCGGCCGGAGTTCCGCGCCCTCCTCTCCGGCTGGCTCCAGGCCGCCGACCCTGGCACTGTGCAGACCGGCACAGCGCAGTCTGGCCCTGTGCAGACCGGCGCCCTGCTGTTCAACGCCGATCTCTACGAGCTCACCCCCTCCGGCCCCGCGCCCTTCCCCCCCGGCGCCGCCCTCAGCCTCGCCCCCGCCGCCGACCTCGCCCGCCGCCTCGACGCCCTCCCCGACAGCCCCTACCGCACCGACCCGCACACCCCCGACCGCACCGAGACCGCCGCCGCCCTCCGCCGCGCCATCGACGCCATCACCGCGCCCGCAGGGGCGCCCGCAGGGGAGCCCGCAGGAGAAACATCCGCCCCGCAGGAGGGCATCCTCTGGCTCGTCACCGATAACATCGTCGATACCGCCGGCGCTGATCTCGCCGTCAGCGCTGACGACGCCGCCCGCAACCGCGCCTTCTACCAGCTCCTCCAGGACGATCCCCGCGTCCAGTGGGTCTACGCGTGGCCCCTCCACCAGCCCGACACCTGCGGATGGATGTGCGGCACCTCCCTGCTCGTCTACGGGATCTATGTCTCCCCCTTCGAGCGGACCCCCCAGTCCGCCCTCGCCCGCATCGGCGGCGTCGGCCCCGACGGCGAGCCCGCCCCCGGCGGCCTCCTCTGGAACCCCTCCATCCGCGACCTCGCCGCCACCTTCGGCCCCGACCCCGCCCGCGTCCAGGCCGCTGCCGGGCTCGCCGGGGTCCCCCTCCGCCTGAAGCCCACCGACACCAACGTCCTCTCCGTCCGCTTCCAGCCCCGCTCCGCCGCCAATGACGCCCTCCTCTGCGACCAGAGCGCCGAGTACGGCCAGCCCGTCCGCTGCACCGCCACCGCCGTCATCACCAACACCCTCCGCCACCAGTCCGTCGACGGCGCCAGCCTCTCCCTCCAGAACGGCCTCATCACCCCGCTCACCGGCGACCGGCCCGCCCCCTGGGCCTCCGCCGTCTGCCCCGGCACCGCCTCCCTCCTCAAGTGGCAGATCCAGGGAGACACCGGAACAGGCGCAGCGTCCGGCGAAGGCGACGCCCCGATCCCCCTCGGCTCCCTCCCGCCCCTCAGCTCCCGCACCGTCGAGCTCCTCCTCCAGCTCCCCCCCGTGCAGGTCGCCCCCGTCACCGCGTGGGACGTCCCCGCCATCGCCTTCCAGAGCCGCCTGCCCCTCGCCGGAGAGATGATCGCCACCGTCTCCGACATCACCACCCGCCTCTCCATCCCCGAATCCGCGATGAGCGAGGTCTACGGCCTGGAGTCCCTGCCCTCCGTCTTCCAGGGTGTCCAGGGCGCGTCGCTGGTCACCGCGACCCCCGTGCAGACATCGATCCGCAACGACGGCCAACTCTTCGGGCTGCTGCTGGCTGGTGCGGCGATGGGTTTTGTCAGTGCATTTTCAATCATTGTGGCACGATTTCAGAAGATACAGTACACTGTTTTGGTAGATGGGGTCGTGATCGAACGGATCAGTATGGAGCGTATTTCAAGCCGTAAGATCGAGATCAATAAGGTTCACCGGTTTACGGTGCGGCGCGGGTGGAATGAAGAGGCCAGGATCGAGGCGGCGGAGGGGATGCGGGTGCGGACAGGGGTCGGAGGGGTGACGCTGGTGGGGAAGGGAGGGGAGGAGCGGAGGGTGGAGGTGAGGAGGGGGTGGAACCGGGCTTGAGGGGAAAGACAAAAGACAAAAGACAAAAGATAAAACGCAACCACGGAAGCACGGAAGCACGGAAAAGGCGAAAGGCGGGATCACGGCGACACGGCGGCACGGCGAAAGGCGGAAAGGCGAAAGGCGGAAAGGCGAAAGGCGGAAAGGCGAAGACAGGGGGAGTCTTTAGCGGGGGAGATCCAGCAGGTTCCAGGGGCCGACCTGGGTGCGGCGCAGGTGGTAGAGGAGGCCGACGGTGCCGAGGGCGGCGGCGAGCTCGCCAGCCAGGGTGCGGACGTAGGTGCCGGGGCCGCAGGTGATCCGGAGGCGGATGAGGGTGAACGGGTCGGGGCGTGGGGGGCCGGTGTCGGCTGTCCCGGCGTCGGCTGTCCCGGTGTTGTATGTCCCGTCTATGCCGAGCAGCCGCGCCCAGTCCCCCAGCGCCTCAGCCTGACGGAATTCTCCGCGCACCGCGCCGATCCGGGCTGACACATCCGCCCACACATCAGCAGACAACAGCGTAAAAATCTCCCGTACCTCAACAGAATCCACCCGCATCCGTCGCTGCGGCGCCTCCACCACCCGCCCCGCCCGGCTGTGCTCCGTCATCGTCTTCCCCCCCACCGACACCGCCGACCACCTCGGCACCGTCCGCATCCGATCCCCCGCCAGCCCCCCCGCCGCCCGCTCCACCTCCTGCCTCCGCCCCCCCTCCTGCCTCCGCCCCCCCGCATCCCCCACATCCCCCCGTCCCCCCAACCTCCCCATCACATCCCCCGTATCACTCTCCACCCCCAACAAAATCACCGCCTCATAAACCTTATCCAACCCACAATACCGCTCCTTCTCCCGATGATCCGGCTCCGACAACACCACCATCAACCCCTCCGCCAGCGGGTCCAACCTCCCCGCATAGCACATCTTCACCCCCCGCAACCCCTCCCCCGCCCCCCCC
>JBEIQZ010000410.1:0-5755 GCA_040376255.1 Alphaproteobacteria bacterium
CGTGGGGGACTTCGCCTGCGGGACGACGAACATCGACTACTCCTCGACGCTCTACGACGAGTTCCAGAAGATCCGCAGCTACAAGACGACGGAGTTCGAGGTGGACCCGTCCGGGTTCACGGTGCGGAACGAGGGCGATCCGGACTTCAAGGAGGTCAAGATCGACCTGCCGGACTCGTGGGTGCGCGGCTTCCTGCAGGTGAACGCGGCGATGGCGCTGACGGACGCGCCGACGGCGGCGCGCTTCGAGCTGCACCCGATGGATCTGTACAACCTCTGCTTCCAATTGCGGCGGCGGCGGGAGAAGGAGGGGCCGCGCAGCCTGCGGTACCGGCTGACGCCGGGGCAGCCGGTGCAGATCGTGCTGGACCCGTGGGGGATCGTGATCGACTGCCCGCGCTCGGTGTTCACCGGGACGCGTGAGCAGGAGGTGCGGGTGTGGGGGCGGCGGCGGCTGCTGATCCTGGAGCGGCTGATCCCCATCGCGAAGAAGTTCACCGTCCACCTGCTCGGCTACGGGATGCCGTCGTTCTATGTGGCGGATCTTGGCGACATGTCGTTCACGCTCGGGCTGTCCGGCTGGACGGCGAACGACTGGGCGAAGGCGGGCAACTTCGACCTGATGGCGCCCCGCGCCCAGGTGGACGCCTACACCAGCCAGGCGATCTTCGCCGCGCTCCGCAAGGACTGGCGCAGCACGCCGGAGGCGCTCGCGGCGGGGCTGGGCCTCGACCGGGCGACGGTGCTGGGGGCGCTCGGCGGGTGGACGCAGGCGGGGCGGGCGATCTACGACCTCAACAAGGGCGTCTACCGCGCGCGGGAATTGTCGCGGGAGCCGCTGCCGATGGAGAAGCTGCGCTTCGCGAGCGAGCGGGAGCAGGAGGCCGCGACGCTCGTCGATCAGCGGGCGGTGAACCTCGCGACGCCGCGCCGGGACACGCAGGGGCACCTGCACCTGTCGGGTTCGGTGCGTTCAGGCGGGCGCATCCTCCAGCCGACGCTCCAGATCGACGGGGATGAGCGCATCGTGGAAGGGGAGTGCACCTGCTCCTGGTTCCAGCACAACAAGCTCCGCAAGGGGCCCTGCGCGCACCAGCTCGCGCTTAGAATTCGCAACAGCCGTTCTTGACATCAACCGTTCAGAAGGATAGGAGAGTGTTGTCGCCGCGATCATCGGTGAGCCTTGCAACCCGGTTGGCGGATCGCCACCCTTGCATACAGTCTTTTCATGCCTCACTGGCCTGCTCTTTACTGGGCGGCTATAGGCCCTACCCGCGCGTTTGCGGTTGGGCTTCCTTGAAGCCAATGTCGCGCGGGTAGGGCCTTAGCCGCTTGAGTTGAGCGAGTCCAGTCCCGAGTCCTCTCGAAGACCAGATGATCGCGGCGACAGCCATTTTTACCATGGCCGACCGTCCCAGAAACCGTCAAGAAGCATACGACCGCATCCGTGCGACCTCCAAGGATCAGTACATCCTGGAGGACATGATCCGCCTGGGGTTCTGGCCTGCCGCCAGCGGCCAGCCGGGCGATCCGGCGGAGGAGATCCGCCGCAAGGGCGAGATCCTTCAGGAGATCCGCACGCTCCAGACGGAGGTGTTCCGCCTCCAGAACGAGAAGGCGCTCCGCGAGGAGATGCGGAAGCAGAAGCTGGCGGAGTCCCGCAAGAAGCAGCAGGAGACGCGCGAGCGGAACAAGCAGGCGCGCATCGCCCGCGCCGCCGCGTGGAAGGAGCGCAAGCAGAAGGAGCTGCTGTACATCGGGGAGGGCTGCTCTGCGGCGCTCCGGCAGCAGACCTCCGACACGGCGAAGCTGACCGCGCTCAACCTGCCAGTGCTGCACACCCCGCTCCAGCTCGCCGGGGCGATGGGGATGCCGCTGGGGGGGCTGCGCTTCCTTGCGTGGAACCGGAAGGTGTCGAAGACGACGCACTACATCCGCTTCCGCATCCCGAAGAAGACCGGCGGCGAGCGCCTGATCTCGGCGCCGATGCCCTCATTGAAGAGGGCGCAGCACTGGATCCTCCGCACGCTCCTTGAGCCGCTGCCGCTGCATGACGCCGCCCACGGCTTCGTGCGCGACCGCTCCATCGTCACCAACGCCCGCCCACACGTCGGCGCGGCCATCGTGGTGAACCTCGATCTGAAGGATTTTTTCCCCTCTGTCGGCTGGCGGCGCGCGCGCGGGCTGTTCCGCTCCTTCGGCTACTCTGAGGCGGTCGCCACGCTCCTCGCCCTCGTCTGCTCGGAGGCGCCGACCGAGGCCGCGCTGCTCGACGGCGTCACATACCACGTCCAGACCGGCGAGCGCCGCCTCCCGCAGGGCGCGCCCACCTCCCCGGCCCTCACCAACCTCCTCTGCCGCAACCTCGACGGACGGCTTACGAAGCTGGCCGCCGACCTCGGCTTCACCTACACCCGCTACGCCGACGATCTCACCTTCTCCGCGAAGGATCGGGACGCCCCGGTCGGGAAGCTGCTCCGCGAGGTGCGCTACCAGGTGCCGCGCGAGGGCTTCACCGTCCACCCCGACAAGACCCGCGTGCTGCGGCGCGGCGCCCACCAGGAGGTCACCGGGCTGGTCGTCAACCACAAGCTCGGCGTCCCCCGCGATCAGGTGCGCCGGTTCCGGGCGCTCCTGTTCCAGGTCGAGAAGGACGGGCTGGAGGGGAAGAAGTGGGGCGACGGCGCCGATGTCCTCTCCTCCATGCAGGGCTTCGCCGGGTTCATCGCGATGGCCGACCCGGACAAAGGGAAGCCGCTGCTCTCACGGGTCGAGGCGCTCGTCAAAAAGCACCGCCCGGTCAGGGAGGCGAAGCCCGAGGTCAAGACCGAGGTCAAGCCCGAGGTCAAGCCCGAGGTCAAGCCCGAGGTCAAGCCCGAGCCGAAGCCCGAAGCGACGCCGGAGGTGGCAGAGGTGAAGCCGGAGCCGCCGAAGAAGGCGTGGTGGAAGATGTTCTGAGGGGGCCAAAGGCAGGTCTGGGAGGCACACGCTGCGCCTATTTCCGTACCAGCTCCTCCGCGATCCACCCCGCCCCCGGCGTCCCCGCTATCGTGAACAGCACATACCGGATGTCCACATGGACCGACCGGGTCGTCTCCTGGTTGAACAGCCAGTCTGCCGCCATCGACTCATAGTTCCCGTCGAACAGCAGCCCGACCAGCTCTCCGCGCGCGTTGAGCGTCGCTGACCCGGAGTTGCCGCCGGTGGTGTCGAGGTCGGACAGGAAGCCGACGGGGACGTCCTTCAGGGCGGGATCGGCCCAGGGGCTCGCGGTTGAGGTGCGGGCGTTCTTCAGCACCCACTCCGGCGGCGCCTCGTAGAGCGGGGAGGAGGCCTTGGCGAGCATCCCGGCGACGGTGGTCTGGGGGGCGTAGCTGACGGCGTCGCGGGGGGAGTAACCCTGGACGGTGCCGAAGGTGAGGCGGAGGGTGTTGTTGGCGTCGGGGTAGGTGTTGCCGGGCTGCCAGGTCTGGAGGGCCTCCATCCAGAGGGGGCTCAGGCGGGAGCGGGCGCCCTCCATCTCCTCGCGGAAGCGGCGGCTCTCCTCAGCGAGGGGTTCGAGGGCGAGGGCGAGGCGGATCCAGGGGTCATCGAGCGCCTGGAGCTCCCGGGTGGAGGCGGAGAGCAGGGCGAGGCGGCGGGCGGGGTCGGAGAGAGGGGTGGCGCCGAAGAAGGGGTCGAGATCGGTGGGCTGGAGGGCGGCGAGGGGTTCGACGCGGGAGCCGGGGGGGAGGGCGGCGTTGAGGCCGAGGATCAGGGTGAAGAGGCGGCGTTCGGCGGGCGCCCAGTAGCCGGCGTCGATGGATTCGAGCGCGGCCCTGCGGTCGTCCTGATCGCGGTCGCGGTAGCCGTCGTCGCGGTCGAGGTCTTTTTTGGTGCGCTCGGCGGCGTTGTGGACGATGGCGCGGGCGGCGCCGAGCATGGAGAGGGAGGAGGCGCGGCGGAGGATGGTGTCGCCCTGGTAGCGGCTCTGGTAGCGGTCGGACCAGCGCTGGAGCTCGGCGAGGGCGGCGCCGTAGCGGGCCTTGCGGGCGGGATCGGCGTTGATCCAGTCGGTGAGGTCGGCCTCGTCGGCGGCCTTGCGCTGGAGGATGTCGGAGCCGGCGACGTTGTCGAGGATGCCCTGGTAGTACTTGCGGCTGTTGGCGAGCTCCTGCTGCGCGGCGCCGAGCATGGCGGCAGCGGCGGCGCTCTTGCCGGCCTCATCGGTGAGGATGGCCTCGGTGTCGAGCAGGAAGCGGAGGGAGAGGGGGTAGGCGGTCTGGGCGAGGAAGCGCAGATCGGAGGCGCGCTCGTAGCGCTCGGTGCCGCCCGGGTACCCGGCGACCATTACGAAGTCGTTGGGCTTGACCCCGGCGGGGTCGATCTTCAGCCAGTGTTCGGGGCGCCAGGGGACGTTGCCCTCGCTGTACTCGGCGCTGGAGCCGTCCGGGGCGACGTAGGCGCGCAGCACGGCGAAGTCTCCGTCGTGGCGCGGCCACTCGAAGTTGTCGCGGTCGCCGCCGAAGCTGCCGACGCTCATCGGGGGGGCGTAGACGATGCGGACGTCCTTGATGACGCGCTGGGTGATGAGCCGGTAGGTCCGCCCGCCGAACTCGTCGGTGAACTCGCATGCGCGATCTTTTTGTTTTTCGCAGTCATCGACGAGCTGCGCGCCTGTCCGTGCGATGGCCGCCTGACGCTCCAGGTCGGTCATCTTCGGCTTGAGCTTCTTCTGGACGGCGGCGGTGACGTCCTCATTCCGCTCGACGATGTAGATCCAGGCGCCCGGCCCGCCCGGCAGCTCCCCGGCGCGGTCGGGGGCGGCGTAGCCGTCGCGGAGGCGGTTGTGCGCCTCGTCGGTGTTGTGCTGGAGCTGATCCCAGACGCAGTGGTGGTTGGTCATCACCAGCCCATCAGCCGAGACCGCCGAGCCTGAGCACCAGTCCCCGACGTGGACGATGGCGCCGAGCGGGTGCTGTCGCGGATCGCCAAGCACAGCGGCGGGGATCTGGAGGCCCATCTCCTTCAGCTCCTCAGCGCGCCCCGCGACCTGCTCCGGCAGCCACATCCCTTCCTTCGCCCACAGCGCGCCCAGCAGACTCAGCATCGTACCTCCGGGCGGGAGGATATCATAATTTTGCGGGGGTTACCCCCGCACCGGCACTGCGCTGCGCTGGTGCCTCCCCCCGCGCCAAAGATGGCGCGACGGCTGGCCCAAGCCCTGGGTGAATGTGGGGGACGGTCGTATTTGTCGCGACGACTCTTTTTGGTTTTTACGTCCCCCACATCCACCGGGCCAGCCGGGGCGGGTCAGGGAACACGGTCAGGCAAGAGGTTTAGAAAAATATTGAATTTTCAAATATTTTTTTCGAATGAGTGGCGAGTGAATCGATGTGTACAGGGTTACGGAATCAGGTTGATGGTGGTCACGTGTCTGCGCTGCGTTGCACTGTAGGTTTTGGGATGTATGGGAGAGAATGACTATTGAACAACCGCTGTGCGTACCGCGATTAGCGAGATTCCACATTCTAATCTATTCCTCAAGCTTGCAGTATTTTCGCATCATTGTTCACTCTCACCTGAAAAAAACAAGATCATCCAAAATTTTCCGAACCTCTCTGCCCGACCGATTTCCCTGATACGCCCCGGCTGGCCCGGTGGACGGAAGGGGCGTAAACCCGAAAAAGAGTCGTCGCGACAAATACTATCGCCCCTTGCGTTCACCAAGGGCTCGGGCCAGCCGTCGCGCCATCTTTGGCGCGGGGGGAGGGAC
>JBEIQZ010000768.1:0-2059 GCA_040376255.1 Alphaproteobacteria bacterium
CGCTCGGCGACGGTGAAGGCGCTGGAGGACACGACGCTGTTCCGGTTCCCGCGCCGCGATTTTGAGCGGTTGCTGATGGCAGACAACCTCGCGGCGTACAAGCTTGTCTATGAGATGGCGAAGGTGTTGTGCCAGCGCATCCGGGGCGCCAATGAGCGGCTGAGCGAGGCGCTCTCAGACAGTACGGCGGGGGAAGGAGATGTCGCCGGGGCGGGGGAGCAGGAGGCATGATCCGGTCTGCGGTGCGGGCGTTGCTGGGGCGGGTAGCGAAGCGGGTGGCGCGCGACGGGCTGTTTGAGCAGCCGGGGGAGCGGGGGCGCGCTGAGGTGCTGAAGTGGGAGCAGGGCGGGGCGGAGCAGGGCGGGGCGGAGCAGGCGGCGGATCTGCGGGAGGCGCGGCCGACAGTCCGGCGACCGGCGACCGGCTGTGTCCCGGCGGGGCTGGAGGAGGCGCGGGCGCTGCTCCGGCCGTCGGGGCGGTCGCTGGTGATCAACCACTGGGCGACGTGGTGCGAGCCCTGCGTCGACGAATTGCCCCGGCTGGTGCGGGCGGCGGCGGGGATCGGGGATCGGGCGGAGGTGCTGGGGCTGTCGTGGGATCTGTTCGACCGGAGCGGAGATCCGGCGGCGGTGGCGGCGGAGGTCGGGGCGTTCGCGGACAGCTACGGGGTGGGCTACGGCAGCGCGCTGTTCACCGGGAGCCCGGAGGAATTGTACGCGCTGTGCGGGCTGGACTGGCACTTCATCCCGCAGACGGTGGTGCTGGGGCCGGACGGCGCGGTGCGGTGGCACAAGAAGGGGATCATCGAGGATGACGACGTGTTCGCGCTGATCCGGGCGGCGACAGAGGGGAGATAGACGGGAGACAGGGGAGGGAGGATGCCGGTGGTTTTCTGGTTGTGGCTGGCGGGGTGCGCGCCGAAGCAGGTGGCGGAGCCGGAGGTGACGGCGCCGCCGGGGGTGTTGACGATCCTTCACACCAACGACATGCACGGACACTACCTGCCCGAGCCGGCGGAGTGGCTGGACGGGCGGCCCGCGCTCGGCGGGATGGTGGCGCTGGACGGGGAGGTGGATCGGCTGCGCGCGGATCGGTCGGGCGCGGTGCTGCTGCTGGACGGGGGCGACATCCTGACCGGGACGCCGCTCACCGATCTGCAGGTGCGCGGCGCGGCGGGCGGGGCGATGCTGGAATTGATGGAGGCCATCGGCTACGACGCCTGGGCGCTCGGCAACCACGAGTTCGACAAGGGATTGGCGAACTTGCAGAAGCTCGCATCAGCGGCGGAGATCCCGGTTCTGTCCTCGAACGTGCGGCTGGCGGACGGGGCGTCGATGGCGCTGCCGGGCCAGGAGCCGTCGCGGATCTTCGAGGTCAACGGGATCCGGGTGGGGGTGATCGGGGCGACGACCGAGGGGCTTGGCCACCTGATGCGCCCGGCAGACTTCGCGCAACTGAAGCTGCTGGACGTGGTGGAGGCGGTGAAGGCAGAGGCGGCGGCGCTGGAGGCGGACACCGATCTGCTGGTGGTGCTGTCGCACATCGGGCTGGAGGCGGATCGGGAGCTGGCGGAGCGGGTGCCGGAGCTGGATCTGATCGTCGGCGGCCACTCCCA
Source organism: Alphaproteobacteria bacterium (assembly GCA_040376255.1). Classification (GTDB taxonomy): domain Bacteria; phylum Myxococcota_A; class UBA796; order UBA796; family SXON01; genus JBEIQZ01. Next base: position 1,616 of record JBEIQZ010000768.1, read on the forward strand.
CACGCGCATGCCGCAGGCTGAGCAGGTGAACGGGATCTGGATCGTGCAGGCCGGCTCGTACACGCGGCTGCTCGGCGTGGTGAGCCTGAAGGTCGAGGGCGACGGGATCGCCTCGTTCGGCTATGAGCTGCGCGAGCTGCAGCCGATCCCGGAGGGCCAGCCGGCCCCGGAGGGCAGCGCCGATGTCGCCGCGCTCGTCGGGGCTACCGCGCGCAGATCGACGGCATCTACAACGAGGTGATCTCCGAGTCCCCGGCGGTCATGGGCCGCAGCTACAACCACGAGTCCGCCGTGGGCCGCTGGATCACCGACGTCCTGCGCCAGACCACCGGCGCCGACCTCGCGCTCTACAACGGCGGCGGCCTGCGCGCGGACCTCCCCGCCGGCCCGCTCGTCTACGGCTCGTTCTACGAAGCCCTTCCCTTCGACAACCGCTTCGCGCAC
>JBEIQZ010000179.1:0-10214 GCA_040376255.1 Alphaproteobacteria bacterium
CGCGGCGGCGATCAGCGCGTCGAGCGGGGCGTCCAGCAGCGCGGCGCCCTCGGCGGGCGTGAGGCGCGCCCCGGCGGCGGCCCGCCCGAGCAGATCGGCGCGGTCGACGCGGGGCAGGGAGCGCGCGGGCGGCAGCAGCGAGAACTCCTCGCGGGCGAGCAGCCCGGCCCGGTGGCCGAGGGCGGCGAAGCGGCGGAGGCCCATCATCGCCCGGTCGTCGAGGAGGTACCGGATGTTGCGGGTGAGGTAGTGGCGGTCGGCCTCCGGGGCGTGATCGCGCGCCTCCAGCCCGCGCCCGGCGGCCTCGCGGATCGCGGCGACGGCGTCGGCGGGGAGGTCGACGCGGGTGGCCCAGACGGCGAAGACGAAGGGGAGCTTCGTCCATTCCTTCCAGACCTCCCCCAGATCGATCCGCGTGGTGAGCCGATCCGGCAGCAGCCGCGCCGCGTCCCCGATCAGCACCGCGCCGGTCGTCCCCTCCGCATGAAAGAGCCCCGTCCCCGGCTCCACCGCCTCCACGCGGAGATCGGGCCTGCCGAGCGGCCCGCGCAGCAGGATCTGGGCGAGGATGATCGAGGTCCGGCTCTCGCCGTCCAGCACCACCCGATCCCACTCCGCCAGCGGGCGCTCCCCGACGAGCAGCACGCTCGCCACCGCCCCGTCGCAGCCGATCCCGTAGCCCGGCACCACCCGGTACGCCCCGTCTGAGAGCAGCGCCGCCACCGGGATCAGCCCCAGATCGGCCTCGCCCTCGCGCAGCCGCCGCGCCGCCTCAGAGGGGACGCACTCGCGCACCTCGAAGCGGTCGCGGTCGAGGTAGCGGGTGAGGGGCCATGCGTTTGTGTAGCCGACAGCGGCGACGCGGATCATTCCGGTCATAACAAAAGTCCTTGTATGTGATATCGGGCTTCAGGTATCAGGCTTCAGACACAACATTGTAGAGCGTGTCGCGCTCGACCGGGATGCGCCCGGCGTCGCGGATCAGCCCGACCAGCTCGCGCCGGGTCAATTCCTGCGGGGTGCTGGCCCCGGCCATATGGTAGATGCGCTCCTCGCGCACCGTGCCGTCGATGTCATCGACCCCGTACCACAGCGACGCCTGCGCCACGCCCATCCCCAGCATGATCCAGTAGGCCTTGATGTGCGGGATGTTGTCGAGCAGCAGCCGGGAGATCGCGAGCGTCCGCAGCGAGTCGGCGCCGGTGGGCTCGGGGATGCGGCGCAGGCGGTTGTTCTCGTGGTGGAAGCGGAGCGGGATGAAGGTCTGGAAGCCGCCGGTCTCGTCCTGGAGGGCGCGCAGCCGCAGCAGGTGATCGACGCGCTCCTCGACGGTCTCGATGCTGCCGAACAGCATCGTGCAGTTCGACCGCAGCCCCAGCCGGTGCGCGACCCGGTGGACCTCCAGCCATCCGTCCGCGTCCACCTTGTCGTGGCAGAGCTTCCGGCGCGCGCGCGGGTGGAAGATCTCCGCCCCGCCGCCGGGGAGCGAGCCGAGGCCCGCCGCCACCAGCTCCCGCAGGGTCTGCTCGTAGCTCATGCCGTATTTTACGGCGAAGTAGTGGATCTCGACGGCGGTGAAGCCCTTGATGTGGACGTCGGGGCGCTCGGCCTTGATGCCGCGCAGCAGGTCGAGGTAGTAGGACCACGGCAGATCGGGGTTGAGCCCGTTGACGATGTGGATCTCGGTAAGCATCTCGTGAGAGAGCGCCCGCGCCTTGCCGATCGCCTCGTCGAGGCTCATCGTGTAGGAGCCCGCGTCGCCGGTCTGGAGCCGCGAGAAGCTGCAGAAGATGCAGTCGGCCTCGCAGACGTTGGTGGCGTTGATGTGGAGGTTGCGGTTGAAGTAGGTGACGTCGCCGTGCAGGCGCTCGCGCACGAGGTTGGCGAGGTGGCCGAGCGCGGCGATGTCCGGGTGGCGGAACAGCCGGACGCCGTCCTCGAAGGACAGCCGCTCTCCGGCGTGGATCTTCGACGCGATGTCGCTGATGTCGCTGGCCCCGTAGACGACCGGGGGGACCGGATCGGGATCGATGGACAGCGGGACAGAGGCAGCAGCAGGGGGCTCAGGCAGGGTCTGGATCATGGCGGAGACCGCTCCAACGGCGCATGAGAGAATTGTCGATGCCGAGGCAGTCGAAGGCACGGGCGACGACCGTGTCGAGGAGCTGCTCCCGGGTGGCGGGGTGGCTGTAGAAGGAGGGGGAGGCGGGCATCACCGTGGCGCCCGCCAGCAGCAGGCTCTCCATGTTGCGGACGTGGATCAGCGAGTACGGGCTCTCGCGGAGCACCAGCACGAGCTTCTTCCGCTCCTTCAGCATCACGTCGGCGGCGCGGCAGATCAGGTCGGTGCTGACGCCGGTGGCGATCCGCGCCATCGTCCCCGCCGAGCAGGGCAGCACCAGCACCGCGTCATAGCGCGCCGAGCCGGAGGCGAAGGGGGCGGTGAAGTCGCTGTGCGACCAGGTGGGGAAGCCGTAGACGGACGGATCGGCGCCGACCTCGTCCTTCCATACCAGCCGACCGGTCTTGCTGAACACGACAGCGGTCTCGATCCCCGCCGCCCGGCCCGGCCCGGCGAGGAATTCGAGCGCCCGCGCCGCGTAGGGCGCGCCGGAGGCCCCGCTGATCCCGACGACGAGCTTCATGCCGCCCCCCCGCCCGGCCCGGCAGGCGCGCCCGCCGCATACACGCCGGCCTTGCGCGCCCGCACCCAGGCGGCGACCGGCGGGAACAGCTCTGCGCCGTCCACCGCCGCGAACCCGCTCCGGAGGCACATCTGCTGGTAGTCGTCGCGGCTGGCCCAGGCGCCCATCGACTCCGCGAGGTAGCGGTAGGCCGAGCTGTCCCCGGTGATCAGCCCGCCGACCACCGGCAGCACCAGCCGGTTGTAGCTGGCGGACATCAGCCGCGCCATCGCCGTCTCAGGGCGGAAGAAGTCCACCGTCACAAAGACCCCGCCCGGCCGCAGCACCCGGAACGCCTCCTGCACCGCCCGCTCCGGCGTCGGCACGTTCCGGATGCCGAAGCCCGCCACGATGGCGTCCACCGACCCGTCCGCCAGCGGCATCTCCCGCGCGTCCGCGCAGACCAGCCGCACCGGCTCCGCGCGCGGCGGCAGGTTGCGCCGCCCGGCGTCCAGCATCGGCTGGCAGAAGTCGAGCGCCACGATGCTGCGCGACACCGGGCTCAGCATCCGGCTGAAGTCCAGCGTCCCGGCGCACAGATCCAGCACGTCGCCCGCCACGTTCGGACCGCAAAGCCGGATCGCCTGCCGCCGCCACAGCCGGTCGATCCCCATCGACATCCAGAAGTTGGCGCGGTCATAGCCCGGCGCGATCCGCGCGAACATCGCCTGCACCGCCGGGGCGCGCCCCGGATCGCCCGCCTGCGGGGCTGTCTGCGGGGTCGGCTCCATCAATGCCCCCGCTCGACGAGGTAGCGCCCCAGATCGCAGAGCGCCGCCCGCCACGGCCCCTCCGGCAGCACGTCGAGCGCCTTCAGCGCCGCCTCCGCCCGCGCCCTCGCCTCGGAGAGCGCCGTGTCCAGCGCGCCGCTCTCGCGGATCTCAGTGAGGAGGGCCGGGATGTCGAGCGCCTCCGCCGGTCCCTCCAGCCGCGCCCGCAGATCGGGGACGCGCGCGAGCGCATGCAGCAGCGGCAGCGTCAGCTTGCGCTCGCGCAGATCCTGGCCCGGCGACTTGCCGGAGGCGGGGCTGTAGTCGATGACGTCGTCCGCGATCTGGAAGGCGATGCCCGCCTGCCGCCCGAACTCGTACAGCCCCGCCGCCGCCTGCGCGTCCCCGCGCACCCACGCCCCCGCCGCCGTACACCAGGCGATCAGCGCCGCGCTCTTCTTTTCCACCATCTCCAGGTAGTCGGCCAGCGGGGTGTCGAGGCTCCCCGCCCGCTGGAGCTGCAGCACCTCGCCCTCCGCCATCCAGGTCACCGCCCGCCCCAGCTCCGTCACCGCCCGCCCCGCGTCCCCGTGGGGCTGCCCCGCGCGCTGCCGCTCCGCGACCAGCCGCGCCCCCTCCTCGCCCGCCAGCAGGATCGCCCGCGCCAGGCAGAAGTCCCCGGTCAGGATCGTCGCCGCGTTCCCGTACACCGTCCACGCCGCCGGGCGGTCGCGCCGGAGCAGCCCCACATCCACAACGTCGTCATGCAGCAGCGACCCGAGGTGGATCAGCTCCCCCACGCACATCAACCCCGCGATGTCCCCCTCCAGCCCCGCCGCCCGCGCCCCGAGCGCCGTCAGCATCGGGCGCAGCCGCTTGCCCCCCGACGCCGTGAGGTAGCTGCCGATCTCCTCGACCACCGCCACCTGAGAGCCCACCAGCCGACACAGCCGCCCCTCCGCCTCCGCCAGATCCGTCTCCACCAGCGCCAGCGCGCCCGCCGGAGGGTGCGCCCGGCTCAGGGGAGCGCCCGCCCGCAGCCCGGCAGGCTCCGTACGCCGCTGCGCGGTGACACGCCCCGCTCCGTCCGTCCGGGCTCTGTCCGTCTGGGCTCTGTCCATCTCGGCTCCGTCCATCTGGACTCCGTTCATCTGGGCTCCGTTCATCTGGGCCTCGACCTTCATCGATTTCAGTGATAACTGAAATCAGTGAGGAGGTCAAGATGGAGCCACTCCCTGCCCCGCCCGGCCCGCCCGGTGATGCCTCCGGCGATGCCTCCGGCGGTGCCTCCGGCGGTCTCTCCGGCGGTCTCCCCGGCGGTCTGGCCGCTCCGGCCCTCGTCGCCGAGGCCATCGGCGAGCTGATGGGGTTCTGGAATTTCAAGCCTTCGCTGGGGCGGGTGTGGACCGTCCTCTACCTGTCGCCCGAACCCATCGACGCCGAGGAGATCGAGCGCCTGAGCGGCCTCTCCTCCGGGAACGTCAGCATCTCCCTCCAGGAGCTGATGCAGTGGGGCGCGGTCCGTCGCGCGCACAGCGCCGGGCGGCGGCGGCTGTTCGAGGTGGAGACGGACATCTGGATGCTGGTGGCGCGGGTGTTCCGCGAGCGCGAATTGCGGCTCGTCGGGCGCACGATCTCACAATTGGAGCTGGCCCTCCAGCAGCTCGACGCCGAGCGCAGCTCCGATCCGGCGGCCATGCTCAAGAACCGCTTCCTCGTCACCCGCGTCACCGGTCTGCTCGATCTCTCCCGCACCGGCTACCGCCTCATCGACCGGCTCAGCCGGACCGGCAGCGTCAGCCTGCGCTCCATCCGGGACGTCCTGCTGGCCCGGAGGGGTCAGCTTGAATAGGATGTCCGGATGCTCTGGCTCCCCTGGCTGCTCCTCTTCTTCACCGGCTGCTCCGATCCGCGCCTCCTGGAAGGGAAGGTGACGGATGTCTGGGGCAACCCGCTCCCGGATGCCACCGTCGTCGTCGAGGGCGTCGTCGAGCGCTACCGCACCGACACCTCCGGCGCCTTCCGCATCGAGATCGCCGAAGATGTCAAGATCGGCGCGCTCATGGCCGGGAAGGACGGCTTCATCAAGGGCATGGCCGACGCCACCGCCCCCGACCCGGAGGCCGACTTCGCCCCGGTCACGTTCAAGCTCTACCCGGAGCCCGATAAGCCGGGGTTCTATGCCGTCGGGCGCGACAGCTACACCCACCTGAAGACCACCCGCCTCACCGTCATCGGCACCGAGCTGAAGCACTATGTCGGCGTCAAGGAGTACCCCGAGTCCCGCATCTCCGCCGCCACCCGCGAGTTCGTCTTCACCTCCACGCTCCGCCCCTCCGAGCTCGCCCAGATGAACCTCCACCTCTCCCGCCTCGACTTCATCGACCACACGGAGATCAAGGGCGTCCTCGGGGACACCGACGCCACCGTCAACCTCTTCGTGGCGCGCGAGGAGATCCCCTTCGATCTGAAGGCGCTTCCGTCGCGCGATGACTACCTGCTGCTGCTTCGCTCAGAGCTGAAGGCCGGGATCTATGCGTTCCACGGACAGAACATCCTCAACGAGACGGACTACCGGATCGTCCATGATCTGCCGAAGGAGATGCAGGTGGTGTTCCCGTTCGAGATCAAGTGACGGCGTCCCGCTAATTGCAGATATAGAACTGTCTGCGTCCGGGGAGCCAGGTGCAGGCGGTGCCGCCCCCGGTGATGTTGCCGTCCTGCCCGCCGACGGTCACCCCCTCGCCGGTGAGGGGGCGATCCAGCACCTCCAGGACGGAGGGGGGGGCGGTGCCGAGGCGGATCACCTTCAGGCGCCCGCCCGCCTCCAGCAGCCAGAGGGTGTAGTCCGGGCCGTCGAAGACGCGCTTCCCGATGCCGCTGAGCGGGGTGGGGAGGAAGCTTCCGTCGACGACGAAGCCCTCGGCGGGGTGATCGCCGCCGTCGAGGTCGATGCGCCAGCTTGAACGGCTCCCGGGGAGCTGGATCTGCTCGATCTTCAGCACGTTGCAGAGGGCGGGCTCCTGCGGCCAGACGCGGCGGAGGCTGTCCGAGCGGTTCCCGGTGGACTCCAGCCGCTGCATGCAGGTCTTTACCTCCCGCAGCAGCACGAAGTCGAGCAGCGGCGCGCTCCCCTTGCGCTTTGACGGCGTGAGGCTGCCCCCGTCTGTGCCGCCGACCGCGCCGCCGTCCGCGCTGCCGTCCGCGCCGCCGTCTGCGCCGTCTGCGGCTCCGTCGGGGCGCTCCATACAGCCCGCCTCGTAGATCGCCTGATCGCCCTCGACGCGGAGGATCTCGAATTCCCCGCCCGCCCAGGGCTTCGCCGCCTTCGGGCCGCACAGGTTGGAAGGGTTCTCGAACGGATCGTGCGCGCCGCCGAGGGCCCCCGCCCACGCCGGGAAGTCCACCTCGCGCAGGTCTGAGGCCAGCATCCAGCCCTCCATCCCCGCCGCCCGCGCCTGCACCAGCCGCTCTGTCCCGTCGCGCCACGCCACCGACGGGCCGTCCCCGCCGATCAGCACGAGCTGACCCCGCCGCAGCACCCCCGCCGTCTGCCGCCGGACGTCCGGCTCCACCCAGATCAGCGCCTGCTCCCGCTGGACGGCGCGGGGCGCCCACCGGATCTCCGGCGCGCTGACCGGCGCTTTGACCGGCGCGGTGGGCGCGGCGGGCCGATCTGCCTGCGGCGTCTGGATCGGCTCCGGCACCGGCAGGATGCGGCAGGCGACAAGCAGCAACAGCAGCTCAATGGACACAGACATACTGCGCTCCTTCCGGTCGGCAGATGTTGCCGTCGCTGGCGGTGAGCCGCCCGTCCGCTTCGGCGGTCCAGATGGCAGCCTCGCGGCGATCGAGCAGGAGGTCAGCGCCCTGCCGCCGCAGCCGGTAGAGCTTCAGCCCGTCCGCCGCGTCGATCCGCCAGACGTCTCCCGCGACCCGCTGGAGCGGTCGCCCGTCCATCCACACCGGCACCCCGTCCACCATCCAGCCGTTGAAGCCGCCCTCCGGCCCGTACATGCGCCAGTTCTCCTGCGCGTCGGGGAAGATCGGCGGCTCCTTGATCACCTGATAGTGCTCGCAGCCCTGCGGATCGCGCGGCCACCACGAGAACAGCGACGCCGGGATCTCCCGCAGCGCGTCCTGCCGGCGCCGGCAGACGAATTCGCCCGGCTCCACCCACCGGAGCGCCGTCGCGTCCACCTCGCCGCTCAGGCTCTGCGGCGCCGCCTGCAGCGCCACCCGCACCCGCCCCGGCCCCGCGCCCGGCCCCGCGTACAGGTACTGCTCGCCCGGCACCAGCCGCTCCCGGCCCTCCTCCGGCTGGCCCCCCGACAGCAGCGGCCCCGCCCACGCCGCCTGGATCGCCTCCAGCACGCCCGCCGGCGGGAGCGGATCGAGCAGCACATCCAGCGTCCAGCCCGCCCACAGGTGGCCCTGCACCTTGACCAGCCGCGCCGGGCGATCCTGCCAGCGCACCTCCGCGCCCGGCGGCCCGGTCACCACCAATTGCCCCGGCGCCAGCGATCCAACCGGCGCCGCCTGGATCGACGCCTCCCCCCACACCGGCAGCCCCGGCCCCCGCACCACCCGCAGCAGCGTGAGCTCCGGGTCAGGCCCGTCCTCAGGCTGCCCCGCAGGCTTCACGAACGCCGCCCCGTCCGACACGCACCGCGCCCGGCGCCGATCCCGGATCAGCGACGCCGCCCCCGCCGCCCCGGAGTTCATCGAGATCGTCCGCTGCAATTCCGCCCCGCCCGCCTGTTCCCCCGGCGCCCGGTCAGACGTCCAGTACATCGCCTCCGGCCCCTCGTTGGGGAACCACGCCGGGTTGTGCGAGGCGTCAAAGTGCGGCTCCGCGCAGCCCGTCTCAGGCGACGGCGTCGCGCCGTCCGGGCAGACGATCAGCGTCCCGGACTCCGTCAGCGTCGGCAGCCGCCACGCCAGCCCCGCCAGCGCCAGCCCCGCGCAGATCTCCTCCGCCTCCTCCATGTAGAGCCGCAGCGCCTCCCCCTGACAGTCTACGTCCAGCATCGCCTGTCCGGGCGCGCAACGGCTCCAGATCAGCCGCGTGGACGGATCGCGCACCGTCCCCGCCGCCGGGGCATGCCAGGGCCGGCTCGCCGGAGGAACCTCCGGCTTCTCCTCTGCACACCCCGCGATCAACAGCCACAGATACAGATACATCCCCCACATTCCTGGCGCTACGCTCTCGTGCGGCGCTATATCACGTTCCACGACCGTCACCCGCCCGCCCTGCCCTGCACCCCACCGACCACACCCGCCGCGCCCCTGTCCCCGCGTGAACCCCGTGCCGCATCGCGTCCGGCCGGAAGATCAGCGCGTCCCCCGCCGCGATCAACGGGAGCCGACCCGGCCCGTCCAGGTAGAACGCCGCCCCGTCCCCGATCAGCAGCACGTTCAGCCGCAGGTGCGATCCGTCCCGCAGCGGATCCGTGTGCGGCGGGATCCCCACCCCCGCCGGATAGTCCAGCAGCCACGCGTCCCACTCCAGCACCTCCACGCCCGCCCCGGCCATCCCCCCTGCCATCTCCCCGAGCGCCCGCTCCACCAGCCCGTCCCGCTCCAGCGCCCGCTTGCTGTAGCCCGTCCCCTGGCGCCCCGGAACCCAGCCCGCTCCGCCCGCTTCCAACGCGCACAGCCCCTCCCGCTCCGCCTGCGTCAGGAATCGGGGGATCAGCCGGTACGATGCGCTCATGGTCGCGCCCAGATATAACCCTCTCCATGTCGACCCGGACACGCGCCCCCTCTGCCGCCTGCGCCCTCTTCGCCCTCTGCGCCCTCCCGCCCTCGCTCGCCTGCATGGGCTTCAACCCCTTCGCGCCGAAGCCGACGACGATCACCCACGCCGCCCTCCCCGATCCCGTCTTCGACAGCGATCCGCACCCCCTCGACCTCCAGGTGCTCGACCCCGCCGGGAAGGTGATCCCCGGCCTCACCCCCTCCGTCAGCACCGCCCCCGCCGTCACCGCCGAGATCACCGCCGACGGTAAGCTCCGCTGCCTCCAGAGCGGCACCGTCAACCTCCAGATCACCCACGGCGACCTCATCAAGAGCGTCGACCTCCGCTGCCGCCCCGTCGCCACCCTCGGCCTCCCCGCCCAGCTCCGCCTCACCATCGGCTCCCCCCGCGAGCTCGAATGGGCGCCCGCCGACGCCGCCGGTCAGCCCGTCGCCGACATCGTCCCCGAGATCACCGCCCAGGACGACGCCGTCCTCCGCGTGCGCGGCCTGCGCCTCCAGCCGCTCGCCGTCGGCACCACCACCCTCACCGTCCGCGCCGGCTCCCTCCAGCAGCAGCTCCCCGTCACCGTCGTCCGCGCCTTCCTCACCGAGAACCTCGTCCTCCGCCCCGGTGAAGGCCTGAGCTGGGCGATGCCTGAGGGCACCTACGAGATCAGCGTCGAGCTCCGCACCCCCGGCTCCCCCGCCGCCCCCGGCTCCCCCGCCGCCCCCGGCTCCCCCGCCCCCGGCGCCTCCAACCCCCCGGCACCCTCCGGCCTCGCCCTCACCTCGCCCCCCGCCGACCCCGCCCCTCCCCCCGGCGTCCTCCTCGACTGGACCGGCAGCGACTGCCCCGATCTCCCGCCCGCCCCCGCCCTCCAGCAGACCTGCACCCTCACCCGCCCTGCCAGCCTCATGCTCCAGAACCCGGGCGGTCAGGCCATCACTGGCATCCTGAGCATTTATCAGGTGCCGTGATTTTGCGGGGGTTACCCCCCGCACCGGGACGGCGCTGGCGCTTGTCCCTCCCCCCGCGCGCACTGGCGCGCGACGGCTGGCCCGTGCCGGGGGTGAATGC
>JBEIQZ010000786.1:0-1960 GCA_040376255.1 Alphaproteobacteria bacterium
CCGGGGGGGGACTCCGGGGGGGGCGGGGACTCGGGGGGGGGCGGGGACTCTGGCGGCGGGGACGCTGGCGGGGACGCGGGCGGAGACTCCGGCGATCCATCCGATCAGGGGCCGGTCGCGCGGGCGGGGGAGACGATCACCGCCGCGCCGGGGGACACTGTCGTCCTGAACGGCGGCGGCTCCGCCGATCCGCAGGGCCTCCCGCTGGCCTGGGAGTGGGCGATGCTCAGCGGCCCGGAGGCGGTGACGCTGGAAAATGCGGACGAGGCGGCGCCCTCGTTCGTGGCGCCGGGGACAGGGCGGTGGACGTTCCAGCTCACCGTCCGATCCGTCAACGGCGTGTCGCCGCCGGACACGGTGGACGTGGTGGTGGAGCGCGGCGGGATGTGCGCGGTAGCGGGCGGGTCTGCGGGCGGGGCGGGCTGGCTGGCGCTGGTGGCGGTCGGGGTGGCGGGGCTGCGCCGCAGGGCGGGGCGGGGCGGGCGGAGATCGGGCCGGTGCTGACCCCGCCGGGGCGGGTGGAGGCGCGGGTCCCGGCGCTGCCGAGATCGCAGGGGAAGCGGGTGGAGCTGTTCATCTCCTCCGGCTGCAACCTGCATTGTTCTTTCTGCTGCGAGTCGGAGCGCATCCAGCGCAAGGAGTGGATGCCGTGGGAGCGCCTGATCGGCTGGCTGGATCGGGCTGCGGCGTCGGGCTGCCGGATGATCCAGTTCATGGGCGGGGAGGCCACGCTGCACCCGCGCTTCCCCGACGCGCTGCGCGAGGCGAAGGCGCGCGGGCTGTCGACGTTCGTGATCACCAACCTGCTGAGGTGGGAGGACCCGGCGTTCGCGGAGGCGGTCGCGCCCTGGCTGGACGAGGTGATGGTCAGCATGCACGCCGGGAGCGCGGACAGCGGCGCGCTGATCACCGGCCGCCCCGCCTGGTATCCGCGCTTCCTCCGCGCCCGCGACGAGGCCGCCCGGACGCTCGGCCCGGCAGGTGGCCCCGGCAGGCGCGCCCGCGTCCGCGCCTCCACCGTCCTCACCCGCGCCTCCGCCCCGGAGCTGTCGCTGATCTACGAGGCGCTGCGCCCGCTCCGCCCGGAGCGGTGGATCCTCGGGAACGCCGTCCCGGTCGAGGGCAGCCGCGCCGACCCGATGGACACCGCCGCGCCGACCGGCGATCTCACGATCCCGGAATTGCGCGCGCTCCAGCCCGCGCTCCGCGCCCTCTCTGCGCAGTGCGCCGCCGACGGCTGCGGCCTCGTGCTGTTCTGCTTCCCCCACTGCGTCCTCGGCCCGGAATTGTGGGATCAGGCGCATGACTTTTTCGTCGAGAACCAGGATCTCAGCCCCGACGCCCCCGCCGAGGCCCGCGACGTCAACTTCTGGTCAGAGGCCGAGTACCACGAGACCCCCCGCCCCGTCACCCTCGCCCGGAGCCGCCCGCCGATCTGCGCCGGGTGCGCCCGCGAGCGCGTCTGCGGCGGACACTTCACTGAGCAGCTCCGCCGCGCGGGCTCCGGCGGGCTGGAGCCGATCCGGGGCGCGCCTCCGGCAGAAAAATCGTGAGGCGGGCGTGGTACCCGGCGCTGCTCGCGGCGTGCGTCGCGGGCCTCTGGTGGCTGTCCGCCCCGTGGCGGGCGGGCTTCCCGGTCGGGTCGGACTGGCACCAGTATCTCTACAGCGCCCACGCCGCCGCCGGGACCCCGGAGGCCGCCGCGCTGATCCCGGATCTGCCGGACTGGCGCTCCCCGATCTACCCCTGGCTGCTCGGCTGCTGGCCCGGGGCGGACGGGGCGGGCCGGATCGCGGCGGCGCAGCAGATCGCCGGGGCGTCGATGGCGGCGGCGCTGCTGGCGTCGGCGGGGCTGGCGAGGCTGCTCAGCGGCGCGGGCGACCCGGACGATCCGGGCGCGGGCGGGGCGGGGGAGGCGGCGGGGCTGCTGGCGGCGGGGCTGCTGCTCGGCCTGCCGGTC
>JBEIQZ010000300.1:0-7538 GCA_040376255.1 Alphaproteobacteria bacterium
CATCAGCGCCGACCACATCAGGCGATCCGATCCCTGGAGCGGCAGGCTCAGGCGCGAGGTGGTGCGGGTCGGCAGCAGGGCGAGCACGATCATCAGCAGGAAGTTGATCAGCGGCGCAAAAAACAAAAGCCCCCAGAACGGGGAGATCCCCGCGTTCCTGGCGCGGCGCACGCTCATGCTCACGCCGATCCACGCGAACAGCAGGTTCCACAGCGCGAGCAGCACCAGCCAGATCCCGTCCACCCCCGCCATCACGTCCAGCCGGATGGTCATCAGGGGCGAGAGGAAGCTCAGCGGGTCGAAAAAGTTGCCGGTGAGCGCGTAGATCGCGCCCGCCTCGGAGAGATACTTCAATCCTGCCAGCCCGAAGCCGGTCGCCGCGTAGGTCGATCGATCGACCTCAGCGGTGGCCCCGAGGATGCGGGAGGTGAGGGGGGCCGGGCCCGAGTATCTGTCCAGGGCGGGCAGCATCGATCAGTGGTCGCTGGCGGCGAAGGCGGCGTAGGCGGCCGCGTCCATCAGCCCGTCGACCTCAGCGGCGTCGGCCAGCGACATCTTGAACAGCCAGCCGTTCGTGTGCGGCTCGGCGTTGATGAGCGCCGGGGTCGCCTCCAGCTCAGTGTTGACCTCGGTGACCGTCCCGGTGAGCGGGGCGTAGACCGGCGAGACGGCCTTGACCGACTCGACGGTGGCGGCGTCCTTGTCGGCCTTCAGCGCCTTGCCGACAGCGGGCAGCTCCACGAAGACGATGTCGCCGAGCTTGTCCTGGGCGTGCCAGGTGATGCCGACCGTGGCGACGCCGCCCGCGACAGAGATCCACTCGTGTTCCTTGGTGTACCGGTACTCAGGGGGGTAGTGCATGGGTTCCTCAGCGGTTCAGGTTTCAGTATCCGATATCAGTAGGGGCGCTTATAGAAGGGGGTCTTGGCGACGGTGGCGTTGGCGAGCGTCCCCCGGATGTCCACCTGCAGCCGCGTGCCGACCGCCGCGAGGCCGACCGGGACATAGGCGATGGCGACGTTCTGCTTCAGGCTGGGGGACTGGCTGCCGGAGGTGACCTCTCCGACCAGTTGGCCGTCGTGGAGGACGGGGGCGTGGGCGCGGGCGATGCGGCCCTCCACGATCAGCCCGACGAGGCGGCGGCTCACGCCCGCCCGCTTGACCTCCAGCAGCGGCTCGCGCCCGATGAAGTCGCCCTTGTCGAGCTTGGTCACCCAGCCGAGGCCCGCCTCCAGCGGGTTGGTGTCGTCGCTGATGTCGTTGCCGTAGAGGGAGTACTTCATCTCCAGCCGCAGCGTGTCGCGCGCGCCGAGGCCGATGTTCGCGAGCCCGAAGGGGGCACCTGCGGCGTGGATGGCGTTCCAGAGGATGTCCGCCGCGCCCGCCGGGAGGAACAGCTCATAGCCGGCCTCGCCGGTGTAGCCGGTCCCGGCGATGATGCAGCCCTCGACCCCGGCGACGGTGCCGCGCGTGAAGCGGTAGTAGTCGGGCAGCGGCGCGTCGGTCAGCGCACGGAGGATCGCCTCGGCGTGGCGGCCCTGGATGGCGAGCTGCGCCCAGGTGTCGGACTCGTTCTGGATGTCGACATTGAAGGGGTTATTGGCCTTCATCCAGTTGTAGTCTTTCTCGCGGTTGGCGGCGTTGACGCAGATGAGGATGTCCTCCTCGCCGAGCCGGTAGACGATGAGGTCGTCCACGATGCCGCCGCGCGGGTTGCACATCGCGGTGTACTGCGCCTGCCCGTCCCTCATCGCGCGGACGTCGTTGGTCACCAGCCAGCTCACCGCGTCGAGCGCCTTCGGCCCCCGGAACCGCACCTCGCCCATGTGCGAGACGTCAAACAGGCCCACGGCGCTCCGGCAGGCGGCATGCTCGTCGAGGATGCCCTTGTACTGGACGGGCATCTCCCAGCCGCCGAAGTCGATGAGCCGGGCCCCGGCGTCACGGTGGAATTCATGGAACGGGGTTCTCCGGATCGCCATCGCTATGCTCCTGCAGCGCGGGGAATGTCTCTCAGCGACCGGCTCCCGTCAAGGGCGGGGCCATGATTCCGGTCATCTGGGCGCGGCCCCGTGGATCAGCACCCCGACCGGCTGAGCCAGCGCGGTGATGTCCTGGAGCGGATCGCCCGCCAGGAGCAGCAGATCCGCCTCCCGCCCCGGCGCCACCGCGCCGAGATCCGCCAGCCCCCAGAGCCCCGCCGGGGCCGCCGTCCCCGCCGCGAGGATCTGCGCCGGGGTCAGGCCCGCCTCCCGCATCAGGCTCAGCTCGACCCCGTCGATCCCGGCGGTGGAGGTGTTGCCGTAGTCCGTCCCGTACAGCACCGTCGTCTGCGCGGAGAGCGCCCGCAGGTTCGCCAGCGTGTCCGGCGATCCGCCGAACGCCCGCAGCGTGCTGATCACCGCCCGCCCCCGCCACGCCTCCAGCGTCGCCGCCTCCAGCAATTCCACCGGCGTGTGGGCCAGCACGTCCGCCCCGATCTCCGCCGCCAGCCGCGCATCGGCGTCGCTGAGC
Source organism: Alphaproteobacteria bacterium (assembly GCA_040376255.1). Classification (GTDB taxonomy): domain Bacteria; phylum Myxococcota_A; class UBA796; order UBA796; family SXON01; genus JBEIQZ01. Next base: position 2,515 of record JBEIQZ010000300.1, read on the forward strand.
GCGTGGCTCACGACCGGCACCTGGAGCCGGTGCGCCTCCGCCGCCGCCGCCGTCAGCGCCGCCCGATCCAGCACCGGCGCCGAGGTGACCGGCAGCTTGATCGCGCCTGCGCCCGCCGCGACCAGCGCCTGAACCGCCGCCACCGCCGCCGCCGCGTCGGCGCACTCCACCCCGTAGCCGCCGCGCCCCCAGCCCTGCACCGGGTAGCCGCCCACCGCCGTCACCATCGGGCCGGAGAGGATCATGCGCGGCAGATCCGGGTGATCGGCCAGGAAGGAGAGCGGCGCGGCCAGATCTACCGCCGCCGCGATCCCGCCCCTTGCCATCTCTGCGGCGCGGGGCAGGTAGGCGAGGTGGACGTGGGAGTCGATGAAGGCGGGCGCGATCCAGAGGCCCGCCGCCGACACCTCCTCCAGCCCCGCCGCCGCCGGGATCGCCCCGACCGTAACGATCCGGCCCTCCGCCACCTCCACGTCCGCCGCGCCCTGCCCGACCACGATCCCGCCCCGCAGCACGAAGCGCCCGGTCTCCGGGCCGCTCCAGGCAGGGGCGGGCGCCCCGGAGTGCGCCGGGTTCATCGTGTCCGCGCGCCCCGGCGGCGGCTCCGGGGTCCGGCAGCCTGAGAGCCACAGCAGCGCTATGCCCGGAGTCATGCCCATAATAGCGGCGCCAGCCCGTTCACCGGCCCGCAGTCCCCGCAGCCCGCCACCCAGGCCGCCTCGATCTCTGCGCGCCGATCCTCCGTCGGGAACGGTCGCCCGCCCGCCCCGTCCGGCCCGATCTCCCCGATCAGGGCGAAGATCGCGGCCTCCCCTGGCGCGTCAGGCAGACATAGCCTGAGCCGGTCGCGCGCGCTCGCCAGATCCACCCCGGAGAACGCCGCACCGAGCAGCACCGGACCCGCCCCCTGCGCGCCTGCGAGGCGGATCGCCTCCTGCCACGCCTGCCGACCCGCCTCAGCGCCCCCGGCGAAGGTGGCGTTCTCCCCGCAGATCCCGTGGGCGATGGAGACATGGGCGAGGATCATGTTCGGCAGCGTCTTCAGCGGCAGCAGAGGCGGGTAGAGCGCCCGCCCCGCCCCGGCGAGCCGCTCCAGGGAGAGCAGAGCGCCCGCCCCGTCCTGCCCGCCGTCCCCGGCCATCGCCACCAGCGAGGCCTCCGCCTCGTCACAGTCCGGCGGCTCCCGGCCGACCGCGACGATCAGGCCGAGCTCCTCCGGATCGCCTCCGAACGCCAGCATCGCCCGCGCCGCCGCCGGGAGCGCCAGCATCGCCGCGCGGGGCAGCATCTTGATGTCCTTCTTGCGCCGCATGAACGGCCCGAGCTCCGGCCCCGGCACTGCAGCGGCGCGGGCGTCTTCGAGGATCAGCAGGTGGGGGCGGGCGGAGAGGGCGGTGCGGCCGGCAGCGAGCGCCGCCCGGACGGCCTCCGGCGCCTCACCGAGCGGGCAGAGGCAGCCCACCGCCAGCACCCCGATCACGGCTGTCCCAGCACGATGCTGCCGTTGCTGCCGCCGAAGCCGAAGGCGTTGGTCAGCGCATAGCGGATCGGTCGCGCGCGGGGGACGTCGAGGATGTGATCGAGGTCGCAGTCCACGGCGGGCTGCTGGAGCGAGCGGGTGGGGGGGAGCAGCCCGTCCCGCAGCGCGAGCAGGCAGATGATCGCCTCCACCGCCCCGCAGGCCGCCACAAGGTGGCCGATGTGGCCCTTGCTGCTGGAGACCGGCACGCGCAGATCGCCGAACACCCGGCGGATCGCGCGGCTCTCGCTGGCGTCGTTCTGGGGGGTGGAGGTGCCGTGGGCGTTGATGTAGCCGATGTCCCCGATCTCCAGCCCCGCGTCCAGGAGCGCCGCCTCCATCGCCTGCGCCGGGCCGCGCCCGTCGGGCGGGGAGTCGGTGATGCGCCATGCGTTGCAGGAGCAGCCGAAGCCCTCCAGCCGACCCAGGATCTCCGCCCCGCGCGCCCGCGCGACCTCCTCAGCCTCCAGGATCAGGAACCCCGCGCCCTCGCCGAGCACGAAGCCGTCGCGCTGCTGATCGAAGGGGCGGCTGGCGGTGTCGGCGTCGTCGTTCCGGGTCGAGAGGGCGCCGAGCTTGGAGAAGCCGACCACCATCAGCGGCTCGGAGAGCACGTCCACCCCGCCCGCCACCGCCGCGTCCACCTCGCCGCGCCGGATGCGGAACAGCGCCTCCCCGATGGCCTGCGAGGAGGAGGTGCAGGCGGTCGAGAAGGTCGAGCAGGGGCCGGTGGCCCCGGTCAGCGCGGCGACCTGCCGGGTCGGGCGATCGGGGGCCAGCGTGGTGATCGCCTCCGGGGTGGCGAGCGCGCCGTCCAGCAGCCACTCCAGCGGCGGGCGCGCGGCCTCGCTGCCGATGCAGACGCCGAGCCGATCGCCGCCGGGGATCGGCGAATTCCGCTGCGCCTGCGCGAGCGCCTCAGCGAGCGCGATCTGCGTAAGCTGCTCCTTGAGCTGCGCGCCCGCGCCCGCCAGCGGCACCTCAGCGGCGATCCGGACCGGGAAGCCCGACGCGTCAAAGCGCCGGATCGGGCCGATCCCGCCCTGACCGGCGAGGATCGCCTGCCAGCCCGCCTCCACGCCGCATCCCAGCGGGGTCACCATCCCGATCCCCGTCACCACCACGCGCCGCCCTGCTTGCGGTCCCGCAAGCGGCTCCGCGCCCTGCCCTGCCTGCTCTCCGCTCATGCCCGCTCCCCGCGCCGCGCCTGTTCGTCCTGGTCGTAGCCCGCCCAGAGCCGCTGTAATTCCGCCTGTTCGATGGCCTCCAGGCGCTCAGACTCCCCCACATCCGCCAGCTTCACCGCGTTGAACACGAAGATCTCCTCCGCCTGCGCGCAGAGCTTCCCGCCCACCCATGTCCGCACCTCGCAGATCGCGGACTCGTCCCGCAATTGCACGATCCGGCTCTCCAGCACCGCCTCTTCGTCCGGCCGCACGAAGCGCCGGAACTTGACGTTGTTCGCCATCGACAGGATCGGGAACGGCCAGTCGCCCCGCCGCCGCCGCACCGACCAGCCGATCAGCTTGCCGGAGAGCTGGGCCATCCCTTCGAGCAGGATGACGCCCGGCACCACCGGGAACCCGGGGAAGTGATCGCGGAAGAAGAAGGTCTCCGGCGGCAGGGTCAGCACCCCGCGCGCTGAGGTGTCCAGCACCATCTCGGTGATGCCGCTCATCCAGCACCAGCGGGGGAGGGTGTCCTGCGCGGGGTTCAGCTTGTTCGGCTCGTTCGGCTCGTTCGGCTCCATGCTGGCTCTGCTCCGGGGCTGATCTATATCGTCGCGCGGCATCCTGTGGCATCATGTACCGCAGAGGAGGTGGGATGTACAGCAAAGGGTGGGGGTTCGCGGGAGGGGGCGCGGCGTCGATGGCGGTGTGCGCGATGCTCCTGCTGCCCGGCTGCAAGGTGATCGACGCGCCCGAGAGCATCGAGGAGCTGATGATCTTCGGCTTCATGCACGCCGATGAAGAGGAGGAGGGGTACGGAACAGCCTTCCTCACCAACCTGCTGCCAGAGATCGACGCCAACACGGAGGATCTGGAGGCGGGCTACCGCGTCAACAGCCTCACCGCCGATGACATCCGGGCCTCGCTGGAAGATCCTGACGGCATTGACGACGACGTCGATATCACCGGTGTGTCCACACGCACCATCCACCAGTCCTCCATGGCGGACGTCGTCTGGGCGCTGAGCTTCCCCGACACCACCCAGGTCTTCGACGCCACCATCGTCTTTGAGCTCGGAGACCACACCGACCGCGACTGCTTCCTGCTCCGCGCGTGCATCGACTACACCTACTCGGCCCACCGGGTGCTCGATCTCGGCATCCTCGGGCAGGCCACCCAGGACTTCTCCGGCAGCTTCCGCTGGGTCACCGCCGAGGACGGCACTGAGGGCGCCCTCTGGCGGACCACCTCCCCCCGGCCCGCCGAGACCACCAGCGACATCATGTCCGTCCACCAGCAGTACTCGATGGACGTCCTGTTCGACAACGGCGACGGCAGCAGCAGCCGCATGTCCGCCATCTGGATCGACGCCACGCTCGGGGAGGAGGGCGACATCCCCGACAGCTTCCTCGTCAATACCTCAGTCAAGCAGCTCCAGGACGCCGCCGGGGACGTCGATCTGTTCATCACCGAGAACCGCGACAAGGATCCCGACACGATCCAGACCGATGCCGGGGCGGAGGAGAAGGGGTGCAGCACGGTCAGCCGGGCCGGTACATATCCGTCCGCGATATGGCTGGGCGTTGTCGGGCTGCTGATCGGGCTCCGCCGACGTTGAGCGGGCCGCTCCGGCGGGTCGATTAAGGGCAGATCGGCTCGTCCCAGGTGTCCTCGTTGTTGCCCTCGTCGCACTCGTTCTGCGTGCCGCCGCTCCCGTCGTCGTCCACCACCACCACCAGCCCGTCCGCGCCGACGCTGGCGAAGGGGACGCTGAAGGTCATCGGGGCGAGGCGCTCGCCGGGGAAGACCTCCTCGCCGACGGTGGTGCGGCTGATGAGGGTGCGGGCGGCGCCGTTCACGGCGTAGAGGGCGATGGGGAGGTCTTCGGGGGTGAAGACGGCGCCGGTGTTCTCGACGGAGACGTAGACGGTGAGGACGTCGGCCTGGCAGTCCTCGCAGGCGCCGAGGATGATCGGCGCGACGTCGGGGGCGCCGTCCGGCTCCTCAGACCAGGAGGCGTTCTGGCGCCAGCCGTAGCCGAGCGACCAGGGCGCGACGGGGGCGGCGGGGACGTGCATGTCGGGATCGACGGCGGTGGCGCTCCAGTCGTACTGGCTGTAGACGGTCTGGGCGCTGGCCCAGCGGTCGCCGGTCTCGCCGAGGATGTGCAGCCCGTCCCAGCCGGTGCGGGCGTAGTTGTTGTCCGGCAGCACAATCTCGGCGTCGCCGTCCCGATCCACGTCCGCCACCACCGGGTACTCGCGCAGCGTCCCTGATGCATGGTTCGTCTCGCGGAGCAGCACCGCCCCGGTCGATCCGTTGTACACCCACATGTC
>JBEIQZ010000847.1:0-1589 GCA_040376255.1 Alphaproteobacteria bacterium
CCGGCGCGGCTGCGCCCGACCCGGCCACACCACCGGAGGCGCCAGGCCGGGCGGCGAGGTTCCGGAGCAGGCCGCCGAGCCAGCCGGAGGCCCAGGCCGGGTAGACGCGCACCGGCGCGTCGGCGAGCGCGGCGATCATCTGTTCGGTCTTCGGATCGACGGTGACCGCTCTTGCGCGCAGATCGGGCGCGACGGCAGCAGGCGGGGCGACGGGCGGGGGCGGCGGATCGCCGAGGGGTTCGCCCGCCTCGACCGCAGGCAGCCCGAGGGCGAGCCAGCCATACGGATCGATCAGCGCCCCGACCGGCTCCTCAAGCTGCGCCCCGCCCCGGCACCAGGCGACGACCAGCCCCTCCGGCACCCGCCCCGGCGCCGCGCCCGCCGCCTCGACCGCCCCGGGCGCCGCGCGCAGCCGCGCCCCGTCCCAGCAGAGCGGCAGCCCGGCCTGCGCCTCCACCGCCCCCTGGCGCCCCTGCCCCGGCACGCCGAGCACCAGCACGCCGCCGCTGAGGTGGCGGAGCTGCACGCCGGGCGACCAGAGCCGGAGCGCGCGCCGCCGCATCTCAGGCTCCCCGATCAGCGCAGGATCGATCCAGACGGCGTCGATGCGGACATGGCCGCGCCAGAGGGGGCGCCCGATCATCGGAGGGGCGCCGGGATCGCGGCGGGGCGATCCGATCCGGGTCCATCCGGGGAGGTGGATGAGGAGCCTGCAAAGATCGGTGCGGCGGCGATCGGCGTTCCCTCCTCCAGCCGGAGGGACTCCCCGCTCGGCCCGCGCTCGCTGAGGGCGCAGACGGTGACATGGCCGTCCGTGTCGAGCCAGGCCGCCGCGCGATCCGTGCCGTTGGTGCAGGCCCGGACGATGGCGCCGCCGCTGGCCTCCATCCCCCAGACCTGCCCGCTCGCGCCGATCCAGTGGAGGCACCGATCCTTGACCATCATCATCGGCAGCCGGTGCTGCTGGCCGAGCCCGGACACGGCGGCAGAGAGCGCCGCTCCGGCGCGCGGGCGCGACCAGACGCGGGGCTCCTCGCGGGGTTCGAGGGGCATGCCGGTGTGGCGCTGCCAGCACTCGACCCGATCCGCGTGGATCAGTCCGAGGCTGTAGCTCCGATCATCGCCGCTCTGCTGGAGCAGGACGCCCTCAGCGGGCTTCAGCCGGTGGCGCTGCGGAGGGGTGGCCGCGTGGCTCTCCAGGAAGAAGCCGTCCCCGCTGCGCCGGATCATCAGCGGGCCGTCGACGACCCCGAGGAGCGCGGTGATGCCGGTGGCGACCAGCGCGGCCACGCAGCGGCCCGAATCCCAGGACACGCGCCACGCGCTGCCGCCGCCCTCGACGAACCAGATCGACTCCCCGCTCCGGCGCACGACGCAGAGCGGCGCGACCCGCCCGAAGGCCGGGACCCGCAGCGAGACCTCCGGCAATTCCCAGCGCGCCGGGCCGCGCCCGCCCGGATCGGGGCGCCCCATCCCGTAGAGCCACCCGCGATGCGCCTGATCCACCGTCACCACGATGGCCGTCCCGCGCGTGACGTCCATCGCCACGACCTGCTCCCCGGCGGGCGCGATCCACTGGCGGAACTTCG
>JBEIQZ010000556.1:0-4101 GCA_040376255.1 Alphaproteobacteria bacterium
GAGGACAGCCGCCTTGTGCGGCCTGTCCGGTGCGGGGGAGCAATCCCCCGCAAGCAAAGAGCATGTTACTGGGTAAGATGCGCTACGTCCACCTGATGACCGGGAACCCCCACAAGCTCGCCGAGTACCGGCAGCGCCTCAGCCGGTATGGCCTGCTGGTCTACCAGGAGCGGAAGGAGCACGACCGCATCCCCGGCTGGCTGGAGGTGCCGGAGTGCGTAGCGGTGTTGGAGGAGGAGAGCGATCTGTTCACCCTGGCGGGGGAGCGGCTGGAGGGCTGCCGGGCGCTGCAGGTCTGTGAGAACCGGACAGAATTGCGGGCGTGGACGCGGCGCTCGGCGGAGCCGTCGGTCTACCGGCAGCGGATCGCGGGCCACGTGGATCTGCGGCGCTCGCTGGCGGGGATGCCGCCGGGGCCGCTCGGGCCGGACGTGTTCGGCTGGGACGACATCTTCGTGACGCGCGAGACGGGGCGCAGCTACCAGGAATTGCGGCAGCGCGGGCTGAAGCACTCGGCGCGCGACCGGGTGATCTCGGACTTCGTACAGGAGCACCTGTGGTATGAGCGGCGCATCGACCTGCGCTGGACGCCGATCCAGGGCGGGCGCACGGTGGATTTTTCGCACGATCCGGTGGCGTTCGTGAACGGGCACCCGCTGATCGGGCAGGTCAGCGGGGTGCTGCGGCGCATCCTCGACAGCGTGCTGGCGGGCGGGCTGTTCTTCCGCTCGGCGCAGAGCCGCCGCGAGAAGATATACTGGCTGCCCGGGCTTAATGCGGGGCTGCCGCTGGTGCCGAAGCGCGACGGCGTCCACGAGGCGACGTTTCTGTTCCACGATCTTATGCACTTCGCCTTCCCCGATCTGCTGCCGGACGGCGCGGATCGCCCGGGGAGCCGGCAGGTGTACGTGGCGCACCGGATGATGAGCGAGGCGTGTACGCTGGTGCTGGCGGACATGTGCTTTGTCGAGCAGTTGCGGCGCGGGGGCGCTGAGTATGACTTCGCCGCCCGCCGCATCCACCCGCTGCTCGCGACGGTGAACCTCGATCCGGAGGATCCGGAGCAGCTCACGGCGATGCTGTACGCGAGCGTGCGGCTGTGCCTGCTGGGGGACGAGCGGGCGTGGCGGCGGCTCGGGGCGACGGACGCGGTGATAGCGCAGTTCCGGGCAAAGTATGACGCGTATTTTATCGCGGACTACCACTGGACGATGCGGAACTACCAGTGCATGAGCCGGGAACTGGCGGCGGCGGAGTGGTTGTCATTGGTGCGCCCGCTGCGCGACCGGCTGCCGGGGTCGATGCCGACGATCCAGGCGCGGCTGGCGCGGTACCGGGTGATGGGGGTGCGGATGGACAGCGCGGAGATGCTGCTGGACGCCTGCTTCGGCAGCTACCGGGAGCGGCTCGGCGAATTGGTGGCCGGGGTGGATGTCCACCCGGACGCCTGCCGGCACCACGCCTTCCTGCGGTGGCTGATGGGGCAGATGGCGATCTTCGTCGCCTATGACTTCATGCCGGAGGCGCGCTACTGGCGGGAGGCGATCCTGGAGGAGGTGGCGGCGACGGAGTGGCTCAGGATGGAGGAGATCGGGCGTATCCGTGGCTTCTATGAGCAGTTCCTTCACCTGCTGCGGGATCGGTGCCTGATCTCGGCGGAGGACGCGGCGACGTGGGCGGAGGTCTACCCGCTGTTCGAGCCGTTCTACGTCGACTACGATCAGCCGCCGGGCGAGCACCTGGAGGACGTGGGACGGCACTGCCTGGAGGGTGAGGCGCCATGAAGGCGGCGGGCGTCCTGATCGTCAGGCACGGCTGCATCCTGAGCCTGTGGCGGGAGGACGGGGGCGGCGCAGGGCTGCCCTGCGGCACGGTGGAGCCGGGGGAGTCGCCGGAGGATGCGGCGATCCGCGAGGCGCGGGAGGAGACGGGGTTCGAGGTCGCGCTGGAGGGTGTGCCGTACGTCGCGATGGACGGCCCCTGCGAGGTCACGATCTTCCGGGGCCGCATCACCGGCGGGGCGTGGCTGGAGTCTGGGGAGGGGACGCCCTGCTGGGAGGAGCCGGCGGTGCTGGTCGGGAGGTCGGCGGCGTTCGCAGCGTTCAACCGGGGGCTGCTGGCGTGGGCGGGCATCGGGATCGGCCCGGAGCGGCCCCGGCTGCTGGTGGACATGGACGGGGTGCTGGCGGGCTTTGAGGAGCGCCGGGCGGAGGTGATGCGGTCGCGGGGGGCGCCGTGGGTGCCGGTGGAGGAGATCACGGAGTTCTACGGCGCTGAGGTGTACCGCCGCCGGTTCGGGGAGGCGGCTGCGGTCGCGGCGGATCGGCTGATGCGGGAGCCGGGGTTCTTCGCGGCGCTCCCGGCGGTCCCCGGGGGGCTGGAGGCGGTGCAGCGGCTGGCGGCGCGGTGGGAGGTGCGGATCTGCTCCTCGCCGCTGCGGGGGGTGCCGGGGTGCATGGAGGAGAAGCGGGCGTGGCTGGCGGCGCACCTCGGGGAGGACTGGGCGCGGGCGGCGATCCTGACGCGCCACAAGGCCCGGATCGGCGGAGATGTGCTGGTGGACGACCGTCCGGACTTCAAGCGGCTGATCGCGGAGGCGGGGGAGTGCAGGCCGCGCTGGGAGCACCTGCTGTTCCGGCGTCCGTGGAACCGGGCGTCGAAGGTGCATGACGCGGTCGCGGAGGGGTGGCCGGAGGTGGAGCGCTGGGCGGAGCGCCGGGCGGAGCGCCGGGCGGAGCAGGCGGAGCGGCGGGCGGGTCAGGCGGCGGCGGGTTAACCGGGCGCGGTGAATTCCATCCGTCTCACGATCCAGACCCGGGCGCGCACCCTGTTCTACCCGGCTGAGGACGATGCGCTCGGCCACCGGCTGATGGGGTTGCTGCTGGAGCGGCTCAGCCCGCCGAAGGCCGGGAACGCGGCGCGGCGACCGCCCCGCCCGGCGCTCTTTCTGTTCTCGGCGGATGTCGTGCGGATCGTCGATCTGCTGCCGCTGCTGCAGGCGGGCGGGGATGTCCACCGGGCCATCGCCTCTTTTGCGGCGCTGGAGGGCGTGGAGGCCATCGGGCTGGTGGGGATACTGGATCGGCGGCGTCCGGTGCAGCGATCTGCGGATCGCGGGGCGCCGGATCTGAGACCCGTCGAGCGGGTGGCGGCCTGCTTCATCGAGTGGGCGGACGGGCGGTGGTGGCTCGGGAGCAGCGTCCTCGACGGGCAGCTCCAGCCGGTGACTGAGGCGGCGGTGCATCGGGCGGTGGATCGGGCGCCGCGTCCGGGCGGGCTCGGCAACTGGTTCAGCCGCGCCCGCTTCCAGCAGCTCCGCATCCGGCTGGAGCCGGTGGCGGGAGAGATGGTGCACTGAACGAAAACCGTGCTGGCCGGAGGAGCGTGGTTATACTGACCGGCTGCACCTGTGAGGACTGGATGCGCAACCGGCAGATGTGGATGGTAGTTTTTCTGCTCACCGTGATCTTTGTGACGATCGCGGTGTGGAGCCAGCGCGAGCTTCAGCAGAAGCAGATTCCGTTCTCGGAATTGGTGGCGCTGGTCGAGAACAAGGAGGTCCGCACCCTCAGCATCAAGGGCAGCCACATCGAGGGCGAGCTGACAGACGGGCGCAAGATCCGCAGCGTCGGGCCGCCGAGCGATTATTTTCTGGAGCGTTTCGGGCAGAGCGGGCTGGTGCCGGACTTTGAGGAAGACGGCGAGAACATGTGGGTGAGCGTGCTGGCGAACGGGCTGCCGGTGGTGCTGGTGGTGGTGATGATGGGGCTGTTCATGCGGCAGCTCCAGATGGGGAGCGGGCGGGCGATGAGCTTCGGCAAGTCGAAGGCGCGCCAGCTCGCGGACTCGGGCAAGCGCGTGACGTTCTCGGATGTCGCGGGCTGTGACGAGGCGAAGCAGGAATTGGAGGAGATCATCCAGTTCCTGAAGGATCCGCGCCGGTTCACCAAGCTCGGGGGGCGCATCCCGAAGGGGGTGCTGCTGATGGGGTCGCCGGGGACGGGGAAGACGCTGCTGGCGCGGGCGGTGGCGGGGGAGGCGGGCGTCCCGTTCTTCTCGATCTCCGGGTCGGAGTTCGTGGAGATGTTCGTGGGCGTCGGC
>JBEIQZ010000163.1:0-10718 GCA_040376255.1 Alphaproteobacteria bacterium
GCACCTCCACGGTCACCCGCCGGAAGCCCGGCAGCTACATCCCGATCGTGCAGGACTTCATGAAGAGCCACTACCGGACCTTCACCGACGTCGAGACCCCGCTCTACACCGCCGTCTCCCGCCGCCAGGAACCGCTGGCCCGCCTGCTGCTGGCGCGCGGCGCCCACCCCGGCCTCCCCGGCCCGCAGGGCGAGATCCCGCTCGGCGCGGCCTTCGAGTCCGCCGACGACCTCCCCCTCGCCCGCCTGCTGCTCAGCCACGGCGCTGACGCCCGCGCCCTCGATCCCGGCCTCATCGACACCCCCGACACTGCCCGCGCGCTCCTCCGCTACGGCGCCGATCCGCGCGGCCTCGACGTGGGGCTGCTCCGCGACGCGCCCCATGAGCTGCCCTGGTTCCTCGCTCAAAAACCGGAGCTCACCGATGAGGATCCCGCCGCCCTGCTCTCCCTCGACCCCGCCTCGCTGGATCAGCTCCTGACTGCAGGCGCGCCGGTCACCCTCGCCGACCCCGTCTGGCACGACCCGCTCCTCATCATCGCCATCGATTCATACCCCGCCACAATCCCGATCCTCCTCGACCACGGCGCCAGCCCCCGCACCCGCTCCGGCAGGAACCCCGACGACACCGCCCTCTGCGTCGCCGCGCAGCACGACCGGGCCGACACCATCCGGCTCCTCCTCGCGCGCGGCGCCCCCATCGACACCCCCTGCGCCTGGCAGCAGACCGCGCTGTTCAACGCCGCCGCCGGCGGCCACACCGATGCCCTCCTCCAGCTCATCCAGAGCGGCGCCGACGTCAACACCCGCGCCGGATCCGACCACGTCCTGCAGCGCCTCATCGACGATGTCACCTTCTTCGACCCGTCCAACCAGCTCACGATGGGTGAGGCGGAGATCCGCGCCGCCCGCATCCTCACCGACCACGGCTCCACATTCACCTCAGGGGGACAGCGCCCCTGCGGATACGCCACCGCGAAACGCGCCGTCCCTGAGCTGCTCGCCGCCGTCTGCCGCTGAGCGGCCAGCGGGATTGTCCCGCCGGATTATCCCGCTGGATCATCCCGCCTGATCGCAGTGTTGTCCGCTGCCGGATATACCCCCCTATGCTCAGCCTCCTCCTTCCTCTCCTCCTCTCCTGCAGCGAAGCGCCCGTACCCGCGCCCGCGCCGAAGCCCGCCGCAAAACCCGCGCCGACGCCCGCCGCAAAACCTGCGCCGACGCCCGCCGCGCCCACCCCGGCGCCCGCCTCCGGCCCCCGGGTCGCCTCCGACGGGGCGACCGGCATCCCCGAAGGCGGCTGCGAGAAAGACGGGATCGTCTATGACGCCGCCGGTTCAGCCTATGGCTGCGTCGGCGGCGGGAACTGGTGCGCCAACACCCCGCCGAGCCCCGGCATCTGTAAGCAATAGCCCTGACATCTGCAGCCCGACGCTCAGCCCGGCGCTCAGCCCGGCGCTCAGTCCTCGCCGCCCGCCAGCATCATCTTCTCGATCGCCATCGCCGTCAGGCGCATGTTCGGTGGCACGCGGCCTTTGAACAACTGCTCCTGTGTCCGTTCGTCGATACAGGTCAGGATGGCATGCGGATCGTCCTCGTCGGGCTGGATGTGCAGATCGGCGCGGACGCGGGTGTCGTCCTCGCGGGTCCAGGTGAGCACCTTGTGGAGCCGGGCGCGGAGGTTGTTCTCGTTGCGCTGGATGAAGTCGTTCGCGGTCTTCATCAGCGTGTTGAACGCCTGAAAGTCCAGCGGCTTGGGGTTCTTCTTGTCGCGCCCCATCGTCCACGGCCCCACCAGCGCCGCCTCGGGATCGCCCTGGCGCTTCATCTCGACCGCCCATCCGTCGTCGTCCGGGTTCTTGATGATGCGGGCCGTCCAGCCGCGCTGCCGCCACAGGCGGGGTTCGGTGATGTCGGGGATCTCTTCTGTCTCAGTCTGATTGTCGCTCATCGGTCATCTGCTCCACAGGCTATGTATCCACCTTATCAGCCTCAGGCAAGCCGCGACGGGGACAGATGAACCGGTTAAGCGGGGCGCGTACAGGGTGACACATGGGTATGGACTACAAGCTGCGGAAGAACTCCGGCGCGCTCAACGAGGTCGTACAGGCCCCGCAGATGCAGGTGGACACCTCTCACCTCACCCGCGTCCTCAGCAGCGGCGACAATGAGGCGCCCGTCTTCGCCCAGGGCCGCGACCAGAACCGGATGATGGCCGCCCCCGCCCGCCGGAGCGCCGAGCCGACGCGGCAGGGCGGCTGGGGCGGCGCCTTCTTCTACTCGGTGCGCGAGGGGGAGCGCGTGCTGGTCACCGACCCGGAGGGCGCGGTGCGGCAGGTGGCGGGGCCGATGCGCTTCTGGCGCTGGCGCTGCCGCGTGGAGCTGATGGCGCACCACGTCGCCCACCCCGGCGAATTCCTCATCGTCTGCTTCCGCGACGGCCGCCAGGAGCACCTCGCCGGCCCGGCCCACGTCTGGTTCGACCCGACTCAGCATGCCTCCATCGAAAAAGAGGACGTCCTCCAGATCGGCGCCAAGGAGGCCATCGTCGTCTACAGCAAGGACGACCCCGGCAGCACCGCCGGCAGCACCACCGGCGGCATCACCCGCCGCCTCATCCACGGCCCCGCCACCTTCATGCCTGCCCCCGGCGAGTGGCTGCACACCTTCGCCTGGCACGGCACAAGGGGCGGCCAGGGCGGCTACCACAAGGTCCCCAACGGCCTGATCTTCCAGAAGATCTGGCTCATGCCTGACCAGATGTACCACGATGTCAGCGACGTCCGCACCGCCGACGACGCCGTCCTCACCGTCCGCCTCATGATCTTCTTCGTCCTCGAAGACCTCCCCCGCATGCTGGAGACCTCCCACGACCCCATCGGCGACTTCATAAACGCCGCCACCTCCGACGTCATCGCCTTCACCGGCCGCCACAGCTTCGACAATTTCAAGAAGAACATCCAGAAGCTCAACGAGCTGGAGACCTACGACCAGCTCCTCGCCCGCGCCCTCCAGTGCGGCTACCGCATCACCAAGATCGTCTACCGTGGCTACGGCGCGCCCGAGTCCCTCCAGAACATGCACGACGAGGCCATCGAGTCCCGCACCCGCCTCCAGCTCGAACGCGCCACCCGAGAGCAGGCCCAGGATCTCGAAGACTTCACCCTCGAACGCGCCCTCGCCCGCAACGTCCGCCAGCGTGAAGAGGCCGATCAGCGCCGCGAAGCCGATCTGCGCGACCGCCTCGGGCGCCGCGAAGCCGCCCGCGCCGAAGAATTGGCCGACGCACAGCAGGCGGCGCAGCTCTCTGTCCATCTGGCAGAGGTCGAGGAGAAGCGGCTGGCCGGGCTGCGGGAGCTGGGGGTCGATCTGACGACGTACCTGTGCAATCGGCGGATCAAGATCTCAGGGGTAGATAAATAGGGAGAGGGATCACGGCGGCACGGCGACCACGGCGAAAGGCAAAAGGCGAAAGGCGGGAGGATTGGCTAAAAATCCCACTTTGGTAAGGAGATTTCAGGGGGCTGGCTTATTGTCCAATGCTGAAGGATGAACTGTTTGGCCGCCTCCCAGCCATCATCCAGGTACAGTCCTCCGATCAGTGCCTCTGCGGTCGTCGCCAGAACAGAATCGGGAAATGGCCGTACCTGGAAGCCTGCGCTCACGAGGACCAGCGGCTCCATCCCGATGTTCCTGGCGATTTGGGCGCAGTGGGTGTTGCTTACCAATCTGGCGAGTTCCTGGGTGATCGTTCCCTTCTTTCCCCCGTCCCCCAGCATCCGCTCCACCAGCACCGTCCGCAGCACCGCATCCCCCAGCAGCGCCCGTAGCTCATTAGACTCCAGCCCCTGCATCTTCCGTTCATTGGCGAAGCTGGAGTGGATCAACGCCATCGTCAACGTTTTCTCCGGCACCGACAACCGCTCAGCCAATGCTAACCGCTCTTCTTTGCTCATCTGGCCTCCACATCCACCACTATCATATTTTTTTCCCTCTGTCTTTCGCTTTCGCCTTTTGCCTTTCGCCGTGATCGACGTGTCGTCCCTCCCCCGCCGTGATCCCCTTCGCCTTTTGCCTTTCCTCCGTGCCCTCCGTGCCTCCGTGTCTCCCAAACTGCATTTCTCCCCTCACCACTCCCACATCATCCCCTTCCCCTCCATCCCCGCATACACCTCCATCCCCATCCGACCCATCTCCTCCCGATCCTCCGCTGAGATCCGCACCCCCATCGACGCCGCGTTCGTGCGGGCCTGATCTGCCGTACGCGCCCCGACGATGGCGCCGGTCTGCGGCTCATTGTGGAGCCAGGCGAGCGCGAGGCCGGCGAGGGAGGTGCCACAGCGCCCGGCGAGGGGGCGGAGCCGGTCGAGGACGGCGAGGGCGCGCGAGATGTGCGGCTCCTTGAAGAGGAGGTTGTCGGCGCGGTTGTCACCTTCAGCGAACACATGACCGGGGGTGAAGCGGCCCGTGAGCAGCCCCTGAGCGAGCGGCGAGTAGGCGAGGACGGCGATGTTGTGCGCGCGGCAGAGGGGGAGCGTGTCCTGCTCGCCCTGGCGCCAGAACAGGGAGCGGCAGGGCTGGAGGGCCTCGACGGGGCCGCAGGCGAGGGCTTCTGCCAGTTGTTCGCGGTTGAAGTTGGAGACGCCGATGGCGCGGATCTTGCCCTGTTCGCGGAGGCGGAGGAGGGCGCCCATCGTCTCTGCGACGGGGACGGCGGGGCTGCCGAAGCTCCCGGCGGGCCAGTGGATCTGGTAGAGGTCGATGTGATCGGTCTGGAGGTTTGTCAGGGAGCGCGCGCAGGCGGCGGCGACCTGCGGGGCGGTGAGGTGATCCCAGGCGACCTTTGTGCAGATCCGGATCTGCGCGCGGGCGCTGCTGCTCGCGGTGCCGAGGGCGGCGGCGAGGACGCGCTCGGAGTGGCCGTCACCGTAGGACTCGGCGGTGTCGAAGGAGGTGATGCCCGCGTCGCGGGCGGCGCGGTGGGCGGCGATGGAGTCGGCGTCGGTGGCGTCCGGCCAGTATTCGCGCCCGGCCTGCCAGCCGCCGAAGAGGACGGGGCTGAGGGAGAGGCCGGAGAGGGGCAGGTAGATCGCCTGGACTTCGTTATTCATCGGTTTTCTCTATAAGTCCTGCATCGCGTCGATGGTGTCCTGCCGGTAGGTGAGCCAGTCGCGGAGGTGCTGCTGGTAGGCGCGCAGGGTCTCCATGCTCTGCTCGCGGCGAGGGTCGCGGGAGGCGTAGGGGTTGACGAGGTCGATGGCCTGCCCGGTCAATTCCGGCACGCCCGCGTCGGCGGCGGTCTGGCCGAGGGAGGCCATGATCTCCAGGAAGCGGGCGTGGCAGGCGCGGTCGGCGCGGCAGAGCTGGGCGAGCCGGCCGTAGGGAGCGGTGATCGGGGTGCCTTCGCTGAAGGGCTGATCGAGATCCCAGGGGAGCAATTCGGCCTTCCCGTCGGTCGGGTCGAAGTAGACGCGGTAGTTGTTCCAGTTGTAGCTGTAGCTGTCCCAGTGGCCGATCCAGGAGTCGACGGCCCACATCCGGGCGAGCTGCTCAGTGTCGACGACGCTGTCGAGGGGTTCCCCGGCGTCGAGGGCGGCGGTGAGGCGCTGGAGGTCGCTGCGATCCTCCGCGCCCTCGTCGAGCTCGAACAGATCGACATAGTCGGTGTAGAGGTCGAGCAGCGTGTAGCTGCCGTCGTCCCACATCACATAGTCGCCGTCGTAGAGGTTGCCGGAGGGATCGGGGTAGTTGGCGTCGAGGAACTCGTCGTCGTACTCTTCTGTCAGGATGTAGAGGCCGAAGTCCTCGCCGTTGACGGTGACCCAGGCGTAGCCGAGGCGCGGCACCGGCACCCCGGCGGCGCGGTAGATGGCGTAGGCCGCCACCTGGTGCACGAAGGCGCCGTCCTGCACCATGTTGCCGAGGGCGAAGGACTGGATGCCCTCCAGCGTGGCGCTGCTGCCGAATTGCTGGACATCCACCTTCCACGCGCACTTCTGATCCATGCTCCGCAGCGACCCGAGCCGCCCCTTGATGCGGACGCCGGTGTGGCTGAACGTCTCCCCGTCGAAGGTCATCTCAGACTCTACCCAGGTGAACGGATCGCCCCTCAGGCTGCGCTCGCTGTCGCGGGAGAGGGTGATCTCCACCTCATGCACCGCGTCGAGGTTGAAGACGCGGGTGAGATCGGGCTCCGGTTCGGGCGCTGTGTCCTGATCGGCGGCACCGATCTGCTCCAGCCACGCGGAGTCATCCGTCGTGGAGCCGTCAGGGTCGGTGCTGAGGATCAAGGTGGCAGGGGTGCAGGCGAGGAGGAGCAGCATGGCGCGCAGTGTAGCACCGCTGACAGCGGGTTCAACGGATCAGGCGCAGGGATCGGCTCACCGTCGGGTTCTCCTCCTCATAGCAGCCGTCAGACACCACCACCTCGACGCTCAGGCCGTTGACCTTGTAGCGCGAGACGCCTTCCGGGCAGTCCGCTCCGTCGATCTCTGTCTCCCCGATCATTTTTCCGAGTCCAGGGACGTTGGCCGCCTCGAACGCCCGCACCATCGGGACGTCGTTGCTCTCGACATGGATGAAGAACAGGACGCCGTCACCTGCGACCGCGAGCTGCACCGGCTTCCCGCCCGCTGTGCAGCCCAGCACCGGGACACCCCCGATGGTCTGACCCTCCAGCGGCCTGCACCCGTAGTCCGCCGTCTTCAGCGGCGCCCCCAGGGTGAGCTTCACGCCATGCACGGTCACCGGATATCCGACCGGCGCCGGCTTGAAGATCCAGGTGCCGTCTTCGCGCAGCACGACCTCGCGCCCGTCTGCAGTCTTCGCGCTCAGATCGCCCGCGAGCGACGCCGGCGGCAGGGCGAGCCCGGCACAGATCGCCCCGCAGATCGTCCAGCCTCTTTGTCGACGCGACAGTGATGACATCCGCATCCTCCAGCAGCTTCCAGTGTATCCGGTTATCTTCTCCGGCGATGCTGCTGCTCTCTGTCGCGCTGGCCGCTCCGCCAGATCCACTGTTTGACGCTGTCCTCCCCTGGTCAGCGCTCCCGCTCCGGGCCGCCGTCCCGGAGTCCCCCGCCATCGGCCCGGACTGGTTTGTCGTCGGGCCGGACGGGCCGATCCTGTTCGACGCGGCGGATCGCCGGGTGTACGCGGCGCGGATCGGGGCGCAGGGCGGGCTGCCGGTGGCGCTCGCGGGGCTGCCTGCGGCGGACGACGGGCTGATCCTGACCGACGGCTCGCTGCTGCTGCGGGACGACCGGACGGTGTGGCGGGTGCGCGGGGCGGGGAGCGCCTCCGGGGCGGAGGTGGTGCAGACGGCGACGCTGCCGGATCTGGCGCCGCCGGGGCCGCTCCGGCAGATCGGCGACC
This sequence comes from Alphaproteobacteria bacterium, assembly GCA_040376255.1. GTDB lineage: Bacteria > Myxococcota_A > UBA796 > UBA796 > SXON01 > JBEIQZ01. Next base: position 7,374 of record JBEIQZ010000163.1, read on the forward strand.
GGATCTACACCGTCGACGTCTTCAGCAACCTGCACCCGGCGTTCGTGCTGGACGGGGCGCTGCGCCCGGCGACCGATCCGGCGCTGCTGGCGAACCCCCGCCCGGTGCGGCGCGAGGGGCGGACGCTCACGGTGGGCGGGATCGGCGGGAAGGGCGGGCAGACGCAGGTCGCCTGCGCGATGGACTGCGGCGGCTGGATGCTCGGGGACTGGCTGATCGTCGAGGAGCACGGCGGGAACACGGGCGGGAACACCGGCGGGGCGCTGGCAGCGATGCTGACCGTGCGGCGCTACGCCGTCCACACCGGGAGCGGGCGGCGGGTGGAGCTGGGGCCGGACGGGGCGCGGCTCTACGCCCCCTCCGGCGATCTGAGCGTGGACACGGAGGGCGATCTGTGGTGGATGACCCCTGAGGCGGCGGGCCTGCGGCTGGTGGAGGTGCGGCCATGATCTCAGCGATGCTCCCGGCGATGCTGCCGACGGTGCTGCTCCTGCTCCCCTCCCCTGCGCTTGCCATTGACCGGCCCGGCGCGCTCGACCACGCGGCGGCCTACGCGCTCCACGCGTGGACGAGCACCGCCGCCAACGGCTACGCCTCCTGCGTGAGCGGCTACGAGAGCGACTACGGCCCCGGCGCCCACACCGGCCTGCCCTACGACTGGGGCGGCTACATGACGCTGGCCGAGTTCGACCAGCAGATCGCGGACGGCTACGGCGCGGGCAGCCACTCCTGGCACGGCATCCTGTGGTGTACGGCGGGCGTGGACTGCTCCGGCTACGTCTCCCAGGTCTGGGAGACCGACCACTACAGCACCTCGACGTTCTACAACGTCACCCACGACATCAGCGCTGCCGACGTCCTGCCCGGCGACGCCTTCAACGACGCGGGCAGCCACATCGTCCTGTACACCTACGAGACGGACGCCGGGACGCCGGTCTTCTATGAGGCCTCCGGCGGCGCCGAGCAGGTGCGCGTCAACGGCACCTCCGGCTGGTCCTACCTGAGCGGCTACACCCCGATCCGCTTCGACGGCATGCAGGACGGCTCGTTCACCCCCGGCACCGCCGCCGCCCCGCTGGAGATCGGGGCGTTCCCGTTCACCGATCAGCGCTGGACCGCCGGGGCCGCCTCGGACACCCTCGACGGCTACAGCTGCGCCCCGGACACCGACGAGTCCGGCCCGGAGATGCTCTACCACTTCTACACGCCCACCGGCGGCACGCTGAGCGCCGTGGTCAGCGACGACGAGGGCGTGGACATCGATCTGCACGTCCTGACCGCGCTCTCCGCCGCGAGCTGCCTCGCCCGCAATGACACCACCGTCAGCGTCGATGTCCCCGCCGGGGACGTCTACCTCTCGCTCGACACCTGGGTCGGCAGCAGCGAGTACCCCGGCCCCTACCTCCTCACCGCCACCTTCACCGGCACCGTCGGCGACCCGGGCGACCCCGGCGACTCCGGCGGCCCGACCGACAGCGACCCGGCGGACAGCGATCCGGCAGACAGCGATCCGGCGGACAGCGGCCAGACGGACAGCAGCCCCGCCGACTCCGCCGACCACGCGGGCTGGCTCGGCCTCCCCGGCGAGCGCACAGCGATGGACGGGATCAGCGGCGGCTGCGCGACAGCGGCCGCGCCGGACAGGGATCGGGGCGCGGGCCTGATCGCGCAGGCGCTCGCGCTGGCCGGGATCGCAGGACTGAGGCGCCGCAGGCAGAAGACCGGATGATCCCGCTGCTGTGGACGCTCGCCTGCTCCCCTTCCGGGGCGCCCGACGTCCCGGCGGCGACGCTCCCGGTGGCGGCGATCCCGGCGGCGATCCCGTCCGCCAGCCCCGCCTCACCGGCTGCCTCCCCGGCTGCCCCCCGGCTCTCAGGGGACATGCTGGAAGTGCGCCGCCAGCAGACGGCGGCCATGCTGCCGGACGGATTTTTGATGGCGGTGGAGCCGCCGTTCGTGCTGGCGGGCGATCTGACGCAGGCGGAGATGACGGCGTATGCGACGGAGATCGTCCGCCCGGTGGTCAGCGCCTTCCGGCAGGATTTTTTTCGTGGCGATCCTGAGCGGGCCTTCCAGATCTGGCTGTTCCGCGACCGCGACAGCTATATGGGCAACACGCTCCGGCTGTTCGGGGAGTCCCCCGACACGCCCTACGGCTACGCATCCACACGGCACGGCGCGCTGATCATGAACATCGCGACCGGCGGCGGCACGCTGATCCATGAGATGGTCCACCCCTTTTTGAATGCGGACTTCCCCGGCGCGCCCTCCTGGCTCAACGAGGGGCTGGCCTCGCTGTTCGAGCAGTGCGAATTCAAGGGCGGCCACCTGATCGGGCTGCCGAACTGGCGCCTGCCGAACCTCCAACGGCTGATCCGGGCTGGCACGCTCCCCGCCTTCCCGGCGTTCCTCGCTCAGGATCGGGACACCTTCTACAACACCGGAGCGGGCGACAGCTACGCGCAGGCCCGCTACCTCTGCCTGTACCTCCAGGAGAAGGGGCTGCTGATCCCGTTCTACCGGGCGTTCCGCGCCGCCGCTGCGACCGATCCGACCGGCCTGAAGACCCTCCAGTCCGTCCTGAACGAGCCGGACATCGCGGCGTTCCAGGTGCGCTGGGAGGCGTGGGTGCTGACGCTCAAGAAGCCCTGAGCTACCAGCGGGCCTTGCTGCCGCGCGTGTCGTAGTGGATGAACGTCGAGTAGCGGCCCAGGCCGCCCTGCCGCATCTTGCCCTCGCGGATCAGGCGCTCGATGGCGTCCCCGACCTGGCGCGGGCTGTAGCCGGAGACGACGATGTCCGCCGCCTGCCCGTAGAGGTGCTGGCTGTTCTCGGCGCCGCCGACGGAGCTGTTGTAGCGCGGGGAGCGGTAGCCGGAGTTGACGTGGATGTTCGCCCCGCCGAGCGCCTCTTTCAAGATCTCAAGCTGCTGCGCGAGGACGCGGAGGTTGCCCATCACGCGGGCCGGGGTGGCCGATCCGTCGTGGCAGGCGAACTCAGAGGCGGAGAAGTTGGAGGTGAGCTGGCCCTGGGCGAGGTGCTGGCCGTCGCCCTGGCCCTGATCGTGGTTGTTATTGTCGTTCTGGTTGCCCTGGTTCTGGTTGCCCTGGTTCTGGTTGCCCTGGGGGATCGTGCCGATCCGCTTCGCGTTGGGGCCGTTGAGGGCGGCGGCGGTGCGGGGGCCGACGACGCCGTCGTCGGGGAGGCGGTTGGCGTTCTGGAAGCCCTTGACGGCGCGCATGGTGCGCGGGCCGAACTCGCCGTCGGCGGTCAGCGTGGCGCCGAGCTCGTTGAGGCGGCTCTGGAGGGTGGCGACCCCCCGGCCCCGGCTGTTGAGCTCCAGGA